>CAMBKF010000003.1 GCA_945868085.1 uncultured Oscillibacter sp.
GAGACCATCCCAAAATTTGTGTAAACCTCCGATGTGGTGTAGAATAGAAGCACCACATTGGAGGTTTTTATAATGGCTAGAAAGAATCGCACCCCCGAAGAAAACGCGCGTCGGGAAAAAATCAGAGAACTGCTGCAGATAGCGAACATAGGCAGCATGGAGGACATCCAGAGCCTGTTCAAGGAAACCATTGCCGAGTTCATGGAAAACGGTCTGGAGGCAGAGCTGGATGATGAACTCGGCTACAGCAAGTATGACTACAAAAACAAGGAGACGGACAACAGCCGCAATGGTCACAGCAGCAAAACACTGCGGACCAGCTTTGGCGATGTGGAGGTGTCCGTACCTCGTGATCGGAAAGGCGAATTTGAGCCCAAGGTGCTGAAGAAAAACCAGACCAGTATTAGCCAAGACATTGAGGAAAAGATCTTGTCCATGTACGCCAAGGGCATGACCACTGGTGACATCGAGGCGCATATCCAGGATATCTACGGCGTAGAAGTCTCAGATACAACCGTAAGCCGCATTACGGATAAGATCCTTCCCATCGCAAAAGAATGGCAGCAGCGGCCTTTGGAAAGCGTATACGCAGTGGTTTTCCTGGATGCCATCCACTATCATGTTCGAAGTGAGGGTCAGATCGTCAAGAAGGCTGTGTACATCGCCATTGGCATCAATCTGGACGGCAAGAAGGATGTTCTGGGTATGTGGGTCGGTGAAAATGAGAGCGCCAAATTCTGGGCAACGGTACTCAATAGCTTGAAAAACCGGGGCGTTGAGGATATTTTTATCGCTTGCACGGACAATTTGACCGGGTTTTCCGCAGCGATCGAAGCGGTGTTCCCCAAGACAGAGGTTCAGAACTGTATCATCCATCAGCTCCGAAATTCCAGCAAATATGTATCCTACAAGGACATAAAGGCGCTCATGGCGGATTTGAAGGCGGTCTACGCCGCGGTGGATGAGACTGCGGCTCTGGACGCTCTGGATGCTTTCTCCGCGCGCTGGGACAAGAAATACCCCAAAATCTCTCAGTCCTGGCGCGATAACTGGCCGAATCTCAGCACCTATTTCAAGTACCCCCAGGAGGTTCGCCGCCTGATCTATACGACCAATACCATCGAGGGCTTCAACCGCCAGCTTCGGAAGGTGACCAAGGCAAAATCCGTGTTTCCCACGGATGACAGCCTGCTGAAAATGCTCTACCTGGCCATGATGGATATCACGAAGAAATGGACTGGCAGACGGCAGGACTGGAGCGTGATCCACGCTCAACTGACTGTATTCTTTGCGGATCGCATGCCGGAGTGACCGACTGCATACCGGCATGTCAAGGGTCGAGATGAACGGAGGCTGACGCCTCCGCCCTTGACATGCCCTCAGACTGCTGTTATTTTGTAGACAAGGCGGCAGCAGCTGCCGCCGCTCCCGCCTTGAAATATTTTGCTCTATTTTACACTGCCCTGCGGTTTTTACACAGAATTTGGGACAGACCCGACTTTGTAACAAAAATCTGTTAGCTCTTTATTTATGAATAATCTGAAATTGTTGTCAAAACGTTGTCACGAGGCTTTTTGAAACCTCGAAAACCCAGTGTTTATGCGGGTTTTCAGCGTTTTTGGTATTATTCCCACTCGCTCCCGAAAACTGTAACTTAAACAATTTTGTATGGGTATTTTTGCACACATTATCGGGAGTGTTCAGATTATCCGCAAAATACAGACTATCAAGATTTTTGTTGTCATCGTGTTGTCACGCCAACAATGATATTATACACGCTAATTGTCGTTTTTTTCAATAGATTCTGTAAAAGAAATAACCTCCACATTTGTGCAGTCGTCAATGATGGGTGACACTTTTCTCAAAAAAATATGATGAAGTATGTGGTTGGAACGAATTTGGGTGTTTTGAGGAGCCGAAGGCGACGAAAAACACCCAAATTCGGCGCGGCTCACATCACCGCCAGATAGTCCTCCAACACCTCTTTCGGACTTCTGAAATTCAAACAGCATTTCGGAATTCGGTTTGAAATGCGATTGTATTTGGCGATTTGTTTTCTGCCGTCCTCCAAACTGTACATTCGCATTTTGCTGTAAAAACGCACTCCATCAATCCGATGCTGGCGTTCCACCTTGCCGTTATGACGCGGTGTTGCCACGCGGATTCGATGGTAAAGGATTCCATTCTCCTCAAGATAGTTTTCAAACATTGTCTTGTGTGTTGCCGTTTTCACCAATAACGCATTCGTCCATTCAGTTCCGTTATCCGTCTGTATTTCTCTGATCGGGAACGGAAAGTATTCAATTACTTTCTTTAAAAAATCCAACGAGCTGTAAGTGCTGTGTTCGTCGTATAATTCTCGAAAACAAAAGCGGGTACACTCATCTACTGCTGTGTATTGGTAGTATTTTTGTCCATTTGTTACACAGCAGGACGGCACATATTTCACATCTATCTGGACTTTTTGACCGGGATACTTCGCTCTTTGATATGGCTTTGCTTTATATCCTTTGCGCTTTTCCAGCGTCTCACTTAACCCCATTCGCTTAATGGCACGCAGCATACTCTTGTAACAACGTGTATATCCTTTTTCACGCAGCTTATCCCACAGTACGATCATGTCTTCTTTGTTGCGGCGATAATATCTTTCGATGAGGTTATACTCTTCCTCGGTGTGTTCGCTCGGGTGACTGTGAGGACGATGAGATTTATCCATCAGACTTTTCCAGTGTCCATCGTATTTGGCTTTCCATTCATAGATCGCCTTGCGGCTTACGCGGTGGCGTATGCTTGCGTCAGTTACTCCGTGTTTTTCCGCATACCGAATTACCCGTTGACGAAACCGTGCTTTTGATGCTATACTAATCACGAAAAACAACTCCTTTGAATATGTGTTTTGTGTAGTTACTTAACATCATATCACATTTGAGTTGTTTTTCTCTTTTTTATTTGTTACCCATCAATTGTACCATATCATTCTGTAAAAGAAATAACCTCCACATTATAAAATAATGTCTTTAAACTCCGATTTTAAAATATCCTTAATGACATCTCTATCTATAACAAATTCGGGAGTTCCCATTGAGCCGGGACCAACCTCGTATTCATCAAAGATAATTACTAAATCGCCGTTTTCATTCCAATAGAAATTATGGTCTGCACTGACAGTTGCAAATTCTTCGCCTATCCCACTATTATTTATCCAATATGAGATATTTTCATCGTTTGCCATTTGCTCTTGCATTTGCATTTTGATTTCTGCCACAAGAATATCGGAAAATTTATCGGTATTGAACAGGTCGCCAAGCTCGACTATCTTTCCTTGCTTTTTATCAATGTGATAAAATTCAAAATAAGTATTACTGCTTGCCGCCGTTTCACTTACAGATAATTTGAGCGTAAACCAACGATCTGTATTCGTTGTCGCTTCATAATCAACGTGGATAGAGCCATAGCCATTATTCCCTGTAATTTCAAGGTCTTTATAAAACTGATTTACAAGAGCAGTTGTAAGCTCACTGACATCTTTGTTTATATAATCAACAGCTTCGCCATCCTCACTCTCTATTTTCGGTACGTCAATATCCATTTCGTGTTTATCATCAGAGTAAAAATAATTACGGATAGTTACCACCCGAACTATATCCCCAATTACAGGAATTGGCTCCAAGGCCTGTGCGTATGTTACGCTCACATTAGGCAATAAGAAAAGTATTACAAATACAACGCAAGCTGCAGACACTGCAATACGGGGCAATATACGAATTTGTTTTATAACAGGTTTCTTTTCAGGCAAATCGGCAAGTGTTTGTTCTATACGGCTTTTCACAGAATCGGGAATGTCCGTCTGTTCTTTTGCCGCTTTGCTTTGTATATATTTATCAAAATCATTCATCCGTTAAAATCCTCCCTCAAAACTTCTCGCAGCATCTTTCGGGCACGGGAAAGTTGCTTTTTAACAGTTACCGTATTCGTACTGGTAATTTGTGCGATTTTTGATACCGAAAGATTTTCATAATAAAACAGTACAACAACTGTACGATAGGGTTGCTTAAGACTGTTTACAGCCTCACGAATTGTAAGCCTTGCAGTTATTTCAATTTCGGGATTGTCATCGGGAATGTTCGGTGTTTCCTCGGAGGTTATAATCTTTGTGTTTTTGCGAATCATTTCAACCGCTGTATTGTGAACAATACGCAACATCCACGGCTTAAAAGATTTTTCGTTTTTTAGTGTGTCTAAATTCTTATAGGCTCGGTATATGGATTCGCTGATGATTTCACCTGCATCCGAATCGTTCCTGACGATAGAAAAAGCCAACGAATACATGGCGTTTTCACAAAGCCGTATATGTTCGCAAAATGCGTCTTTGTCGGTCAAAATCATCCCTCCCCGATTAGAGAAGCCGTTTGTCTTATGATCCATTTGCCCCACTCACTGTAATATTTAGCATAAAGATGTGTGCTGTCACTCGATTTGTCGGAAGATAGTCCGCCTGTTTTATCATCGAACAGAATATTGGCATCAAGATAGAATTTGCTTTTTCCGTCAGCGAGTTTTGCCAATTCTGCATTTAACCCATTAATAGCAGTATTGTTTACCACCTTATCGCTATCCGAACGACTTTTCGTAACGTGCAGATTTGCTTGTATGAAAATAACAGCATCGGATTGTTTGCTTTTAACAAATTCAATCAACTCACGGTATTTTTCGATGGTGTTGCTAAATTTGTATCCCACTTCATTGATGCCGAGCATGATATATATTTTACCATATTTTTTGCTATTTAGCAACTCCGTCAAAGTCACCTTGCCGACATTGGGAACAGAAACAGGCTTTTTATGAATGTTGTAAACACTCATTCCCACCGTGCAAAAATAGTCTGCTCCGTCGATACCTGCATACTCCATAAGTCCCACTGTCCTTGAATCACCGATGAACAGAGCATCATCCATAGAAATATCGCCGTTTGGTTGCGTTGTTATATTTCCCGTTGTGGATGTTTCTGTTATAGATGTACTCGCTTCGTAACCACCCTCTGTTTGCGTAGACTTTGTATCTTCTAAGGTGTCTTTGGGAGTCGATATAATATCGTTTTGCGTTACCGAATTGTTGTCGGTTTCTGTGCCGGAGCTTGAAGATGGGGTTTTCCAAAAAATCATAAACAGTATAACAGCAACAACTAAAAAACATAAGGACAAAAGAGTAACGAAATTTGACTTTTTCATTTTCTTTACCTCTCAAAATCTAAAATATAAAAACGGATCATCAAAGCCACGGTACATACAATAAACGCTTGCACCGAGTATTACTGCAAGAATCAAGCCGATAATGACACGGCTTTTGATTCGTTGCAAAATGCGGAACGGTAATCTTGTCGATAACAATATGCCTGCAATAAAAAACGGATAATATAGGTTCAAGTATTTTAGGTAGTCATACCGAAATGTCGACCATACGCCTTGACCGAAAAACGGAAACAATCGAGCAAAAAACACTCCCAGTTGCCCTATGTCCTCAATAGCGAATATCGCCCAAGTAATCGGAATCAATATGAGCATATAAAGGTGTGCAATGACAGGCATTTTATTAAGATATTTTCCTATAAAGAATTTTTCGAGAATGATGATGAGGAATAAAACCGTGCCCCATAAAACGAAATGATATCCTGCGCCGTGCCACAACCCCGTAAGCAACCATACGATAAGCAGATTTCTGACAGTAGCAATTTTGCCGTTGCGATTTCCGCCAAGAGGGATATATACATACTCTCTAAACCAAGCCCCAAGTGTCATATGCCACCGCCGCCAAAATTCTGTCATGGTAAGGCTTGTATATGGGTGGTCAAAGTTTTTCGGTAGCTTGAATCCGAGCATTTTTCCAAGACCTATAGCCATCAGGGAGTAACCGAAAAAATCAAAATATATTTGAAAAGAAAATGCTATTATCGCCATCCACGCAAGCGGTGTAGATATGCTTTCAAACCCAATCGCACAAGTCTGCGACCACAGTTTTCCGATAGGATTAGCAAGTAGCACTTTTAATCCTAATCCGAAAATAAATATGCCGATACCTCTCAGCACAGATGATGTTTTGATTTGCCGCTTATACAGTTCCTTTTCTACTTGACCGTAAGTGACAATCGGACCGGCGATAAGTTGCTCAAACATTGAAATATATACAGCATATCTAAGCAAACTCCTTTCTGCTTTTGCATTTCCTCTGTAAACATCAACAATGTATGAAATTCCTTGAAAGGTGTAAAAAGAGATGCCGATAGGCAATACAATATCTGCCGCAAAATGAAAGTTCGGATTTAATCTATCTATTTCATTTATTACAAAACCGGAATACTTAAATACAACAAAGCTGATTATATGTAATATGACACCTATGGTTAATAATACCTTCTTGCGTGCAGGAAATCTTTCAATCCATATACCAACCGCAAAATCCGCAACAATGCTGAGAATAAAAATTATAAAATGTTCAGGGTTATGGATTGTTCCTACAAAGTAAAAACATAAACTGCCGATAAGCAATACAATATTCTTTATTTTATCAGGCGCAATATAATAACATCCGAAGAATATCGGCATAAATATGAAGATAAATTGTATGCTGCTAAATACCATTACCATACCACCGTTTTGCTGTTCTGATATATAGATGCACAGGCGATGTAAAAGGTGACACACAAATCTATTTTTTTCAAAAAAATCAGCGGCAGAGTAGTCTCCCTGCCGCCTAATAATTATTTTATTAACCCGAAAACTGCTTGATACTATTCCCACTCGGCAGGACTAACTGCTTTATGTTCAAAGTTTGGCCAACGGTCCCAAAACTTTCTTCAATCTTATTTTTCATAAGATTTTGAATTGACGGATCTTCAAAAGTTACAGTTATTTGGCCTGTAGTACGATCATAATATCCGTGTTCGATGCTCTTGACCAGTTCCTCCGCCCACTCAAGCTTTCTCGGATACATCAACTGGGATTTCACCCGAAGATTGCGAACCTTGCTTTCGGTTATCCCTAGTGCAATGCTTATATCATAATCTCTAAGCGGCGCTGGCAGAGAATCCAGAAAAATGGTAAACATCAGGACTTCGTAATCCGTTTTTGAAAACGATCCAAATCTTCGAGTAAACAGCTCTGCCTCTTGCATTCGCTTCAATAAATTCGAATCCAAATTGTTGAAGTGAATGCCGCTGCCACTTACCATTTTCTATCCTCATAAGGCGTATCTTCAACACCGTCGGCTTTCAGATTTGCCACCATGCGGTCAAGCTTGCCCTTCCACATTTTCTTAAACCATTCGGTATGTCCGAACCACTTTACCAGCGTGGGGCTGATTGCATAATAAGTATGAATGAATGCACGACCATACCAAGTCTCTGCAAGGGTGTAGTCACGATAACGACGAAGTGTCCAGACCTGCGGACAATCATAAGAGCCATAAACTGCGGTAGCCACATAGCAACCGCCAGTCGATGCATTTGAGCCACTCGATGTGTTCTTGTCGGTTTTCGGGCGCTCTGGTATCTGATAATCCGGCTCGTATTTTCTAATAATTGCGGCATATTTATTTGTATATTCTTCGTTCAGCCCCACAGCAAGGCGCCTCTTCAAAACAAAAATACCGGTATTACGCATTATCGGTTCATCGTCAGCAAAAAAATCACATATGTTATCCGCCAAGGTTTTGTCAATCAATAATTCTGCAAGGTCATTCCCCATCTTGACACTGAGATTTGCTTGCTGTGCCTCCGGAGATAAGCCTTGAAATACGCTTTCTGTCCGATCATGGATCATTTTGCCTAATGCACAGCATGTCGTTGCCACTTCATTGACAGCTTTCTGGCGAGAATCTGAATCCTTTACATTATCAACTATGAGCTGAAAAGCTTCATCGATGCATTTGGCCATGATTTTTGTTTCATGGTAAAGCTCTTGTACACTACATTCAGTTAATCTGAAGCATATGGGGAGCAAATAAGCTTCCCAGTTTTTGGGATCCTTGACTGTAATCATTTGGTAGTACTTTGTGGCAGACGCAAAGTCACCCGCAGCTTTTGCTCTGCGTGCAAGTATAAAAAGATTGTTAATATCCTCTGATGAATCTATTTTTACTGCACTACCAGTGACATCGACGGTGCCTTCTATCATCAGCTTTTTTGCTTCTTCCGCAGAATACTTTGTTCCACAGGATTGACATACAAAGATACCGTCCTGCTTCATCAAATTAGTGCTCCCGCACATTTCACAAGTTAGCTGCTTCATTTTCTGTATTCCTTTCTTTTAATAAAGTGTTATATCCAATGAATTCTTTCCAATAATCTCGACTTTCTTAAATCTTGGGTCACTTTTTAGAAGTTCGGCGCAAGCATGGGTGCCATCACTCGTAGCCTCAAAACCAAATTCACAAGGGCGTATATATGCCTGCCGATCCTTATTTTTGCTCGCTTTTTGACTTGCTTCCTCATAGAGCTTTTCAATCCTATCTGCACACACGAATATCATCCTTTACTTCATAATTTTGATTTTCCTATTTCGCTCGTCCAAAAGCGAATCGAGTTCGTTAATAATCTCCACTTTGTCCGTAGAGGATTTTAGTTCAGCGATTTTCTCCGTGATTCGGTTTTCAATATCCGCCAACTGCTCGTCACTCATAGGATCGGAATAGCGTATTTTCTCTGCCAGCTGCGTCAACGATGATTTTGTTGCGGTATCTGTCTCAGCGCTGGCCAGTAGTTCGACATCCGCCTGCAGTTGCTTGATATAGAAAGTCTTTTCCCGCACCTTTGCAGATACCCGTTCAATCTCACCGCGCCCAACATCGGAGGCGATCATACAGGCGGCAGATACGCCTGCAATCACTGCACAGGCAACGACTGCGCTCCAAATCGGGAGTGTAGGGATAGACAGAAATACGATGAGAGCAACGACCTGAACCACAAGATATACAATACCAATATGAAGGACCGGCAAACCAAGAAACTTGCTTTTCAAGGATTCGCTGCGTCCAAGAGCTGCGTTCCAAATGATAATCTGGGCGGCAAATGCGACCACGGTAAATGCGTAAGAAATCCAAAATGCTGCTGTTTTTGCTGCGGGAACAGCAAACGCAATCACGCTGACCAAGATGAACAGGATGCCAAGAATGAGATAGCCCTTTGAGCTATTCTTTTTCATCGTCAGCCCTCCCTCTTTGCGCCGCATTTGGGGCAGAACTTACCCGGCTTTGTGAACTTAAAGCCGCATTTTGCACAGGTGTCAGAAGCCGCCTGCGGCGCACCGCACTCATCGCAGAATGCTGCACCGGGCGTCAACTCAGCTCCGCATTGGTCACAAAAGCGATTTGCTGCCGCTTGCGGTTGTGTCGTCATCCCCGCAAATGCGTCAGACACAGCTCCGCCAACCATGCCACCTACTGTGCCACCAACGCCTGCCATCATTCCCAGTCCGATGCCCATATTGGAAAACTGGCCTGCGCCTTCATTTTTGGCGGCATCCTGCGCCACATCAAATCCACGCTCCTGCTGATAGGTGTAGCCTTCCTGCATCCGCTTGGTTGCCTGCGCCTGAGAATCAATGACAACCTTCTGCGCTTCGGTCTGCGCATGGATCACATCGGTCTGCTGTTTCAGCTTCGCTTCTGCTATATCTGCATACTGCCTAAAATGCAGCTCCTTGAATTTCTCGTACTGTGGATCGCCGTCCGGCTTGACTACCGTAGTGACATAGAAGCGCTTGAGCTGCACACCATAATCAAGAAAATCGGGAATCAACCTCTGCTGAATATCTGCCGAGAATGTCTCAAGGCTCTCATCGATTTCAAAAATATTGATGGCATTAGCCCGCATTGTCTGCGCAATGTAGGTTTTTACCTTGGTCATCAGGATACTGCGGAAATAGGCTGTCAGCTGCTGGCGATCGAGTATGCGCTCTGTGCCGACCAATTTGACAAGCAGTTTGCGGGAATCATCTACGCAGAGGGACATTTCGCCACTTGCGCCAATGGAAAGTGGGAATTTATATGTAGGCTCTACATACTGCACCTTGCTGTCCGTTCCCCAGCGAATTGCCATTTGCTCGGTCTTGTTGATGAAATAGACCTCGCAGTGAAAAGCGCTCACACCGCCCGTCGGAATGTTGATCAGATGACGCAGAATGGGGATATTCTCTGTTTCCAGCGTGTGCCGTCCCGGCCCAAACAAGTCAAGTGCTTGTCCATTCAGAAAGAGAATTGCTTCCTGAGATTCGTGGACAATCAGCTGAGACGCTGTGTTGAAGTCCTCACAGGGGTGCTTCCAAATAAAGGTGCTATTATCACCTTCGTATTTGATAATGGAAGCAATCGGTGCCATTGAACTCCCTCCTCCTAATTAATTCGAGTGCAACATAATCGGTATTATGTTGTAAAGCAAGATAAAAATAGACACCCGCATTCATACTGCGAGGCGTCAAATTTGAAAAAAGCGCATAGGAAGCCAAGCCTTTTCATTTTTTGTTTGAAAAGGCTTATTTGTATTGTATGAAAATCGACAACTCTCTCACTAATCATACTTTTCTCGTTAAAACACTTGCTTTTTATTGGGAAATGATATACACTTTATTTATATGAATAGGTTGTTTTCGACTATTCTCATGCAGAGCTACAACATAATACCGATTATGTATTTGCCGCCGCTTTTGGCGGCTTTTTTCATAGGATTAGGTGCATATTCTCCATGCGCTGGCGGTGCTCTATGCCGGTGGAAATGATGTAGATTCGTGTGGTGTTAATGCTTGAGTGACCGAGAATGTCAGCAAGCTTGGCAATATCCTTCTCGATACCGTAAAATACACGGGCGAACAGGTGGCGCAGGTTATGGGGAAACACTTTTTGTGGATTGACATTCGCCTCCACGCATAACGCCTTCATTTCCCGCCAGATGTTCGTGCGGCTTATCGGCTTGCCCGTGCGGGTCACGAAAATCATTCCACTCTGAATATTCTGCTCCGCAGCATAGCGGAGCAGTTTTTGTCTCAGCTCCCGCACGATAAACACCGCGCGGGTTTTGCCTTTGCAGCGCACCACCGCCTCACCGCATTTGGCCGCTTCCACGGTGATGAATTGCAGTTCGCTGACCCGGATGCCGGTGCCGCAGATGGTCTGCAAGATGAGGTTCAGCCGTTCGTTGTGCCTACGCTGCGCCGCTTTGCAAAGTCGGGTGTATTCCGCTTTGGTCAGTTCCTTTTCTTCTGGACAGTAGACCTGCTGCTGCAGCTTCAGGGCTTTTACCTTCAGATCGTGCCAGCCAAGAAACACAAACAGACTGTTGATGCTGGCCAGCATGGAATTAACGCTCCGCACGGCGTGATGCTCCTGCAAGTGCTTCTTGTAAGCAATGACGGTTTCCTTTGTGACCGATCCTTCTGCGTACTTCGCAAATGCCTTGATATCCCGAATGTATTTCTGAATGGTTGCTACACTCCGTTCCTCCAAAATCAGATGCTCTCTGAATCCGGCAATATCTTTGGTTGTAATTCTTAGTCCTTTCATCATATTTACCTCCGAGTTTTTCTGATATTCTACTCGAAAAGTATGAAAACAAAAATTGTCACCGATCATTGTAGAAAATGCGGTGACGAAAATCGAATGTGTGGATATAAAAGAAAGCCCCGATGAGTTTCAGATTTTCTCTGTGCTCATCGGGGCTTTTTGCGTTTATATGGTTTGATTTATTCCCACAGTTCAAGATAGGAAAGCAGAGCTTTCCGCATTTTCTCTAAAGCGTTATTGTATGTCCGCTCGGAGGCCTTGTCCGACTTGCGGCTGGCGGAGTGGGAAATTTCTTCAAAGGTCATGGGCTTTATGGGCTTGTACTCAATTTCACCGTTTATCAGCACTGCTTTCCTGACCGACCAGCAGGTATCGCAGAAGCCAAGATGCTTGGCAACCGTGCGCTGTTCCCGGTAGGTCAGGCTGCCGTATGCTTGATGCAGCGCGTCATATAGCACCGCCCGGAAATACATCTTGTCTGGCTGAGAGGTGGTGTCCACCGAAATGTCTTCCGCCGTTTCCTCGCCATCCTCATCGTACTGCCGGTAAAAATCTACTCGGCGTTCATTCAGCGTGCCTATCGTAATATACTTGCGGACGCTCTTTTCGCCCATTCCGGTTTCATCGGCAATTCGCTGGATGCAGCTGTCACTGCAATCATCGCCGTTTAGATGGTAAATCGCCATAATGCGCCGCAGGACGGGATAGGTATCTGTCGTCATGGTGATAACACCGATTTGCGCCGTGCGGATGTAATCATCAATACCGTCCTGTATATACCGCTTTTGAAAAGCGGCAAACGGTGTACCAGCAGCCGGATCGTACTTTTGAAGGGCGGCCAGGATACCGCACACCGCCGCCTGTTTGATGTCCGCAAAATGCTCCGTCATAGCGTATCGCTCGCAGGCGGCCTGCGCCAGCTTATTAAGCGCAGGCTCCTGATCGTGGAGGTACCAAGTCAGATACTTGTCCTTTTTTTCGGTGAGATAGCGGACAATGTATTCCTGGGCTGGCAGCTTCGGCGGCGCAGGGTCAAGGCGGTACATCCGGCGCTCCAAAAGATACCGCTGTTGCTCTAAAACTTCATTCTGTTCTTCAGACACCGGATGCACCTCCCATCATTTCATTCTTTTGCCCGTGTCAGCGTACAGCTTAGTACGCTCCAAGTCGGTAAAGTAATTTGTTTTGGCGTAGGCATCATCCTCCTCCGCCTGTTCCAACCGGCGTTTTGCCAGCTCCTGCGCTACTTGTGCAAACTCGGCAGAGATCGTTCCCCGGCTCTTTTCGGAGCGTATCGCCGAGCAACGGCGGTCATAGGCGGCCTTCAGCGAGTTATCCTTTGCCCGCTCCGCTTTGCCCTGAATGATGGCGTACCGGCGGCAGCTGATCTTTTCACCGTGGTACAATTCAGGTGCCGTACCGTAGGTGCAGTATTTCTGCCGCCGTGCGTTCTGCATCAGGAAATACTGCTTGCAAACCTCGCACTGCCTCGGGTAATGCCCGTGGTGCAGTCCTTCAAAGAAGTCCGTCAGCACAAAGCTGTAATAGCTCTCAAAGGTCATTCTTCGGGCAGTGACAAGGATGCGACTGTTTCGCCGTTTCGGGAGAGCAATATATTCCGTGTGCAAGGGAAATGAATTCGTCCCGAATATCTCCGTAGCAATGGGCAGCAAATGCTGCTCATCAAAACGGTCGGCTTCGTCCACACGGGAAACGAATTTCTTGAGCTGTTCAAAAGCCTTGCGCATGTCCTCCGGGATAGCATCATAAAAGCGGAGAGTACTTAAAACGGTTGCGCACATCGTTTCACCATTTTTAAATAGAGCCTTATCGTATTCGGGAGAGAACACACCATCGAATTGTGCTATTGCTGCCCTGCGCCGCAGATAGTCGGAAAGGGCAGCAGCGTTGCCTTCCGTGAATAGCTCTGCAATTCGCTGCTTCTCCGCTGCAATGTCCAAGGAGGAAAATGGCTTGAGCTTCGGCAGGGTTTGCAGAATTGTCAGAATCTCCTTTCCGGCCTTAATAAAATCTGTTTCGTTCAGATACCCGGCGCATAGCTGCTCCTGCACATTCCAGTTACTTTGCCGGAACACGGCGATTCTCGCCGCCGTGTCATCCTTATAATACTGATTCAAAAGCTGCACCGCAAAGGTTCCTGCCGGGTAGCTTTTGCCGCCTATATGTACACGACCGTCCCGGTAAACGGCAGTAAGAAAGCCAAGTCCATCGCTCATACGCCCTGCCTCCTTCTATATTCTATCAAGCCAAGTGTCCCATAAACCGGTCTTGCGGTGATGAAAAGCCAAGATGTTTTTTCTGCGAATCGTCAAATAGAAACATTTGTTCTATATAATTGTAGCAGAAAAGCGCCTGATATTCAAGGCTTTTTCCCGATGTTGCGGACAGCATTTTTACTGTGTTGCTATAAACATACCCTTTTCAGCCGTTTCCCCCATTCAATATACAGAAGGCAGTCATCGAGCCGTCGAGGTCACACTCGGCGGCTTTTTGCTGCCCGAAAAACAGAAAGGAGGTTTATGTTATGGTACTCAAAATCACGCCGAAGCAGCGGACAAAAATCAACGCCCTTGTGCACAAAGCTTGCTGTAATTGCTATAAGGGCAACTGTCTGCTGCTGGATGATGGTGAGGAAACGAAATGCGTGCAGCTCATTTCTCGGTACGGTATCTACTGCAACTATTTTCTGAAAGCGGTATTACCGGCTGAAAAGGAACTGTACACAGAAATCTTACGGCAAAACGGGATCAATGGATAACCGCCCGAAAAAGAGTTATCCGAAATATTTTGAAATGCGCTATGCGCAGGAAAGGACTTATGATGAAAACAATCCACAACACAAAAATCATCGGCATCGACCACGGGTACGGGAATATGAAAACGGCCAATTTCTGTTTTCCCACCGGCATCACCGCCTATGACCACGAGCCACTGTTCACGGCGGATATGCTGGTCTACGGCGGCAGGTATTATCTCATCGGCGAGGGGCACAAGGAATTTGCACCGGACAAAATCAAGGACGAGGATTATTATGTGCTGACCCTTGCGGCAATCGCCAAGGAGCTGAAGGCCGAAAATCTTACCGAGGCGCACATTGTGATTGCCGCCGGTCTGCCCCTGACCTGGACAAGCGGGCAAAAGGCGGACTTCAAGGAATATCTGATGAAGAATGCCGAGGTGGAGTTCTCCTACAAAAAGGCGGACTACCACCTCTACATCGACGATGTGCGTATCTATCCGCAGGGGTACGCCGCTATTGCCGGCTTTGCCACCACTCTGAAAGGCGTCAACCTGATTGCCGACATCGGCAACGGCACGATGAACACCCTGTATATGATCAACGGCAAGCCGCAGCAGGGCAAGATGTTCACCGAAAAATTCGGGACCTACCAGTGTACGCTTGCAGTTCGTGAGGCGTTTATGCAGAGAACACAGCGGGAGATCAACGATGCCATCATCGACGAGGTGCTGATCACCGGCACGGCAAATATTGCGCCTGCCGACCTGAAAATCATCAAGAGCGTCGCCGCCGAGTATGTACGGGACATCTTCCGCAGACTTCGTGAGCACGGCTACGATGAGAATACAACGACCTTGTATGTGACCGGCGGAGGCGGCTGCCTTGTAAAGAATTTTTATAAGTTCAGCGCCGACCGGGTGAAATTCGTTGAGGACATCTGCGCCGCCGCAAAGGGATATGAATATCTGTCCGAGGCACAGATGAAAGCTGAGGCGAAGAAATGAGCAAATATCGGATCAATGTGCGGTTTGATTTGGACAAGCCGATGGAAGAAAACGCCGCAAAGTATTTACAGTCGCTGGATAAATCCCGCAACGCTTTTATGGTAACGGCGGTCTTAAACGAAATGCAGCGCCAGTCATCCGTAAACGGCTTTTTGCTGGATGATATTCGGCAGGTCATACGGGAGGAATTGCAGGAGGTGTCGTTTGCTGCGGCATCTTCTGTTTTTGAACAGGTACAACTCGAGCTGACCGAGGAGCAGCAAACTGAAAATGAAAAGAGTGTGCTGGATGACCTTGAAATGTTCGGCTGAGCCAAAACGCCGAGATGTGGCTCAAATCACCGTATTTGCAGCAGAAACAGAGCCACTTTGGCGCAAAGACAGGATGCACCCCAAGGGACAAGAAGCGGATTTCGGTATCGTACAGCGCAGAGATACGCTGAAATCCCGGTATCTGACAGCCGCTTTTCTTTATGCCCTGCGGGGTGCGTCTCACGGTATAGCAAGCAGGGACTTTGTGTGCCACAAAAGTCCCAATCACAGCCGAAATCGGCTGGCTCTTTGGGGGGCGCAGCCCCCAATCCCCCGAAAGGAGAGATGTGTATGGGGAAAGATGTTCGTATTGCCGTCCGTGTGACGGCAAAGGAGAAGGAAAAGATTCAAACCAAAGCCCGAAAATGCGGGCTGAGTACAACTGAATATGTGAAGCAAAGAGCATTGGGATATGAACCGAGAGCGGTTCCGCCTGACGCTCTTTTTGCTTGCCTTGAAAAGCTGGGCGAGCTTGCGGATAAAGCCAGCTCCCCGGAGCTGAACAAAGAAATTTACACGGTGCTGAAACAGATCACAGCAGAGTTCCTGCTTCCCGGAAAGGGGTGATGCGCTATGGCTGTTACAGGCTTTTGGCCTGTGTTCAAAAATCTGAAAGCCACGCTGGACTACGCCGACAATCCCGACAAGACCACCGCCCCGGAATATCTCGACGAGGATCTGTACGCCGCTCTGCGTTACGCAGAGAACGACGATAAAACCGACCGCAAAATGTTTGCGGGCGGTATTAACTGCTCGGCGCAGAACGCCTACGCTGAGATGATCGCCGTGCAGCGGCGGTTCGGGCTGCGTGGAAAGGTCGTCGGCTACCACGGCATTCAGAGCTTTCGTGAGGGTGAGGTCACGCCGGAGCAGGCGTTTGCCATCGGCAAGGAGACAGCAAAAAAGATGTGGGGCGATCGGTATCAAGTGCTGGTCACCGTCCACCTGAACACCGACAATGTGCATTGCCATTTTGTTGTGAATCCTGTGTCCTTCAAGGACGGTGCAAAGTTCAAGAATAAAATCGGCGACCACAAGGAGCTGCGGAAAATCTCCGATGAAATCTGCCGGGAGCACGAGCTGTCGGTATTGGAAAACAGCGAGTTTTACAGTAAGGGCAAAAAGAAAGAATATTGGGTTCACAAGGCCGGCAAGAAAACCCACCGGGACTATCTGCGGGAGGATGTGGAATACTGCCTGTCCTTTGCGACCAGCCCCAGAGAGTTTGAAAGTCAGCTTTATGCGCTTGGCTATACCCTTGACCCTGTGCGCTTTTCAGCCAAGGCAAAGCGTTGGGAGCGAGCTGTGCGGCTGAATAGTATGGGCTTCTCAAAGGAGCGTGTCAACGAGCAGCTACGGCAGAATGCCGAAAACCGCTATCGGCTGTTCACCTTGCAATACCGACCACCGTACAAGCCGAAGAAATTCCCGCTGGAGGACGAACTGCGAAAGCTGGATTTCTCTATTGAACACAGCTATGACACCGCCACCGTTTTGGTAGATACGGTGTTTTATCTTGTCATAACGATAATCCAAATCGTAGCCGAGCTAACCGATGTAATGCTGCTGTCGCCGGATCTGCGGGCGGCGGAAAAGGACTTGAAGGAGCTGGTTGCCGACTATCACTTCTTGCAGGAGCACGGTATCCACACGACAGCTGACCTGCAAGCAAATATTGAGCAATCCAAGGCAGAGCTTTCCACTTTGGAGCATGAGCGCAGCGGCATCAGCAACCGCATCCGCCGCCCCAAGTCGCCGAACGAACAGGCAGAAAACAAGGAACGCCGCAAGGCGGTATCCAAGCAGATGAAGCCCGTAAGGGAGCGTCTGCGCCGTGCGGAGAGGATTTTAGAGAAATCTCCGCACCTGTATGAATTGCTAAAACATGAGCACGAGCTGGAGAAAAAAGCCCGTGCGAGATACAAGGAAAGAGGTAGATAGAATGAAAAATACGATGAAAAAACCGGTGGCAATTCCGGTAGAAAAATTGTGTCCCTTTGCCGGACACCCGTTTAAGGTCAAGGACGATGCGGAGATGAACACGCTGATCGAAAGCATACAGACGCAAGGCGTTCTCTCACCGCTGATCGTCCGACCAATAGAAAATACAGATGAATATGAAGTCGTAAGCGGCCACCGCCGCTTACACGCCGCACAAAAGGCAGGGATCACCGAGGTTCCTGCCTTAATTTATGCCCTCGACCGGGATTCTGCTGCCATTGCGGTGGTGGACAGCAACCTGCACCGGGAGCATATTTTGCCCTCCGAAAAGGCGTTTGCGTATAAGTTGAAAGCTGATGCCCTGAAGCATCAGGGACAAAGAACAGACATAACTTCGGAGCAAATTGCACCGAAGTTGTCCACGGAAGTAATCGGAGAGCAAGAAGGAATCAGCAAGGATACCGTTAAGCGATATATCCGCCTGACCTATCTCATCCCTGAGTTCCTTGAAAAGATGGACGAGGGCGAAATTGCCTTGTCCGTCGGTGTGGAGCTTTCGTTTCTTGACGAATCCAGCCAGCGGGAGGTGCTGGAGCAGTGCGCCATCAACGACTGCACCCCGTCCTATTCGCAGGCTTGGCGGATGCACAAGGCTGACCGGGAGAGCGCATTGACCAAGGCAACCATCCAAACCGTTATGTCGGAGGAAAAAGCTAACCAGCGGGAAATGGTGAAAGTTCCCACCTCCCGTCTGCGGAAGGTTCTTCCGCAAGGGCTGGATGCGAAGAAAACAGAAGATTTTATCATCAAGGCTTGCGACTATTATCGCAAATATCTCATCCGCCAACGCAATCGGGATGAAAGATGAGGAGGTGTCCCTATGGAACAATTCATTCAAAAATATCCGTATAATCAACTTTTTGAAAACAATGCCGACTCGCATTTTTATATGAAAATCGGTGGTACGGTTTATGATGTTACGACTCATTATGACCCCAAGGGGCGGCAGTGCGTGTTGGAGCAGTTCAAGGAGCTGCTGCTTCAGAAGGAATGGAGGCAACCGCACAATCGAAAAGGACAGCCGAAATCAATATAATGGCATATATCCCATTGCTTGATTCGGCTGTCGGAAAGGAGTTAAACGCTATGACAGTCAACAATAAGAATACAGATCAAGAAAAAATCACCGCCCTTTACTGCCGCCTTTCGCAGGATGACGGCTTGGACGGAGAGAGTAACAGTATTCAGAACCAAAAAATCATTCTGATGGATTACGCCAAGAAGAACGGCTACCTACACCCGCAATATTTTGTAGATGACGGGATCAGCGGTACGACCTTTGAGCGTCCGGGCTTTCGGGAAATGGAGGCACTGATTGAAGCCGGGAAAGTATCAGCGGTTATCGTCAAGGACCTGTCCCGTTTCGGGCGTGAGCACGTGGAAACCAGCCGGTATTTAGAAATCATCTATCCAACTTTAGGTGTGAAATTTGTCGCCATTCAGGAGCGTGTGGATACCGAAACCGGCGAGGGCACGGAGATGATGCCATTCCACAACATTTTTAACGAGTGGTATGCAGCGCAGACCAGCAAAAAAGTGCGGGCTGTGTGGGCAATGAAGGCGGCCAACGGTAAAAGAAGCAACTTCCGGGTACCATACGGCTACAAGCGTGACGAGCTTGATAAAGAAAAGTGGCTTGTTGATGATGCTGCCGCCGAGGTAGTACGAAGGATTTACCACCTTTGTCTTGAAGGAAAAGGCCCGGAGCAGATTGCGAGGCTTCTGCAAAAGGAGAAGGTTCTTACCCCTACCGCATATTACTATTCGGTCGGTTCTTCTTCCGCCAATCGTCCAATGCCGAGCGATCCGTATTTATGGAAGGACAGCACCATTGACGCCATCTTGAGCAATCGAAAATACACCGGCTGTATGGTTAATCTGAAAACGACTACCGTCAGCTACAAGGTACACAAGTTGATACGCAAGCCGGAGGAGGAATGGAGCATCGTGCCGAACGCACAGGAAGCAATCATTGACGAAAACACTTGGCTCCGAGTGCAGGAGCTACGCAAAAATAAGCGCCGCCCGACTGCGACGGGGAAAACAAGCCTGTTTTCCGGATTGGTTTTTTGTGCAGACTGCGGTTCAAAGCTCCACTTTTGTGCGGCTAAGGGTTTGAAAGCAAATCAGGAATTTTTTCGCTGTGCCAATTATAAGTCCGGTCGAGGAGAATGCACAATTCACTATATCCGGAATGTCGCGCTGGAACAAATCGTCTCAGTGGCGGTCAGCGATCTTGCAGATTTCGTCACCTGTCACGAATCATTCTTTCTGCAAATGATTGGAAAGCGACAATCCGCGGGAAAAGATCAGAATATCCGATCCGTTAAATCGGACATCGTTGCCGGAAAACACCGTATCGATGAAATCGACCGGCTGATTGCCAAACTCTATGAGGATAATTTTGCGGGCAAGCTATCTGACGAGCGTTATTCCCGTATGGCAGCAAAGTACGAAAAAGAGCAGGCGGAGCTACTGCAATCCGTCAGCACGAAGGAAAAAGAGCTGGCCGAACTGGAGCGGGAGAGCGTGGATATTCGACTTTTGCTGGCAGGACTCAGGGAGTACTCCAGTATGGAAACACTTACGCCGGAGGTGGTCAATAAGATCATCAAGCGAATCGAGGTTCGCAACAGTGAAATAGTGGACGGGCATAAGCGGGTGGGCGTTGACATCCACTTTACCGGTGTCGGACTTGTAGACCTTGCAACCATAAAGGAGATGCTTGCTATCGCAGAATCGTCAAGGCCGTGATCCACAGTAGAAAGAGAAAAGGCCGCAGCCTCCATAACAGGGGGTGCGACCAATCTCTCATAAGAAAATACTTCCTTATGAACGGAAAACCTTGTGGTATCGGGGTTTTCCGGTGCAATATCTTTTTTGGTTGCACAACATGGTCATGGGGTGTATGACGGAAGTGAGAGCAACACCCGCAAACACATTGAAAACACTACATTTTTTACGGCATGGACGCACGGGTTTCTCAATAAAATTAAGGAGAAACTGCCATGACAAATTTTATAGAAGAATTCTACTACGGAAATATTGATCCCCAGGCACGCAGCTTCGAGCAAAACCCAAAGGTACAGCGGGATATGGAGATCCTCACCGATAGCGAAGACTTCCTTATGGATAAACTATCCGGTGAGGAGAAGAAACGGTTTATCCAGTATGTCGATGCTTGGGCATACGTTGACGGCGAATCTACTCTCGATAGTTTCATCACCGGCTTCCGCCTCGGCGCCCAGTTTACATTCGATACCTTTGTAACATCGAAAGCACCATACACAGACTATCTGAAAGACGAGATATAACTTCGCTGAATGATGGGCTTTCAGCCCTTATTGAAACCAAGATCCGGCTCTGCCATTACGGCAGAGCCGGATCTTTTCTTTAATAAAAGTTTGAGAATTTTATCGAATTATTGATTTTGCAGTCGTTTTGTGTTATAATACATAAGTATTATTATACCCTGCGCCAAATAGCCGTAAAGGAGACACACAATGGCCGTTAGTTACAAAAAGCTGTGGCATATTCTTGTTGATAGGAATATGAAAAAGAAGGATTTGGAAAAGGCTGCCGGCATTACCCATTATCAAATGTACAAGCTGGCGAACGATAAAGATATAACCACCGATGTGATCGGCGCGATTTGTACGGCTCTCGGCGTGGAGCCAAACGATATTATGGATTTTATTCCAGATAAAAAGTGATGTCCGTTTTTTGGGACACCAAAAATAGTAACATTATAATGGCAGTTAGCAAACTGGCCTTCAAGCAAGGAAGAGACGTTTTATGAGTAAAAGAAAGTTACGGGTGTTCGAGGCGTTTGCCGGCATCGGTGCACAGGCCTCGGCACTTTCGCGGATGAATATTGATTACGAGATTGTTGGTATTAGTGACTGGTTCGTGGATGCAATTGAATGCTATGCAGCAATTCATTGCAGCAACATTAAAGTTGATATGCCAACTGATATTAAAGAAATTGATGAATACCTTTCAAAATATACGTTCAGTGCGACATCAGTGAAAGAAACTAAGTTGAAACTTCTTACTGAAGATCAACGGCGAGATTTGTACAGGGCAAACATTCAGGCAAAGAACTATGGCTCAATCACAGAGCTAAAAGGGGAGGCTATGCCAGAAACAGATTTACTCGTGTACAGTTTTCCCTGCCAAGATCTTTCTACCGGTGGTCTTGGGAAAGGAATGGCCAAAGGATCTGGAACAAGGTCCGGCCTTCTTTGGGAGATAGAGCGCATCCTAACGGAACTGAAAGAACTTGGAAGACTCCCTGAATATCTCCTGCTCGAAAATGTCAAAACGATTAAGGCGCACACCAATATTAAGGATCTTAATCAATGGCTAAGCTTTTTGACATCAATCGGTTACTGCAATGATGATTGTATGATCCTAAATTCATTAGATTTTGGCATACCTCAAGACAGGGAGCGTGCTTTCATCGTTAGTCATCTCGGCTCCAAATTAGATGTTCCGAGCAAAATTCAGCAGAAGAAACAGGCTCGCGCTTATGACATCAATGATTTTATTATGACTGATTATGAGGAAAACCCACAGCACCGTACGGAAGCTGACATGGCTCAGTTAAACAAGACTCCCTCACGCGATGTAATGTGGGAAATAAACGGTATTGATGCAAAATCGCCGTCTTCAAAATCAAAAAAGTGTTTACCCATATCAGAATTCCTCCAAAACGTACTTGAGCATTTCAAATGCGGCATCCTTCTTTGCTTCTTTCTTTGAGGAAGATGTGGCATCAAAATAATACTCGGCTTCTTCAACGCAGCATTTGGCCGTCCATACAGGATTGCCGTTCTCATCGTGCTCTTGTTCAAATTCGTATGTGGGGAGCGTGAAATACCCGCGTCTTGCGAGAATTTCCAACTGACCTATTGCTTCGTTTCTGTTGGGATTTTCAAGTTCGTTGCGGATCGTATGAAGCCTGTCATTCTTATCGAGCCATTCATAGGCAAGTCGGCAGACGTTCTTGCGCGCTTCGCTTTTACTTTTGCCGAACCCGCGAAAGATGGGAATGTCGTCTGCAATCTTAAGGAGACAGCGATGCGTGGAAGCCATTAGCTTGTTGTACTCAGGACTTCCGAGTACATTGCAGTTTTGCGATATCCCATCAAACGGCATATACCATGTGGCCTGATAACTGCCTTTCTCAAAATGGTACAGCGGAATGTTTCCGGTTTCTTTGGAGCACCATTCCTGAATAAGTGCAACATAGTTGTCCTCGTCGTCTTCTTCAAGTGTGGTTTCCGGTTTCAACATCAATTCCACAGTATCCTGAAGCTTTTCAAGGTTCCATCCGGAGTCGATTGCAACTGCTCCGAGAATCGCTTCAAACAGATCTTCTTTAACAGAAGGCTGTTCATCTGCGTGCTGCTTTTGATCGCTCTTACCCATGATGAGGTATTCTGCGAGTCCAAGCTCATCAATGCAGGTTGCAAGATTCTGCTTTTGAACAAGCTGTTTCTTAATTTCCGTAAGCTTGTTTTCACAGTAATCGCAGGCATATTCGTCCCAATCGTTCTCGGAATCGAAATCGTCAAGTTCGCCTTTTGTGTATCCGAATTTATCGGATAGCAGTTTTACAACAATAAAGTCAAGGACTTTATCACCGATGAATTCGAGAACTTCATTGTTCTCGCCTCCGTTTTCGTGGGAATATGATCTTCTCACGAATGCCTGTTGGAGCAGGTCGGTGTTCTTAAAGTTATATCCGATCTGGTCCTGGATAAATGAAATGTCTTTTGCGTCCATAAAAAACGCCTCCCAAAATTTACTGGAAGGCATAAAAATAGCCCAACACAGCATCAGCGTATACTGATGCCCAATGTCGGACATAAGATATTAAAAACAATTCTTTGTTTGCCTTCATTTACCGGATTTCACTTTCATGAAAGGCGGTAAATCCAAACATACAATGTTTCGATCTTAATATTCTATGCCTTCTGTAAATGTTATTATAGCACATTCCCCGAAGAATTTCAAGGGATTGGGGATAATTCGCTGATACGAATGGGACGCCAAAGAAAAAACAAAGCGGATGTAACTGAAATCAGTTACATCCACTCGATATGGTTGCGGAGGGAGGACTTGAACCTCCGACCTCCGGGTTATGAGCCCGACGAGCTACCAACTGCTCTACTCCGCGATATATGATTTTACCGGATGGTGCCGGTGACCGGACTCGAACCGGTACGGTATTGCTACCGGGAGATTTTAAGTCTCCTGTGTCTACCATTCCACCACACCGGCGGATTTAGGCAAGAATTAGAATACCACATTTCCCTGTATCTGTCAACACCCTGGGACAATATTTTTGTGATTCGACAAAAATAGAGGGGCTTCGGAGTGATCCGAAGCCCCTCGGGAGATTATTCAGTCAGCTCTGAGCAGCTCAGCACTTCTCGAACACCACAGCGGTGCCCATGCCGCCGCCGATGCACAGGGTGGCCAGGCCCTTCTTGGCCTCGGGACGCTTCTGCATCTCGTGCAGCAGGGTCACGATGATACGGGCACCGGAAGCACCCACGGGGTGACCCAGGGCGATAGCGCCGCCGTTGACGTTGACCTTGCTCATATCAAAGTGCAGCTCGCGGGCCACGGCGATGGACTGAGCGGCAAAGGCCTCGTTGGCCTCCACCAGGTCCATGTCCTCGATGGTCAGGCCGGCCTTCTTCAGAGCCTGACGGGAAGCGGGCACGGGGCCCACGCCCATGATCTTGGGATCCACGCCGCCCTGGCCCCAGCCGATGAGCTTGGCCATGGGCTTCAGACCGTACTTCTCCACGGCCTCGCCGGAGGCCAGCACGATGGCGGCAGCGCCGTCGTTGATGCCGGAGGCGTTGGCAGCGGTGACGCGCTGGGTGCCCTTGTCGGCAGCATCCTGTGCGCCGGTGACCTCAAAGGTGTGTACCACCTGGGGATTGGGGGACTCGGGGCCGATGGGGAAAGCACCCTTGAGCTTGGCGATACCGTCGGCGGTGACGCCTTCCTTCACATACTCATCGCGCTTGAACTCCACGATCTCCTTCTTCACCTTCACGGGCACGGCCACGATCTCGTCGTCAAAGCGGCCGGAATCACGGGCGGCGCAGGCCTTCTGCTGGGAGGCAGCGGCGAACTCGTCCTGCTCGCGGCGGGTGATGCCCCAGATGTCGTTGATATTCTCGGCGGTGGTGCCCATGTGATAGTTGTTATAGGCGTCCCACAGACCGTCCTTGATCATGGTGTCCACCAGCTTCTTGTCGCCCATGCGGGCGCCCCAGCGGGCGTCCAGGGAGGCAAAGGGGGCGGCGCTCATATTCTCGGTACCGCCGCAGACCACCACGTCAGCATCGCCGGCCAGGATGGAACGGGCACCCTCGATGACGGACTTCATACCGGAGCCGCAGACCATGCCCACGGTGTAAGCGGGAACGGAATAGGGAATGCCGGCCTTGATGGAGACCTGGCGGGCAACATTCTGACCCTGGGCAGCGGTGAGGATGCAGCCGAACATCACCTCGTCCACGTTCTCGGGAGCGACGTTGGCGCGCTTAAGGGCTTCCTTCACCACGATGGCGCCCATCTCGGCGGCGGGAGTGTTCTTCAAAGAACCGCCAAAGGAGCCGATGGCCGTTCTGCAGCAGTTAACAACATACAAGTCTTTCATGAATGTGTTCCTCCTAATATTTTAATAATAAAGTGGACCTTTGAAAGCGCTTTTTTGAAAGCAACTTCATGATAGTCATTTTTTTAACAATAGTCAATGGTCAAAAGATACAAAAATGACGTTTGACGAAAAAATTGTTATATATGGCAACGAAGCATAGGCGGCTTTCGTTGTTTTGACGAAGGGATGGGGCGGTCAGGACTGGGGGGCGGTGTCGGAGCTGCCGGCGTTTGCGCTCTGGAGCTGGCTGCGCAGGGTCTGCAGCTTGGTGTAGAAGCGGGCGACATCCAGCTTGTCGTAGCTGCGGCAGTTGTAGCGGATGCCGGCGCTCTCCCGCATGGCGTCCAGCTTGGCGTTGAACATTTTATCCAATACGGCATCGGTGTTCAGGGCCTGGCCCACGAACACATAGTAACCGTTGGCGGTGGTCACCACATCGCTGACCTGGCCCTCTGCCAGGGCGGTCAGGACGGCGGCAACGCTGGTGTCCAGGTCCTGGGCGGCGGCGGTCTCGCCGGTTTCCGATGCCTGCAGCGCCATCTCCTGGGCGATCTGCAGATAGGCGGCGGTCACATCCTCCGCGCTGCGCAGGCGGGCCACGGCGTCCTGGGCCTGGGCCAGGGTGGCGGCGTCGGTGGTCTCATCACCGGTGATGGACCAGTACAGGGGGAGGAAGGTGCAGTAGCCGCCGCTCTGAGCGAAGGCGGTGATGTCCTCATCGGAGGGGCGCAGGGCGCCGCCGGCGGTGCAGTAGGCCTTATACAGCTCGGAATACAGGAAGTATACCTGGTTGATCTGCTGGAAGCCCTCGTCCGTGAGGCCCATGAGCTCCAGCTGCTGGGCATAGCCCTCCTCGCCGCCGTAGTAGGTCACATACTGCTGGCGCTGGGCGTCCAGCTGGGCCTGGGACTCCTCAGACAGGGTGATCCCGGCCTGCTGCGCCCACTGGCGCACCACGGCGTAGAGCACCACGGTGCGCTGGGCGTCCTCCTGGGCGTACTGGCCGTAGGTCAGGCTGCCGCTGACGGCGGCGTCAAAATCCACGGAGCCCATGTAGGAGGTCAGGTAATCGCAGTCGTAGGCCAGCCAGTAGAGGTATTCCTCAGCGGACACGGACTGCTTGTTCACGGTCATCAGGGTGGCGTCCGGATGGATGCCGCTGGCCTGGTAAAATACACCGTCGGTACGCTTGCCGTTGGGCATGTTGCCCACCAGCGCTACGCCGACCACCAAAAGAACGGAGGCCAGCAGACCGGCCAATGCGCGGATGATGAGTTTTTTCATGTCGTTTCTCCTTCTGTTTTGGGCGTTTGGCCCTTTCTTTCTTCCCGCTTCATGCGCAGGCGCTCCACCAGCGCCGAGGCGGCCTGCAGGGAGTTTTCCTTTTCCTTCAGATACAGCGTCAGATAAGGCTGATTGCCGGAGTGCAGCAAAAGCCGCCCCTTATAGGCCCCCATGGCGCACACGGCCAGGAGACTGGGGGGATCCACCCGGTCTGTGAACCGGAAGATCAGCTGCCGCTCCTTTTGGGAGATGTCGCAGATGCCCACCTCCGCCGCGTCCGAGCGCAGCAGCGCCACATCCAGCAGGGCCGATACGGCCTTGGGCGGGTCGCCGAAGCGGTCCAGCAGCTCGTCCAGGATCTCCCCGGAGTCTGCCGCCGTGCGGATGGCCGCGATGCGGCGGTAGAGGTCCATGCGCTGCTTGGCCTGGGGGACATAGCCCTCGGGAATGTAGGCAGACACCGTCAGGTCGGCGGAGCACTCCGGCCGGATCTCGGCGGATTTGCCCTGCTGCTCCAGCACGGCATCGTTTAAGAGCTTCAGGTACATGTCGTAGCCCACGCTCATCATGTAGCCCGACTGCTCCGCCCCCAGCAGATTGCCCGCGCCGCGGATCTCCAGATCCCGCATGGCGATCTTGAAGCCGGAGCCGAACTCCACATACTCCTTTATGGCGGTGAGGCGCTTGCTGGCCACCTCCGTGAGGACCTTGCCCGTCCGGAAGGTCAGGTAGGCGTAGGCCCGACGGGGGCTGCGGCCGATGCGGCCCCGGATCTGGTGCAGCTGGCTCAGCCCCATGCGATCGGCATCCTCGATGATGAGGGTGTTTACGTTGGGAATGTCGATGCCGGTTTCAATGATGGTGGTGCAGACCAGGACCTGTATCTCTCCGTCCGCCATGTCCTGCATCACCCGGCTCAGCTGGCTCTCGCTCATTTTGCCGTGGGCGATGCCGATGGACACATCCTCCCCCAGCATCTGCCGGATGCGCCCGGCGGTGGACTCGATATTTTCCACCCGGTTGTGCAGGTAGTATACCTGCCCGCCCCGGTCCAGCTCCCGCCGCATGGCGTCGCACAGGATGCTCCAGTCGTGCTCCAGCACATAGGTCTGCACCGGCTGGCGGTCCCGGGGCGGCTCCTCAATGGCGGACATATCCCGTATGCCCGAGAGGGCCATGTTCAGCGTCCGGGGGATGGGGGTGGCGGAGAGGGTCAGGGTGTCCACCTGTTCCGCCCGCCGGCGCAGCTGCTCCTTGGCCGCCACGCCGAAGCGCTGCTCCTCGTCAATGATGAGCAGACCTAAATCGTGAAAGGCCACATTTTTCTGCAGTAATTTATGGGTGCCGATGAGCAGGTCCACCTTGCCCTGGGCCGTGCGCTCCAATATATCCTTGGCCTGCTTGGCGCTGCGGAACCGGCTCAGTACCTCCACCGTTACGGGAAAGCTGCGGAACCGGCTCACGGCGGTGGCGTAATGCTGCTGGGCCAGCACCGTGGTGGGCACCAAAATCGCCGCCTGCTTGCCGTCTAAGATGCATTTCATCACCGCCCGGAGGGCCACCTCGGTCTTGCCGTAGCCCACGTCACCGCAGAGAAGCCGGTCCATGGGCCGGGGCTGCTCCATGTCGTTTTTGATCTCCCGGATGCATCTGAGCTGGTCGTCAGTCTCCGTGTAGGGGAAGGCGTCCTCAAACTCCTGCTGCCAGGGGGAGTCCGGCGAGAAGGCGAAGCCTGCCAGCCGCTGCCGCCGGGCGTACAGGTCGATGAGGCCCTTGGCCAGGTCTTTGGCGGCGGCCTTGGCCCGATAGGTGGTCTTGGCCCACTCGGTGCCGCCCAGCTTGTTCAGCTTGGTGTGGCTGGTGTCCTCGCCGCTGCCGATGTATTTGCTCACCAGGTCCAGCTGCGTGGCCGGGACATACAGACAGTCGCTGCCGGCGTAGGCAATCTTGATATAATCCTTTTCCACCCCGTCCACCGGCAGGCGGATCATGGAAACGAACCGGCCGATGCCGTGGTGCTGATGCACCACCAGGTCGCCGGGGGTCAGGTCGGCATAGGACTGGAGCGCCTGGCGGGTGGGATCGTTTTTAGGGACCCGGCGCCGGGGCTCCTTGCCGGAGACCTTGGCCGTCAGCTGCCCTTCGGTGAGGATGGCCAGCTGCAGCCCGGGATACTCGCTGCCGGCGCACAGGGCGCCCACGGAAATGACTGCCTGCCCGCGCCCGGGCAGGGTGCGGCCCTCGTAATCCACCGTGGCGGGGATCTTCCGCTCCCGCAGCAGCCTTTGCAGGTTATCCGCCCGGACCCGGCCGCCGCACAGGACCAGCACCCGGTAGCCGGTGGTGAGATAGTGGGTCAGATCCGTCACGGCGGTGTCGAGGCTGCCGCCGTATACGGACAGCTGCTTGGCCGCTATCTGCACCATGGCCTGGGGCGCCAGCAGATACCGGCTGGTGGGCAGGCTCTCCATCTGGCACACCGGGTATCGGGAAATGGCCCGCACCAGCTCGTCCTGCTCCAGCTGCAGGTGGGCAAATTCCCCGGCCAGCCAGCCGTTTTCTTCGGCGGCGACGATGTCCTGCCGCCGCTGCCACAGCCAGTGTTTCAGGCTCTCGGAGGCCCGGCTGCTCTCGCTGATGCACACCAGGGCGTTTTCGGGCAGATAGTCGGCGGCGCAGGTAAACTCCGAATACACCGCCGCCATATATCGGTCGCTGCCCCCGGGGATCATCCCCTGCCGCAGGGCGGCGGCATCGCCGCGCAGAGCGGCGCAGAGGGCGGCGGTGCTCTCCTTTTTCTCATAGCGGGCGGCTGCCGCCTCCAGCTTTTCGGGCCCGTCCGGGGCGCCGAAGGCGGGCAGGACCTCTCCCGCCGGCAGCAGCAGAGCGCTTTCTATATTCTCCGTCCGCCGCTGGGTGCCGGGGTCAAACCGGCCCAGGGCGTCGATCTCGTCGTCAAAAAAGTCGCACCGGACGGGCTGCTGTGCATCCGGGGAGAATACGTCCAGGATGCCGCCCCGCAGGGCGAATTGGCCCGGGCCCTCCACCTGGTCGCAGCGGGTGTACCCGGCGTCGGCGAGCCGGCGGCACAGCTGCGCCACATCGTGCCGCTGGCCCGGGGCCAGCTCTATGACGGCCCCAGCCAGCACCCGGGGCGGGATGCACCGCTGGCACAGGGCCTCGGCGGTGGTGAGAAGTACGGCGGGGGCATCCGCCTGCAGCTGATGCAGGGCGGCGATGCGCCGGTAGTCCCACTGGCGGCTGGCGATGGCCCCGGGGCGCAGATGCATCTCCCGGCCGGGCAGGTGCAGGGGCTTGCGGCCGGTAAGGCTTTCCATATCTCCGGCGAACCGCTCGCACTCCCGCTCGTCGGCACACAGGAGCAGCAGGGGCCGGTCCATTGCCTGGGCCAGGGCCGCGGCCATCTGCGTCCGGTGGACGGGGGACAGGCCTGTGATGGCTGCGCTGCGGCAGCCGCCGTCCAGCTCTTTTTGAATGTACTGCAATTCCGGCAGGCGCATGAGCTCCTGCAAGAGTGTGTGCAAATCGTCCCCCTCCTTTCCGGGTATTTTATGATAAAAAACTGAAATATAGCTTAATTAATACGAAATATGAATTGTAAAGCCTCGCAGAGTTTTCCGCCCGCAGGCGGCAAAACTCTCTGGCGAAAATTCCGCAGGAATTTTCGCCAGGCTAATTGAACCGGTTCATGGCCTTGTCCATGCCCTGGGCGATCACCGCCGGGATGGCCTGAGACGCCCGGTCCAGGGCATCCAGCAGGATCTTCTGCTCCTCGCCCATGGGCATGCCGATGACCCAGTCTACCACCTCGTAGCCCGCCTGCTTCGGCGAGCCTACCCCCACCTTGATGCGGGGGAAGCGGTCGCTGCCCAGGTGCTGGATGATGTTCTTGAGGCCGTTGTGCCCGCCGGCAGAGCCGAAGGCCCGCAGCCGGAGCTTGCCCACCGGCAGGTCGATGTCGTCCGATACCACGAGGATATGCTCCGGGGGGATCTTATAGAAGCGGGCGGCGGCGCCTACGGATTCGCCGGAGAGGTTCATATAGGTCTGGGGCTTCATCACCAGCACCTTGTCCTCTCCCAGCTTCCACTCCGCCGTCCAGGCCTTGAAGCGCAGCTTGTTAAAGCGCAGCTTTTCCCGCTCCGCCAGCCTGTCAACGGCAAGAAAACCCATGTTGTGCCGGGTGCTCTCGTACCGCGCGCCGGGATTGCCCAGGCCCACCACCAGCCAAGTAAAGCCGCTCTGCTTGAAAAACATACACTCACGCTCCTGTAAAAATTGTGGTCGGGTGAGTTGCCTCACCCGACCAGTATAGCACAAAATGATTGGTTTGAACAGTTGATTTCTTCCGCCCCGGGCATCAGCCGAAGAGCTTGGCAATGGAGATCTCCTGGTAAATACGCTCGATGGCCTCGGCGAACATGGGGGCCACGGACAGATACTTGATCTTGTCGCAGCCGGCGCCCATCTCCTCGGGCAGGGTGTTCAGCAGGGCGACTTCCTTGATGACGCTGCCGGACAGGCGCTCCAGCGCGGGGCCGGAGAGCACGCCGTGGCTGGCGCAGGCATACACATTGTTGGCGCCGCCCACCTCCACAATGGCCTTGGCGGCGTTGCAGATGGAGCCGGCGGTATCGATCATGTCGTCAAAGAGGATGCAGTCCTTGCCGGCCACGTCGCCGATGACGTTCATCACCTCGCACTGGTTGGCCTTCTGGCGGCGCTTATCCACGATGGCAAGGTTCATGTGCAGCTTCTGGGCGAAGGTGCGGGCCCGGGCCACGCTGCCCACGTCCGGAGACACCACCACCATATCCTCGGCCCGCTCGCCGAACTTCTTGGCGTAGTAGTCCACAAACACGGGGTTGCCCAGGAGGTTATCCACGGGGATGTCAAAGAAGCCCTGGATCTGGCTGGCGTGCAGGTCCATGGTCAGCACCCGGTCGGCGCCGGCGGCGGTGAGCATGTTGGCCACCAGCTTGGCGCTGATGGGATCGCGGCTCTTGGCCTTGCGGTCCTGGCGGGCATAGCCGAAATAGGGGATCACGGCAGTCACGCGGCCGGCGGAGGCGCGCTTGCAGGCGTCGATCATGATCAGCAGCTCCATGAGGCTGTCGTTCACGGGCTTGCAGGTGGAGTTGATGAGGAACACATCGCTGCCGCGGACGGTCTCGTACAGGGAGACGCTGGCCTCACCGTCGGCAAAGTGCTTGACCTCCGCCTCACCGAGCTTGGTGCCGATGAGCTTGCAGATGTCCTTTGCCAGGGCGGGATTGGAGTTGCCGGTAAAGATCTTGATGTCCTTGCCATGAGAAATCATTTTGTTACACACTCACTTTCTTTCGGTTTTTGCTGAATTTTCTCTCTCGGGATGTATATGGAGGGCGGTGTGGGGCGGATACTCCATATATAAAAAAATCGCTGAACGCTTTATAAGGCCGCCGCTCCCCGGATCATACCGGCAGAGGTGGCGAGCCGCAGCGTCAGCGGTTTGAAGAAGGCGCGCCCGCAGGCGGCGGACCATACAATTCGGCATCCCATGGGAACACACTTCCTTTCCGTCCGTTTCTTGCCTTCATTATAACAGTTTTTCTCACAAAATCCAGTGGTTTTCCCAAAAAACTAAAAATATTTTTCGTGCGCAAAAAACCGTCCGTGTTCCGGTCATAAACGGGAAAAACCGTACCCGCGGCCCGGGAAAAACCGATGAATACAGAAATTTTCCGCAAAAAATACCATTTTGCGGTTGAATTTACGGAATCTATGCATTACAATAAGCGGAGCATTCCAAAAATGGGGAGATGGTGCGCCGTGCTGAATATTGTACTGGTGGAGCCGGAGATCCCGCAGAACTGCGGCAACATCGCCCGGACCTGCGCCGCCACCGGCAGCCGCCTGCATCTGATCCGCCCCCTGGGCTTTGATATTTCCGATCGGGCCGTGAAGCGGGCGGGGCTGGACTACTGGCATCTGGTGTCCGTTGCGGACTATGAGAGCCTGGACGCATTTTTTGCCCTGCATCCGGAGGCGGCGGAGGATCTGTGGCTGGCCACCACCAAGGCGCCCCTGGACTATACCCAGGCGCGGTTTTCGCCGGACTGCTGGCTGTTCTTCGGCAAGGAGACCGCGGGCCTGCCGGAGGCGTTCCGCCTGGCCCACTACGACCGGTGCATCCGCCTGCCCATGCGCCAGGATGCCCGGAGCCTGAACCTCAGCAATTCCGTGGCCATCCTGACCTATGAGGCCCTGCGGCAGAACGGCTTTCCCGGCCTGTGCGGCACGGGTGAGATGAAAAACCTGTAAATCACTCTGAAAAGGAGAGGTACCTATATGAATTACAACAAAAAAACCGTTGCAGATGTAGACGTCGCCGGCAAGAAGGTGCTCCTGCGCTGCGATTTCAACGTCCCCCAGGACAAGAAGACCGGGGCCATCACCAGCGACAAGCGCATTGTGGCGGCCCTGCCCACCATTCGCTACCTGCTGGAGCACGGTGCGGCGGTCATCGCCTGCTCCCACCTGGGCAAGCCCGAGCCGGTGTTTGACAAGTGGGTGAAAAAGCAGCTGGAGAAGGGCAAGGATCCCGCCGAGCTGACGGAGGAGGCCTGGAAAAAGTCCCTGCAGAAGCTGACCCTGGCCCCTGTGGCGGAGCGCCTGTCCCAGCTGCTGGGCCAGGAAGTGCTCTTTGCCCATGACGTGGTGGGCCAGGACGCCGCCGCCAAGGCCGCTGCTCTGCAGCCGGGCCAGGTCCTGCTGCTGGAGAACACACGCTTTGAAAAGGGCGAGACCAAGAACGACCCGGAGTTTGCCAAAAAACTGGCCTCCTTTGCGGATATTTATGTGTCCGACGCTTTTGGCGCCGTACACCGGGCCCATGCCTCCACCGCAGGTGTGGCGGCCTATCTGCCCGCCGTGTCCGGCTTCCTGATCGAAAAGGAGCTGCGGGTCATGGGCGGCGCGCTGGAAAATCCCAAGCGGCCCCTGGTGGCCATTCTGGGCGGCAGCAAGGTCTCCTCCAAGATCGGCGTTATCAATAACCTGCTGGAGATCGCCGACACCATTATCATCGGCGGCGGCATGGCCTATACCTTCTCCGCTGCCCAGGGCGGCAGGATCGGCGACTCCCTGCTGGAGAGCGACTGGATGGATTATGCCAATGAAATGGTGAAAAAGGCGGCGGACAAGGGCGTGAAGCTGCTGCTGCCCGTGGATACCGTCATCGCCGACCGCTTTGCCCCGGACGCCAACACCGCCGTTGTGAAGGCCGGGGAGATCCCCGACGGATGGGAGGGCCTGGACATCGGGCCGGAGACCGTGAAGCTCTACTGCGCCGCTGTGGCGGATGCCGGCACTGTGATCTGGAACGGGCCTATGGGTGTGTTTGAGTTTGACAAGTTTGCCGTGGGCACCCGGGCCGTGGCCGAGGCGCTGAGCAAGACGGACGCCATCACCATCGTGGGCGGCGGCGACAGCGCGGCGGCTGTGGAGCAGCTGGGTTATGCCGACAAGATGACCCATATCTCCACCGGCGGCGGCGCTTCTCTGGAGTTCCTGGAGGGTAAGGAGCTGCCGGGCGTGGCGTGCCTGCTGGACAAGTAAGCAAACCGCCGGTTCCGACCCTGTTGCGGTGCCCAAAATTTCTGCGCTGCCTTACGGCGGACGCTGGAAATTTTGACCGCGGCCACTCGTTCGCCGCGCTGCATCCGCCACTGGCGGCGCGCGGCTCTCTCCCCACCGGCGGCGGCGCTTCCCTGGAGTTCCTGGAAGGTAAGGAGCTGCCGGGCGTGGCGTGCCTGCTGGATAAGTAAATCCGCATAAATTCTAAAATCAATATCAATAATGTGTAGGAGTTAAATGAGAAAATTATGAATCGCAGATATCGCAAGACCATCATCGCCGGCAACTGGAAGATGAACAAGACCGCCTCCGAGACCAAGAAATTCGCCGAAGAACTCAAGCGCCTGCTGCCCCGCACCAAGTGGTGCGACGTGGTGGTGTGCGTGCCCGCCGTGAATATCCCCGCTGCCATGAAGGCCTTCAAAGATCTGCGGGTGTCTGTGGGCGCACAGAATGTGTTCTATGAAAAGAGCGGCGCCTACACCGGCGAGGTGTCGGCGGATATGCTGAAGGATCTGGGTGTAAAATATGTTATCATCGGCCACTCCGAGCGCCGGCAGTATTTCGGCGAGACCGACTTCACCGTGAATAAAAAGGTCATTGCGGCGCTGGAGGCGGGCCTGCACCCCATCATCTGCGTGGGCGAGACCCTGGACCAGCGGGAGCTGGGCGTGACCATGGAGCTCATCGCCCTGCAGCTCAAGTCCGCCCTGGCCGGCGTGCCGGCGGAAAAGGCCCGCAAGTGCGTCATCGCCTATGAGCCCGTGTGGGCTATCGGCACCGGCAAGACCGCCACCGCCCAGCAGGCGGCAGAGGTCTGCACCTTCATCCGCAGCACCATCCGCCACCTGTACGGCGCGCGCATCGCCCGCTCCGTCACGGTGCAGTACGGCGGCTCCATGAAGCCCGCCAACGCCGCCGAGCTGCTGGCGCAGCCGGATATCGACGGTGGCCTCATCGGCGGCGCGGCCCTGGACGCGGGCCAGTTTGTTGACATCATCAATGCAGCCAATCAGGACTGAGCGCTGAAATAAAGTGAGGGATCGTTATGATGAATAAAACACCCACTGTACTGGTGATCATGGACGGCTTCGGCATGGGCACCCCCGGCCCCGGCAACGCCGTATCCCTGGCCAATACCCCGGTGCTGGACCGGCTGTTCGCCGAAAATGCCAACACAACCCTCTCTGCCTCCGGGCTGGACGTGGGTCTGCCCGCCGGGCAGATGGGCAACAGCGAGGTGGGCCACACCAACATCGGCGGCGGCCGGGTGGTGTTCCAGGACCTGCCCAGGATCAGCCGCGCCATTGAAACCGGCGAATTTTTCAAGAATCCCGCCTACAACAAGGCCATGGACGACTGCCTGGAAAAGGGCAGCAGTCTGCACCTGTACGGCCTGCTCTCCAACGGCGGCGTACACTCCACGGTGGAGCACCTGTGGGCCCTGCTGCAGATGGCCAAGGACAAGGGCCTGGAGAAGGTCTACATCCACGCCTTCCTGGACGGCCGTGATGTGTCCCCCACCAGCGGCAAGGATTTCGTGGCCCAGTGCGAGGAAAAGTGCCGCCAGATCGGCGTAGGCAAGATCGCCACCGTTATGGGCCGCTACTACGCCATGGACCGCGACAAGCGCTGGGAGCGGCTGCAGATGGCCTACGACGCCATGGTCTACGGCGAGGGCGTGCAGAACACCGATCCTGTGGACGCTGTAGCCAAGAGCTATGAAAACGGCATCACGGACGAGTTTGTGGAGCCCGTGGTCTGCGACGGCGAGGGCACTATTTCCGACAACGACAGCATCATTTTCTTCAACTACCGGCCCGACCGGGCCCGGGAGATCACCCGGGCCATTGTGGACCCGGAGTTTGACGGGTTCCGGCGGGAGTTTTTCCCCACCACCTATGTCTGCAACACGGAGTACGATGCCTCCATGCCCAACGTGCTGGTGGCCTGGCCCCGGATCGCCGTGAAAAACGGCCTGGGCGAGTATCTCAGCTCCCTGGGCATGACCCAGCTGCGCATTGCCGAAACGGAGAAGTATGCACATGTGACCTTCTTCTTCAACGGCGGCGTGGAGAAGCAGTATCCCGGCGAGGACCGGGTGCTGGTGGCGTCCCCCAAGGTGGCCACCTATGACCTGCAGCCGGAGATGAGCGCCTACGAGGTGTGCGACAAGTGTGTGGAGCGCATCAGGAGCGGCGAATACGACGTGGTGATCCTGAACTTTGCCAACTGCGACATGGTGGGCCACACCGGCGTGCTCTCCGCCGCCATCAAGGCCGTGGAGACCGTGGACGAATGTGTGGGCAAAGTGGTGGATGCCACATTGGAGATGGGCGGCATCGCCATGATCACCGCCGACCACGGAAATGCCGAGGTCATGGTCCAGCCCGACGGCAGCCCCATGACGGCCCATACCACCAACCCGGTGCCCTTCATCCTCTGCGGAGCCGGCAGCGAGCTGCGGCCCGGCCGCCTGGCGGATATTGCCCCCACCATCCTGGATGTGATGGGCCTGGCCTGCCCGCCGGAGATGGACGGCAAAACCCTTATCCTGCGCTGAATGAATTAAATGTTTAAAAAGCTCACTGCCTGCGCATACTGCAGGCAGTGAGCTTTTTTTCTGCTTAATTCGGCGGCCGCAGGCCGGATCAGCTGCGGTGTGCGGCCGGTGGCCGCAGGAAAGGTGTTTTTGTTATGAGTCGGATGAATCACGATAAATCCAGGAGCTTTTTCGGCGGCCGGGGCTTCTACATAGCCCTGGTGCTATGCCTGGCGGCCATCGGTGTGGCCGGCTATTTCGTCCTGGTGCAGCAGGCGAAGGTGGCGGAGGAGGGTAAGGACAAGCCCGCCGTCCGCCAGGAGACGGTGGAGAATGTGCAGCAGGCACAGGCCCCGGACCCGGAGCCTGTGCAGGAGACCCTGGAGCCGGAGGAGCTGCTGCCCCAGGTCTGCTCCCCCCTGGACGGCACCACGGTGACGGTGTTCAGCATGACGGAGCTGATGTATGACGAGACCATGGCCGACTGGCGCACCCACGACGGCGTGGACATCAAGGCCGGGGAGGGCGACGCGGTGAAGACCGCCGCCGCCGGCACGGTGAAGGAGGTGCGCTATGACGACCTCATGGGCGTCACGGTGGTTATCTCCCACGCGGACGGATACGAGACCCAGTACAGCAGCCTGCAGCAGGAGCCGCCGGTGGAGCAGGGCAAGACCGTCAAGGCCGGGGACATCATCGGCCTGGTAGGCTCCACCGCCGCCGCGGAGGGCGATGTGGGCCCACACCTGCATTTCTCCGTCAGCAAGGGCGGGAAAGTGGTGGACCCGCAGGAGTATGTGAAATAAAGAACCCGCAGAGATGCGTTCATCTCTGCGGGCAGGGCGCCGAAAAAATTTTTCGGCGCCCTGCCCGCGTTTTTTTAATCTTTTTCAAAAATAAAAAAACGGTTGATTTAAATGGCGAGGGACACCCTTTTGGGTTTCCCTCACACACGCTTCCCCATCTTTATCGTATATTTCCGATTTTTAAGACAATTTGCCCGCAGAGGTGAAAACCAACTCTGCGGGCAAATGTGTTTTAAGGGAACTGCCGCTCAATACTGGAAGCAGCTGCCGCCTACAAACTCCCGGACGATGGAGTTCAGGGGCACATAGGGGGTGTGCAGGGGCGGCACGCTCTCCACCGCCTTCATCAGGTCCGTGAGGCCGTACTGGCTGATGAACTCCGGGGTCAGCTCCTCCCGGAACCGGGGGATCTCCTCCAGGTACTTGGCCAGGATGCAGGGCTCATAGTCGTGGAAGGTGTCGATATGGATGGCGGCGTTGGGCTTATAGGGCTGGATATACTGCACCTCGCCCCGGTCCACGCTCTGGGCCTTGCGCACGGTGTCCTGCAGGGAGTGGCCCCGGGTCTTGTAATCCCGGATCATACGGCGCACCACCCGCAGCTGCTCGGGCCGGACGATCTTGTCGTCATTGGTGATGATGCGGGTCCGGGGGGCCACATAGATGCCGTTGGCCTCGCTGCGGAGCCGGTCAAAGATCAGGGGATTGAGCATGTGGATGCCCTCGGCAATGATGATGGCGTCCTTGTCGCCCTGCATCTTGCGCCAGCCGCCTGTGTTGCCGGTGACAAAGTCGTACCAGGGCACCTCCACCTCCTGGCCGTCTGCCAGGCGATGGATGCAGTCCACCAGCAGATCCCGGTTCACGCAGTAGGGGCTCTCCCAGTCCGTGGCCTCCGGCGGGCGCTGATCCAGGGGCAGGAAGAAATTGTCCATGCTCAGCATGCACACCTTCACACCCAGGTTCTCCAGGTACTGCTGCAGGCGCATGGCCGTGGTGGTCTTGCCGGAGCCGGAGGGGCCGGTGAGGGCCACGATGGGCTTTTTATCCTTGCCGGCCAGAATGGTGGCGGCGGCGGAGCTGATCTTATCGTGAAAGACCTCCTCGCACCGGAGGACGAACTGCTCCTCGTTGCGCATGGCGAGATTGATGTTTTCCAAATCGATGACACGCATAAACAAATACTCCTTTCGGACAGGTATACATAAAACATGCTGCTATTATAGCAGAATCGGAACGCAGGTGCAACCTTGAGGTTTCCGAGGCGGAATTATGGATGAAAACGATAGAACAGGTCATTCTATGCGGTAAATCTATTTTACATTCCGGGGATTTGTGCTATTCTTACGGTAGAACAACGATGGGAGACGATGCCATGGAACAGAGCAAACTCTTTTGCAAGGGCGGCGGCTGCACCGCCAAGCTGGGGGCCGGGGTGCTGAGCCGGGTGCTGGAGCGGCTGCCGAAATTTCCGGCGGACGAGAACCTGCTCATCGGCTTTGACAGCAAGGATGACGCCGCCGTGTATAAGCTCACCGATGACGTGGCGGTGGTGCAGACCCTGGACTTTTTCCCGCCCATGGTGGACGATCCCTACACCTTCGGGCAGATCGCGGCCACCAACGCCCTCAGCGACGTATGGGCCATGGGCGGTGAGGTGAAAACGGCGCTGAACATTGTGTGCTTTCCGGAAAAGTCGGACCTGAATATCCTGGGCGAGATGATGCGCGGCGGCGCAGAAAAGGTGGCCGAGGCCGGGGGCACCCTGGTAGGCGGCCACTCCATTGCCGACAGCGATGTGAAGTACGGCCTGTCCGTCATGGGTACGGTGCATCCGGACCGTATCTATGCCAACAACACCCCCCAAAAGGGCGACAAGCTGGTGCTGACCAAGCGGCTGGGTGTGGGTATCCTCTGCACGGCCAATCGGGTGGGGGAGGCCAGCCAGGAAGCCATGCGGGCCGCTATTGAGTCCATGACCACCCTGAATAAGTATGCCGCCGACTGCTGCCGGAAATACGACGTACACGCCTGCACGGATGTGACGGGCTTCAGCTTCCTGGGCCACCTGCACGAGATGCTGGATGGGGCCCACAGCTGCCGCATTGAGGCCGGGGCGGTGCCGGTGTTCGCCGAGGCTTTGCACCACGCGGATGAATTCCTGCTGACCGCGGCGGGGCAGCGTAACCGCAACCACACGGGCCCCTTTGTGCGCTTTGAGAACGTACCTTTTGCTATGGAGGAGGTGCTGTTCGACCCTCAGACCTCTGGCGGGCTGCTGGTGGCGCTGCCCGGCGAACAGACGGCGGCCCTGGTGGAGGACCTGCGGCGCATCGGCGCCCCGGCGGCCATGGTGGGCGAAGTGACGGACAGCGAGGACATTGAAATTCGCGTGGTTGGATAACAATAATTGTATTAGGAGGACATAAAAATGCGGAAAGTGAACGCTATGGGCGATACCTGCCCCATCCCTGTGGTAAAGACAAAGGACGCCATCCGCCAGCTGGGCGCAGACGGCGGCGTGGTGGAGACCCTGGTGGACAACGAGATCGCCGTGCAGAACCTGACCAAGATGGCGAATCAGAAGGGCTACGGCGTAGAGAGCGAGAAGCTGGGGGAGAACGAGTACCGGGTGACCATGACCGTGGGCGCCGGGGCCGACCTGCCCGCCGAGAACGAGGAGACCGTGTGCGTGGTCCCCGCCGGGCAGAAGAATACCGTTGTGGTGGTCAGTGCCGACCACATGGGTGAGGGCGAAGGAGAGCTGGGCAAGAACCTGCTGAAGGCGTTTCTCTATGCGCTGAGCCAGCAGGAGACTTTGCCCAAGACCATCCTGTTTTATAACGGCGGCGCGTTCCTCACCTGTGAGGGGTCTCTGTCCCTGGAGGACCTGAAATCTATGGCGGAGCGGGGCGTGGAGATCCTCACCTGCGGCACCTGCCTGAATTTCTACGGCCTCACCGAGAAGCTGGCCGTGGGCGGCGTGACCAATATGTACGACATCGTGGAAAAGCAGATGGCTGCGGACCTCATTGTGAGGCCCTGATATGCTGCAGAAGAAACTGTGCCTGGTGGTGACCTTTGACGCCACCGCTGCAGCCATGGCGGCGGAAAAATACTGCCTGGAAAAGGGCGTTCCCGGGCGGCTGATCCCGGTACCCCGGGAGATCACCGCCGGGTGCGGTCTGGCCTGGAAGGCGGAGGTGGGGCAGGAGAAAGCCGTCACCGCTGCCCTGCAGGAGGCGGGTATCGCATACAGCGGGGTGCATCAGGTGGTGATTTGAGACGCGGCCACGACCTTGCAGATGCATTTAAGAAGTGCGGTGCAAGCCCGGTTCGGGTCGTCCGGGAGGCCGACCCCTACATACCGCTTGTCGGTAGAACCCCGTAGGGGGCGGCGTCCTCGACGCCCCGTGTGCCCTGCCGGGGTACGGTGAATCACGGCGGCGGGGTGAGGGCACCCCGCCCTACGCAATGACAGGTTTTTGTGATAAAAGTCCCGGATCGGCGGCGGTCCGGGACTTTTTGCGGCAAAAAGGGGTGAATTGATGCTTTACAGCGGGGGTAGTTTCGGCTATAATAGAAAGGCTAAGGAAAATTATCAAAGGAGAAATTGACCATGGCTGTCATTGAATACGATGCTTACAAGCAGAAGCTGCTGGCCCTGGAGCCCACGCTGAAGGAGCTGGAGCAGGCACTGAATATTGAGTCCGCCCGGAAGGAGCTGGCCGAGCTGCAGATCGAGACAGAACAGGAGGGCTTTTGGAACGACGTGGAGCGCAGCCAGCGCATCGCCCAAAAGATCAAGCGGCTGGAGAATAAGATCAAGAAGTACGACCACCTGGTCTCCGACTGGGAGGATACCCTGACCCTGTGCGAAATGGCCCAGGAGGAGGACGACGCCAGTCAGCTGGACGAAGTGGCCTCCGGCTATGAGACCCTGGAAAAGGAGGTCAGCGACCGGCGCCTGGCGGCCCTGCTCACCGGGGAATATGACGCCAACAACGCCATCCTCACCTTCCACGCCGGCGCCGGCGGCACCGAGGCCCAGGACTGGACGGAGATGCTCTACCGCATGTATACCCGCTGGGCCGAGCGCCACGGCTTTACCTATCAGCTGCTGGACTACGAGGACGGCGACGAGGCGGGCATCAAGTCCGCGTCCATCCTCATCGAGGGGGACAACGCCTACGGCTACCTCAAGAGCGAGAACGGCGTACACCGCCTGGTGCGGGTGAGCCCCTTTGATGCCAATGCCCGGCGGCAGACCAGCTTCTCGGCCCTGGAGGTCATGCCGGAGATCGAGGACGACGGCGAGATCGAGATTCGTCCGGAGGAGATCGAAATGCAGGTGTTCCGCTCCAGCGGCGCCGGCGGCCAGCACATCAACAAGACGTCCTCTGCCGTGCGGCTCATCCACATCCCCACGGGAGTGGTGGTATCCTGCCAGACGGAGCGCAGCCAGTTCCAGAACCGGGACAACTGTATGAAGATGCTCCGGGCCAAGCTGGCGGAGATGAAGGCCCAGCAGCACGCAGAGAAGATCTCCGACATCAAGGGCGTGCAGATGAAGATCGAGTGGGGCAGCCAGATCCGCTCCTATGTGTTCATGCCCTACACCCTGGTGAAGGACACCCGGACGGGGTATGAGACCGGCAACATCCAGAACGTGATGGACGGCGACATCGACGGATTCATCAACGCCTACCTCACCGCCTCCGCCAACGGGACGCTGAAAAAGTAAAAAGAGAACACAAAGCACGCTCCCTATGGCCGCAGCCATAGGGAGCGTGTTTTTGTATGCTTCCCGGCGGCTGCTAATCTGTGGCCTGCAGCTTGCGGCAGATGCGCAGCAGGGCATCGGCATCCTCCGGGCCGAGCTTTTCCCGCAGCCGGGCCTGGGCATCCTCCCACAGGGCAACGCCGTGGGCCAGGACGGATCGGCCTCTCTCCGTCAGAGTGAAGGTCCGGCCGGAGCCGTTGGTGAGGGCCACCAGGCCCTTGCTCTCCAGTTTTTTCACGTTGCGCACCATAGTGGTGCGGTCCAGCCCCACCCGCTGGGCCCACTGGGTGAGGTTGGCCTTTTCCATGCGGGATAGGTTGATGAGCAGATAGTACTGGGGAACGGACAGGCCCGACGGGGCCAGCATTTTGTCATAGTACGCCGTGGCCCACAGGGCGCCCCGGCGCAGATTGGTGCAGTAACAGGGGCTTTCGTACATGGATGCCCTCCTCACTTGTGGAAAATGCCCCGGTCAAAGAAGATGTTCTTGCCGGAGATAGACAGGGGGATGCCCAGCCACACCACATCGGGGTCAAAATCCATCTCTGCAACCGTTTTGCCGATGGAATACATAATGCGGCAGTCCACCATGTCCGCCGAGGCGATGTTCACGGCGGAGGAAACGGCGATGCCCAGGTCTACATAGGCAAAGGCGCAGTTGCCGCCGGCCTTGCGGCAGCCGTCGCAGCCCCCGTGGCCGCAGTAGCCGCAGTGGGGCACGCCCCGCTGCTTCCTGTCCGCGCCGATGAGCACCACCGCCAGGGACTTGCGCACGCAGGCGGCGTCCCGGCCGTACCAGGTGGGCATCTCGTCTCCCATTTCCCGCAGACCGACTTCCTCCATCCTGCGGGCCAGGGCCTCCTTGTCGTCCCCGGTCAGCACATAGGTGTGCAGCGTGTCCTTCCCGTGGCCCTTGGGGGCGGTGCGGGCCGCGGCGCACATCCGGGCAGCCGTCTGCATGGCCGCCTGCAGCTCCATAGCTTCTCTGTCATAGCGCATGATATGTCCCTCCTTGTAATATGGTGTGTATATACACTGTGCATATCCACACCATACCGCGACAGATATAAAATGTCAATAGTGCGCGAAAAAATTTGAGCGGACCTTGATGAATCTGCTTACCCTGTGACGCCAAATGGGCGAGCGATCTCCGGAGGAATCCGCACAAAAAAATGCTGAATTTTGGCGATACGGAAAAAAGTTTTGCGCCAAAAACGGGATAGCGGGGGAGTGTTTAACAGACTGCACGGCAAAAAATGGCAAAAAACTATGCAAACAGACAAAAAGTCTGTAAGCCAAACTAAAAATTTGTAAACGTCGTGTAAAGATGTTATAATAAAAGCACGTTTTCGCGGCTTGTTGTGGCCACGGAGAGACACCGTAACACATTGTATCACAAAGGAGAGCACTCATGGAAAAACTTTTTCACCTGAAGGAGAACGGCACCTCCGTAAAAACGGAGATCATTGCCGGTCTGACCACCTTCATGACCATGGCGTACATCATCGCCCTGAACCCCAACCTGCTGACAAATTTTGACACCGGCTCCGCCCTGTGGAAGGCCGTATTCGTGGCCACCTGCCTGGCCTCCGCCGTGGGCACCACCTGCATGGCCTTCCTGGCCAACAAGCCCTTTGTCATGGCCCCGGGCATGGGCCTGAACAGCTTTTTTGCCGTCATCTGCGGCAACATCGCCGCCATGCTGAAGACCGACTACACCTCCGCCTTCCAGGCCACCCTGTGCATCATTCTGGTGGAGGGCATCGTGTTCCTGCTGCTGAGCGTGTTCAACATTCGGGATAAGATCGTCACCGCCATCCCTCTGGGCGTGCGCCTGGGTATCGGCCCGGCCATCGGCCTGATGCTCATGAACATCGGCTTCGGCTCCAACGCCGGCGTCTATGCCGAGGGCAACGACTACACCTCCCCCTTCTATGTCATGCGTGACTTCTTTGGCGCCATGACCCCCAGCACCATTCAGGGTCACATGGGCAAGGAGTACAGCCAGATGGTGCTGTCCGTTATTACCATGTTTGTGGGCCTGTTTGTCATCGTGCTGCTGTCCAAGAAGGGCAAAAAGTCCGCCGTGCTGGTGGGCATGCTCACCGGCTCCGTGATCTACTGGGCGGGAGACGCCATCTTCCTGCACAACAATCCCTTTGCCTCCCTGAAGGGCGCCAGCTTCCTGCCCAACTTCAAAGACATGGCCGAGGTCACTCTCTTTAAGTTCGATTTCCACGATTTCTTTGAGATCGGCTGGTTCACCGCCATTACCCTCATCATCACCTTCTGCATGATCGACATGTTCGATACCATCGGCACCCTGGTGGGCACCGCTTCCCGGGCCGGCATGACCGATAAGGACGGCAACATGCCCAAGATGAAGGAAGCCCTTACTGCCGACGCCGTGGGCACTGTGTGCGGCGCCTGCTGCGGCACCTCCACCGTCACCACCTTCGTGGAGTCCGCCTCCGGTGTGGAGGCCGGCGGCCGCACGGGTCTCACCTCCCTCACCGCTGCGTTCATGTTCCTGGTGTGCCTGTTCATCTCTCCCGTAGTGGCCATCATTCCCGCTGCTGCTACCTCCAGCGCCCTGATCTATGTGGGTATCCTGATGCTCCAGGGCCTGAAGAACATCAACTTCGACGACATCGACCAGATCGTGCCGGTGTTCATCATGCTGCTGGCTATCCCCATCTCCGGGTCCATCGGCCACGGCATCGGCCTGGCCATGATCTCCCACATGGTCATCAAGGTTTTCTCCGGCCACGCCAAGGAAGTCTCCGTGCTGACCTATGTCATCGCGGCCCTGTTCCTGGTGAAGTTCTTCGTGGTGGTGTAAAAACCGGGCGAAGCCCCCTGCATATCAAAAAAATAACGGACAGCGTTTGCGCGCTGCCCGTTATTTTTATTGTGCCGACTCGGTGCGTGTCAGCATCCGCACGGCGTACTTCAGGAATATTTTCACCGCCGGGGAGGCATCCGCCTTGGAGTGCAGGGCCACGCCCATGGTGATCTGGGAGGGAGGATCCAGGGGGAGCTTCACAATATTGCAGATATGCCCCTCGGTGATGAGCTGATTCATAACGCTGATGCCCAGGCTCTGCTCCACCATGGACATGGCGGAAAAGCTCTCCATGGTGGTAAAGCGAATTTTGGGCACGATGCCGTTGCGCTGGAACAGAGCCTCCACGTCGTCGTCGCAGCCCAGGGCGGGCATGATGAAATCGTCCTTCTCGCAGTCCTTCAGCGGGTAGGCAGACGCCCCGGCCAGGGGATGATCCGGCGGCAGCAGGGCCAGCATGGGATCCTCCGCCAGGGGGATCCACTCGTAGGGCATGCCCTCCTGGTAGCTGAAAAAGCCGATGTCCGCCGTGCGGTCGTCCAGCCAGCCGGATACCTCCTGCCAGATGCCCTCCATGAGCCGGATGGACACATGGGGGTAGTCCTGCTGAAAGGCCCGGATCACCGCCGGCAGCCAGTGGGTGGCGATGCTGGAATAGGCGGCGATGGTCACGCTGCCGATGAGCAGGCCGTTGATCTCTGTGGCCAGCTCAAAAAGCCGATCCTCCTGGCGCAGGAATTCCCGCACCGTGGGCAGGAGCAGCTGTCCGTTTTCCGTCAGGCTCACGCCCTTGGTGCTGCGGCGAAACACGGAGAAGCCCAGCTCGTTTTCAAAGGCCGTCACCAGCTGGTTCACTCCCGAGGGCGTGTAGCGCAGCACCTCCGCTGCCCGGGAAAAGCTCCCTGTTTCCGCCGCCGCCAGGACGGCCCGGCACCGGGCTGTTTCCATAAAATGCCCCTCCTTTTTGCTGTTAGCAACACTGATATGAGATGTAATGTTCTGTAGCTTTACTTTTCTTGTTATTTATTCTACTATATGACCATAGAAACCGCAAGACCCCAAAAACAAAAAATCTTTAAGGAGGAATCTACCATGAAAAACATCTACACTTACATTTCTGTCGCCGTTGTGACCCTTGTGATGATGGTGGCGTCCGCCTTTCTGATGACGGCCGCCGACGCACCTGTTCGTGAAGCGGGCGGCTATGTCACCCTGATCTTCGGCGCCATCGCCGCCTGGGCCACTGCCAAAGCACTGCTGGCCGAGCGGGACAACGAGGAGCGCCGCACACACGATCACGCGCACAGCCACGCCTGATCGTTTTCCAGCTAACACAGAGCGGCTACGCCAGACTCTTTCTTCCTCTCTCCATAAAGAAAAAGACGCCTGCACAGGCGTCTTTTTCTTTTATTATCAGGGGGCAGGGGGCTGCTCCGGGGCGGCATCCGCCGAGGCTGTGTCGGCGGGAGCGGCGTCGGTAGAGGCTGTTTCCGCCGGGGCGGCGGGTTCGGCCGCTGCGTGCATCTCTCCTGCCGTGGCGGAGGCCATGGTGGACATGGCTTCTGCCCGGCCGGCTTCATAGGCGTCGGCCTTAGCCTTTTCCATTTCCTGCTGGCGGGCGTTTTCGGCCCGGATGGCCTCCTTCTGCTCCGAGCGGCGGGCGGAGAACCGGAGAAATGCCCGGAAGCTCAGGTAGATCAGCAGCGCCGCCATCAGCGCCAGGCCGATCCAGCCGGGGACGCGAATGTGCCAGAAGCTGCGCACGGCGAAGTATTCCCGCACCAGGCCCTGGTAGTACAGCACCACGCCCAGGGCGATGCAGATCAAACTGCCGATAAGGGACAGCACGGCCCGGAACCTGGCCTTACCCTTGCAGATGAAGAACCGGATCACCAAAGCGATGGCCAGCAGGAACAGCGCCGGGGACTGGCAGCACAGAATATATCCGAAAGTGTGGTTCATATGACGCTCCTATTCTCACAGGGCGCTCTTGCCCCGGACGATGTACTGGCCTTCCTGCTCGCCGATGACCTGGCCGTTTTCCACCATGAGCTTGCCCCGCAGCCACACCTGGCTGATGGAGCCGCGGGTCACAAAACCCTCATAGGGGGTGTAGCCGGCCCGGCTGACCATGTCCTCGGCCCGGAGAATGTGGTCGGCCTGAGGGTCATAGACCACGATGTCCGCATCCGCACCCGGGGCGATGACGCCCTTGCGGGGGAACATGCCGTAGAGCTTGGCGGGATTTTCCGACAGGGCCTTGCACATGGTGGCCAGGGAAATCTTCCGGGTGGCTACACCGAAGGAGTACACCAGCTCGCCTCGGGCCTCCACCCCGGGCAGGCCACCGGGAATCTTGGTAAAGTCGCCCCGGCCGGCGTCCTTCTGCGCCAGGGTAAAGGCGCAGTGATCGGTGGAGATGGTCTGGATGTCGCCCTTGCGCAGGCCGGCCCACAGGGCCCGGCAGTCCTCTGCCTTGCGGATGGGAGGGGCACAGACGTAGCGGGCGGCCTGGGAATAGTCCTCGTTATAATACACGCTGTCATCCAGCACCAGGTACTGGGGGCAGGTCTCCACATACACCTTCTGCCCCCGGCGGCGGGCGGCGGTGACCTCCGCCAATGTGGCGGCATTGGTCAGGTGGACGATGACCACAGGGATGTCCACCGCCTGAGCGATGCGCAGCAGGCGGCTCACGGCCTCGGCCTCCAGAAAGTCGGGCCGGGTCTCGGGATGGGAGGAAACGCCCATTTCCCCGGCGGCCTTCTTCTCCTCGATGAGGGCGTTGATGACGCCGCTGTTTTCACAGTGGACGCCGCAGATGCCGCCCTTCTCCTTCAGCTTTTTCAGGGCCTTGTACATGGCCTCGTCCCCGATCATCATGGCCGGGTAGGTCATATACATCTTGAAGGAGGAGATGCCGGCGGCGTACATGTCGTCGATCTCCTTTTCGATCTCCTCGTTCCAGTCGTCAATGGTCATGTGGAAGCCGTAATCGCACCAGCACTTGCCGTCGGCCTTCTTGTGCCACAGGTCCAGGCCGTAGTGGAGAGATTCGCCCTTGTTGGGGCAGGCGAAATCCACAATGGTGGTGGTGCCGCCCCGGATGGCGGACTTGGTGCCGGAGTCAAAATCGTCAATGGTGGTGGTGTTGCACACGTCCAGGTCAAAGTGGGTGTGGGCATCGATAAACCCGGGCATGAGCAGCTTGCCGGTGACATCGATGGTCCGGGCCAGGGGATCGGAGAGATTGCGGCCCACCTGGAGGATCTTCTCATTTTCTACCAGCACGTCGGCCCGGCGGGTGCCCCGGCCGGAGACTACGGTGCCGTTTTTGAACAGATATTTCATGACAGTACCCCCTATTTGAAATGTAAAATTGAACCGTAAAATGCGGAGGGACGGCGCCCTCAACTATGATCTTGCCCTCATTATAGCATACCCGGGAAAAATGTCCATAAAAATTGATAATGGGAAGAAAATATGCTATACTGCGAAAAAATGGAGGGATGAATCATGCAGGATCTGACGGAAAAAACGCTGCAAAGCCATGAAGTTTATAACGGGCGCATCATCCGGGTGCGCAATGACGAGGTGCTGCTGCCAAACGGCGGGCATGGGCAGCGGGAGGTAGTGGACCACCCCGGCGGCGTGGGGATATTGGCCTTTGACGACCAGGGCCGGGTGGCCCTGGTGCGGCAGTTCCGCTATGCCGTGGGTGAGCACCTGTGGGAGATCCCGGCGGGAAAGCGGGAGAAGGGGGAGGAACCCTTCGTGACGGCGCAGAGAGAACTGAACGAGGAGGTGGGCGCCGCGGCGGCCCGATGGACGGAGCTGGGGAGCATCATCGCCTCCCCCGGCTGCTATGCCGAGGTGCTGTACCTGTACATGGCGGAGGGGCTGACCTTTTCCCGGCAGCATCTGGATGAGGACGAGTTTCTGGAGGTGCAGTTTTTCCCCTTTGCGGAAGTGGTGGAAAAGTGCATGAAGGGGGAGATACGGGACGGAAAGACCGTGACGGCGGTGCTGAAGGCCAGACTCCTGCAAGAAAAGGCTTGCACTTTATGAACATTTCCGCTACACTGGAGGAAATGACGGCCCCAGGCCGAGAGGAGAATTTCGTATGAGTAAACTGCAAAAAATCGCCGCGGTGTTCCTGGTCATTGCTGCCGCCAGCTGGGTGCTGCACAAGACGAATACGTTCTATGTTCCCGGCCTCACATCGCTGACCCTGTGCGTGGCCATGTGCGCGGAGGGATCGGATATGCTCAAGGGGACGGGGAAAAAGAAAAATACCTCCCGCCGTTTTGCCGCTATCCTGGTGCTGGCCTTTGGCCTGTTCAACCTTGTGTATGGCGGCTTTGAGATCTACGACTACGTGATCCGGCTGTGAAATAATGAACAGGGAGGTGCGGCCGGGGCTGCATCTCCTTTTTATGACTGCAAACAGAACCGAGGAGGGAGAAACCCATGGAAGTGACTATCCGCAAGGCGCAGGAGAAGGACCTGGCGGCCGTGGAGAGGATCTACGACGACATCCACACGGAGGAAGAAGCGGGACGGGCCTGCATCGGATGGGAGCGGGGGATCTACCCTACCCGGCGGACAGCGGAGGATGCCCTGAGCCGGGACGACCTGTTTGTGGAGGAGACAGAAGGGCGCATCGTGGGCACCGGCATCATCAACCGGGTGCAGGTGGACGTGTATGCGGAGGTCAACTGGCTGTATCCGGCATCGGATGAGCAGGTGATGGTGCTGCATACGCTGGTCATTGACCCGGCCGAAAAGGGAAAGGGATTCGGACAGGAATTTGTGGCGTTTTACGAGGAGTACGCGGCCCGGAGTGGCTGCACCTGCCTGCGCATGGACACCAACGCCAGGAACATGGGCGCCCGGCGGCTGTATAACCACCTGGGATACCGGGAGGCGGGGATCGTGCCCTGCGTGTTCAACGGCCTGTCAGGGGTGGATCTGGTGATGCTGGAGAAGAAACTGTAAACGCCAAGAAAGGGAAAATGAGCGGATGACACAAATAGCGCATATGCGAAGCGAATTTCGCATATGCGCTATTTTTCGGCTTCAAATTGAAAAAGAAACAAAATGGTGCGCAATATGCACAGAAAAAGAGGGGGAGGGAGAGAGGAAAAATTGAAGATAAAACAAATTGAGAAAAACCGGGTTGACAGGCGGGAGAAGGAGTGTTATAGTCCCAATCATCACAAGAAAGGAGACATGGCCATGAGAGCTTATGATGCCGCCGGGCGAAACGGGACCGCTGCAGCACAGGATGCCTGTGCCGTGTCTTCCTGCAAAAAAATAACCGCTATTCTGATTATGGACGCCGCTATTGCTGCGTCCATTTTTGCGCTGGGCCTGATTATTCGAATTGAAAATAAAACGGAATACAGCCGAAAAACGACAAGCGGTTTTGCATACGGGGCGGCCTGAGACACAGGCGGCACGGAAAACGCAAAAGCGGCTTCGCCGGATTCGGCGAAGCCGCTTTCATTTTTAGGACGACATGCCTGCGGGAGCGGGATGCCAATAGATACAAGGAGGATCAGAATATGCCTATCATTCATGTAAGCGTAACGGGAAAGCAGGAGACCCAGAAAAAGCGGGACTTTATGGAGTTTGCCGCCAATAGCATCTGCAGCCACACCAGCACGCTGCCGAAGAACATTTATGTGTATTTCCACGAGATGGAGCCGGAGAACGTGCGCAAGACGGCGCCCACGGTGCTCATCGACTGGACCATGATCCCGGACCGCACCAACGAGGCCAAGAAGGCCATCATGGGCGAGCTGACCGATGAGCTGGCCAAGCTCACCGGGGAGAATCGGAGCGAGATCGTGATCATCTTCAACGACATTCCCCTACCCAACGCCATGCTGGGCGGGATCACCCGGGCAGACAACTACAACTGGTAAAAAAATACAGAAAATCCCCTTCCGCTTGGGTGGAAGGGGATTTTTTTGTACTGAAAAATGGACCGGTTGTGGAGAAAAGGGCAACAAAAAGGCAAGATATGCCGGGAAAACAGAGGGAGGTAGAAAAATAAAAGGGGGATTTTTACATGGAGGAAAAGGAATGGGTGCGCTGCGACCGCTGCGACGGAGAGATCTATGAGGGCGCGGAATACTATCAGATCAACGGCGAGTGCGTGTGCAGGGAGTGCCTGGAGGAATTTGCGGGACACTGGTTTGCGCCCTTTCGGCTGATCGCCGGGGAGGAGCTATGAAAGGAAGGGGAGAAAGCTTCTGGCAGGAGGTGCGCCGGGCCTATGAAAACGGGGAGGGCAGCTATCAGACCCTGGCGGACCGGTTCGGCGTGAGTCGGGGGGCTATGGCGAGCCACGGCAGGATCGAGGGATGGAACAGAGAGAAGCGGGAGACCACAGATCTGCGGGAGATGACGGGGAAGCTTTCCCGGGCAGCCATGCGGGAGATCGGACGGCTGGAGGAGGGCGAGGCGGATGTGAAGACTATCCGGGAGCTGACGGCCCTGCTGAAGGAGCTGAACCAGCTGATGAAAAGCGCCGCCGAGGAAAACGGAGAGAGCACCGTGCGGGTGCAGTGGGAGGAGGACGCGGAGCAGTGGAGCGAATAGAGACATTGCACTTGTCGCCGCCCAATGAAAAGCAGAAGCTGTTTTTGCAGTGCCGGAAAAAATACATCGCCTTCGGCGGCGCACGGGGCGGCGGGAAAAGCTGGGCCGTGCGCACCAAGGCGAAGCTCATGGCCCTGCGCTATCCGGGGATCCGGATGCTGCTGGTGCGGCGGACCTATCAGGAGCTGGAGAACAACCACATTCGGTTCCTGCGGCGGGAGCTGGCAGGGATCGCCGGCTACCGGGCTACGGCCAGGCAGTTCATATTTGCCAACGGCAGCGTGCTGGATTTCGGCTACTGCGCCTGCGACGGGGACCTGGACCGGTACCAGGGGGCGGAGTATGACGTGATCTTTCTGGACGAGGCCACCCAGCTGCGGGAGGAGTGGATGCGGCAGTTTGCGGCGTGCGTGCGGGGAGTAAACGACTTCCCTAAGCGCATTTACTACACCTGCAACCCCGGGGGACCGGGGCACGGGTACATCAAACGGCTGTTTATCGACAAACGCTATCTGCCGGGGGAAAACCCGGAGGACTATGAGTTTATCCCAGCCCGGGTGACGGACAACCGGGCGCTGCTGAAAAAACAGCCGGAGTATCTGCAGCAGCTGCAGGCACTGCCGGACAAGCTCCGGGCGGCCTGGCTGGAGGGGAAATGGGACATCTTTCAGGGGCAGTTCTTCCAGGAGTTTACCGACGACCCGGAGCACTACCGGGACAGACGGTTTACCCATGTCATCGAGCCCTTTGACATCCCCAGGGAGTGGAGGATCTACCGCAGCTACGATTTCGGCTACGCCAAGCCCTTCTCCTGCGGCTGGTGGGCGGTGGACTTTGACGGGTGTATTTACCGCATCCTGGAGCTGTACGGCTGCACGGAGAATCCCGACGAGGGGGTGCGGTGGACCCCGGAGAAGCAATTTGCCAAGATCCGGGAGATCGAGCAGACCCACCCGTGGCTGAAGGGACGGAGCATTGACGGGGTGGCCGACCCGGCTATCTGGGACACCAGCCGGGGAGAGAGCATCTATGAGACGGCCCTGCGGCACCGGATCTACTTTACAAAGGGCGACAACCGGCGGATCCCGGGATGGATGCAGATGCACTACCGAATGGCTTTCGACGAGGAGGGATATCCGCAGATGTATGTATTCAAGGGGTGCAGGGCGTTTATCCGGACGATCCCGGAGCTGCGGTTTTCGGACACGGAGCCGGAGGACCTGGACACCCGGCAGGAGGACCACGCGGCGGACGAGAGCCGATATTTCTGTATGTCGCGGCCCATTCGGCCGGTGCGCCGGGGAGAGGAGCTGGCGCTGGGGGATGATCCGTTGAATATGAGGAACGGACGATGAATAGAGAGATGTGGATTGCGGGACCTGTGATATCAGCCACAGGTCCCGCAATGACGTTTTTTGCATGAGGTGCGGCGGTTATCGAGCGGGCGGGGTAGAACCCCGCCCCTACGCAGGACATGGAGTGCGGTGGGGCGGGCCGATGCTCACATCGGCCCCTACGAAACGGAACGAGGAGTGCGGTGCAGAGATATTACGGATCGCCGAGGCCAGCGTGCGCGCCGGCCTCGCAATGACAGGCTTTGGCAAGGGGCGCGGCGGCTGCCGAGCGGCGGGACACATGGGCCCCGCCCTACAGAGCCATTTGTGGGGCAGGGCATGCGCACCTCGCCGGAGGGACGGTGGTTGTCGGCGGCGGGCTGGGGGCAGCCCGCCCTGCGCATAGTGGGGAGATGCCACGACGGGCGGGGCGCAAAAAATTTTTCACAATTTTTGCATTGTTGCATGGGAAAGGGCAACAGGGAGGGCAACGGAACGGGGGCGGGAGGGCACAGGTGAGAACAAAAAGGAGGGGTATGGCATGGAGCCTATGACTTTGCAGAAACCGAAGATCGGTGCGGAGGAGGTGCGCCGGGCGGCGCAGATCCTGAAGAAATACAAGCAGGGAAAGGCGCACCTGGAGAGCCGCATCATCGACAACGAGCAGTTCTGGAAAATGCGGCACTGGCAGCAGATGGAGAAAAACGGGCAGGGAGGCAATCCTGGCGACCCGCAGCCGGCCAGCGCGTGGCTGGTGAACTGCATCCTGTCCAAGCACGCGGACGCCATGGACTGCTATCCGGAGCCCACGGTGCTGCCCCGGGAGGAGGGGGACCGGGCGGAGGCATCCAAGCTGACGAAAATTTTGCCGGTAGTACTGAAGCAGAATCAGTTCAAGCGGACCTATTCGGACGCCTGGTGGTACAAGCTGAAAAGCGGGTGCGCCGCCTACGGCGTTTTCTGGGACGCGGGAAAACTGGGCGGGCTGGGGGACATTTCCATCCGCAGAATGGACCTGCTGAACCTGTTCTGGGAGCCGGGAGTCCGGGACATCCAGGATTCGGAAAATTTCTTTTCCACGGAGCTTGTCAGCAATGCCCAGCTCCTGCGCAGTTATCCGCAGCTGGAGGGAAAGCTGGGAGGCGGCAGCTTCACAGTGAGCCGGTTCCTCTATGACGACACGGTGGATACCTCCGACAAGTCCCTGGTGGTGGACTGGTACTACCACACCATGGACGGGGGACGGAAGGTGCTGCAGTACTGCAAATTCGTGGGGGAGACGGTGCTCTACGCCACGGAAAACGACTGGCAGACGCCCACGGAGCAGCGGGTGACCGGCGTGGACGAGAACGGCGAGCCCGTCCTGGAGGAGGTGCCGGTGGGCCTGCCTATGTGCAGGCGGGGCTGGTACGACCACGGGAAGTACCCGTTTGTGTTCGACGTGCTGTTCCCCGAGGAGGGGACGCCCTGCGGGTATGGATATATCGACCTGTGCAAGTCACCCCAGAAGCAGATCGACCTCATGAGCCAGGCCATCCTCAAGAACACCCTGGCGGCGGCGACGCCGAGATTTTTCATCCGGGCGGACGGCGCGGTGAATGAAAACGAGTACGCCGACTGGACCAAGCCCTTCGTTCACACCAACGGAAACCTGGGCAGCGACTCCATCGCGCCCATCCACACGGCGGGGCTGGACAGCGTGTATGTGGCGATCCTCCAGAGCAAGATCGCCGAGATGAAGGAGACGGCGGGCAACCGCGATGTGGCCAACGGCGGCACCGCCTCCGGCGTGACGGCGGCCACGGCCATCGCGGCATTGCAGGAGGCCGGCGGAAAGCTGTCCCGAAACATGATCGACGACGGGTACGAGGCGTTTTCCGATGTGGTGACGCTGTGTATTGAGCTGATCCGGCAGTTTTATGGGCTGCCCAGGCAGTTCCGCCTGCTGGGGGGCGAATTTGCCAGCTATGACAACGCGGGGCTGCAGCCGGTGGCTATGAGCGACGGCGTGGAGACCTCCTACCGGGTGCCGGTGTTTGACCTGGAAATTTCCGCCCAGCAGGAAAATCCCTACAAGACTATGGAGTACAACCAGTTTGCCCTGCAGCTGTTCCAGATGGGGTTCTTCCGGGAGGACATGGCCCCCCAGGCCCTGCGGTGCCTGGAGCTGATGGACTTTAAGAACAAAGACATGGTGATGGCCATGATACAGAACGGGCAGACCCAGCAGAGGGAGATCCAGCAGCTGCGCCAGCGGCTGATGCAGGCGGCGGCTGTGGTGGACCAGGTGAAAGGGACCCATCTGGCCCAGCAGCTGGCCCAGGAGTACGCCGCGGCACAGAAGGACGCCAAGGGCAGCGCCTGGCAGGCCGGAAAGCTCAGCTCCGTGGAGCGCACCAGGCGCGGCACCCGGGAGGCGGTGCGGCCCAAATGATCCGGGTGACGGCGGAGCCGGGACGGCTGACCCTGGAGGGGCACGCGGACTATGCCCCGGCGGGGAAGGACATCGTGTGCGCGGCGGTATCGGCCCTGGTACTGGCCCTGGCGGAGCGGCTGCAGGAGAAAAACCTGGTAAAGGAGCTCATTATGCGGCCGGGGTATGTGCGCATCGCCATGCGGGGCGCGGACAGGGAGGCGGAACTGGTGAAATGCGGGCTGCGGCAGCTGGAGAGGCGGTTTCCCCGGTGCGTGGAGGTGAATGAAAAATAGGCGGCGCGCAAAAAAACCTCGCAGAGTTCGCGTCCGCAGACGCGAAAAAGTTCAAAGGAATTTTCGACAGGTCCAGATGGCCATTTCTCCCGGCGAGGGAGTGATGATACGGGTCGTGGCCTACCACGGGAAAGGATGAGACCATGGAAATGGAAGAAAATCAGGCACAGCTTTGTGAAGCATCGGGCGATACGGCTCCCGACGCCGGGGGGCAGGAGGACTTCGAATCTTTGATCCGGGGCAGGTACAAGGAGGAGTTTGATGCCAGGGTGCGCAAGATCCTGGACGGACGGCTGCGGGGCATGCGGCAGGAGAATCAGCGGCTGAAGGAACAGAAGGAGATGCTGGAGCAGGCGCGGAAAGCGGAGGCGGCGGAGCGCATTGACCGGCTGCGCAGGCAGGAGGGAGAGCTGAAGCGGCTGTATCCGGACTTTGACTGGCAGAAGGAGATGCGCAGCGAGGGCTTCGGGCGGCTGATCCTGGCTGGGGTGGAGCCCCGGACGGCCTATGAGACGGTACATGGCCGGGAGCTGATGAAAAAGGCCATGCGCTACGCTGCGGGACGTACCCGCAGGCAGGTGGCCGGGAGCCTGGCCAGCGGCATGAGCCGGGTGGCGGAAAACGGCGGCAGGAGCATTGCCGTGACGGCCAGCGACCCCCGAGGACTGACCAGCGAGGATCTGGCGGACATCCGCCGGCGTGTACTGGACGGGGAGAAGATCCGATTCTGACGGAGAGCGCTGGGGGAGATTTTGACCTTTGGGGACGGGCGCGGGCGCGGAGCGCCCTTGCAATGACACCACTTACAGGAAATGTCGAGCGAGGGGAGTGCGGATTGCCACACCAGTGACGTCGGTCACTGGTTCGCAATGACAGGGTTTTTGCAAGGGATGCGGTGGAGGTCCGGCGGCGGGGTGAGGGGAGCGAATCGAGCGCTGCCGGTGGCAGAAAAAGCGAGATGAGCGAGTGGCCGCGGTCAAAATTTTAAGCGTCCGCCGTAAGGCGGCGCAGAAATTTTGGGCACCGCAACAGAACCGCCCTACGCAAGCACAAGAGCTGCGGTACAGACCCGGCGGACGGGCAGAGGCGTCAGCTTCTACGGATGCGCTGCAAGGAGTGCGTAAGGGAGGGGCTCTGCCCCTCTCGCGGGCGGGGTAGAACCCCGCCCCTACGGAAGCATTGCAAGAGGTGCGGCGGCTGATGGCGGGGCATCCTCGTGACGACAGGGCTTTGCAAGGGACGAAATCTTCAGAGCGCGGGAGAAAGTGAAAAATTTTTATTGAAGAAAGGAAAGATGACTATGGAACTGAACTATCAGATGTTTGCAGACGCGAACACCCAGACTACCGGCGGCCTGTCCGCCGAGATGAAGACCTATTACGGCATGGAGCTGCTGGAAAATGCCAAGCCCCAGCTGGTACACAACCAGTTTGCCGCCACCAAGCCCCTGCCTGTGGGCGGCGGCAAGACCGTGGAGTGGCGTAAGTTCGGCGCCTTTGACAAGGCACTGACACCTCTGACCGAGGGCGTGACCCCCGACGGCAGCGGCATCTCCGTCAGCTACATCACCAAGGAGCTGGCCCAGTACGGCGACTACACCACCGTGTCCGACATGCTGGACCTGACCGCCATCGACGACGTGGTGCTGGAGATCACCGACCGCCACGGCAACAACATGGGCCTGACCCTGGACACCGTGACCCGCAATGAGATCCAGCAGGGCAACCAGGTGATCTATGCGCCGGTGCTGGGCGAGGGCGGCAAGCAGACCGCCGTGACCAGCCGCGCGGCCCTGACTCCCGCCTGCAAGATGACCAGCGAGCTGGTGGCCAAGGCCGCCACCCAGCTGAAGAAGATGAACGCGCCGACCTTTGACGGCAAGTATGTGTGCATCATCCACCCCTCCGTGGCCTTTGACCTGCGCCAGGACGAGGCGTGGATCGCCGCCCATCAGTATGCCGCCGCCACGGAGCTGTTCTCGGGCGAAATTGGCGAGCTGCACGGCGTGCGCTTCGTGGAGACCACCGAGGCCAAGATCTTCTGCGGCGCCGACCTGGCATCCAACGCCCGTAATCTGGCGGTGAAGGGCGCAGTGACGAACAACGCCACCGTGGCCTTTGACGGCGGCACCGTGGCAGCCGGCAGCCTGGCCGGCCGCTATGTGATCATCGGCGGCAAGCGCCACAAGGTGCTCAGCAACACCACCGGCTCCATGACCCTGGCGGAGGCCATTACCGCCGATGACGACGCCGTTATTTATCCCGGCGAGGGCGGCGCTGAGGGCTGCGCCGTGTATGGCTGCCTGTTCGTGGGCAAGGGCGCATACGGCGTGGTGGATCTCAGCGAGGGTACCGAGGTCATCGTGAAGCCCCGGGGCTCTTCCGGCACCGCCGATCCCCTGGATCAGCGCTCCAGCGTGGGCTGGAAGGGCATTCACGCCGCCGCTATCCTGTACGACGAGTACATGGTGCGCGTGGAGTGCGGCTCCTCCTACTCCAAGGAGGACAAGGCCAACTGAGCGGTTTGTGGGGGCGGGAGGAAATTTTGCCGGCTTGAGGGTCGGGCGGGGTAGAACCCCGCCCCTACGGAGTATCAAGTAGTTTGGTACGGTGGGACGATGTGGGCATCGTCCCCTACGAGATGTTTTGCGGGGCGGGGTGCATGTGCACTGCGGCGGGGTGAGGGCACCCCGCCCTACGGGCAGCAAGGAGACCGGTATAAGGCCGGCGGCGGAGCGGATAAGAAAGGAGTTTTTTCATGAAAGAGGAAATGTGCAAGGTTTATCTGCCCAGGGGCAGAAAGAACGAGGAGAATTTTGTGATCGTGTCCGTGAACGGACGCAGCTACAAGATCATGAAGGGCGTGGAGGTGGAGGTGCCCGCGTGCGTGGCGGAGGTGCTGGAGAACAGCCGCATGATGGCTGACGCCGCCCGGCGCTATGTGGACACCATGGCCAACTGAGAAGGAGGACACTATGGGCAAAATGACGGCGGGACAGGTGCTGACCCAGGTGGACAGCCTCCTGCCCAACGCATACACCCGGGAGGAGAAGCTCCGGTGGCTGCTGCAGGCGGAGGGCACCCTCATCCGGGAGGTGCTGCAGCCGGTGGACCGGGAGACATCCGTGCCGGAAAAGCTGGAGGAGAGCACCGTGCTGACGGCCGGGACGCCCTATGACGGGCTGTACGGCCTGTATGTGCAGGCGCAGATCCACTACGCCGACGGCGACATGGTGCGCTGGAACAACGCCATGACCCTGTGGAACCGGGGCGTGGAGACTCTGCAGGCGGAGACGCTGCGGAAAACGGGTGGGACGCAGGCGGCGAAATGCCTGCGCCTTTGCTGAAAGGGGGCGAAGGGGATGTTCTTTCCGATGCTGAAAAAGACGGGACTGGAAAGGGTGACGGTGACGGATCTTCCGGGCCTTGACCGCAGGGAAACGGCTAAGATCGGTGGATTCCGGGAGATGCGGAACCTGTGCGGGGAGGGATACCCCGCCCTGCGGACCCGGCCGGCAAGGGGGCTGGCCGCCACGGTGACCAAGCCCGGCGGCCTGACGGCAAAGGACGCCCTGATCTGGGTGGACGGCACGCGCATCCGCGTAAACGGCGAGGCGGTGGGCCCGGTGCTGACGGAGGGAGAAAAGGATTTGATCAGCATGGGGGCGTATCTGATCGTTTTTCCCGACAAGGTGTATCTCAACACCAAGGATCTGACGGACTACGGCAGCCTGGAGTGCGAAAGGACTGCCTCGGCGGGGGTGGCCATCAGCCTGTGCGACGCGGAGGGCACAACCTACAGCGACGTGGTCCAGAGCGCCGGAGCGCCGGAGGACCCGGAGGAGGGGGCGCTGTGGATGGATGTATCCGGCTCGGAGCCGGTGCTGCGGCAGTACGGGCAGGATTGCTGGACGGCCCTGCAGAACGTGTGCGTGAAGCTGCAGGCGACCCTGCTGGGAAAGGGATTTGCCGCCGGGGACGGCGTGACGGTCTCCGGCTGTGCCGCGGCAAGGCTCAACGGGGAGAAGGTCCTGCAGGCGACAGGGGAGAATTGGGTGGTCTTTCCCGGGATCGTGGCGGGGAATACCTCCCAAAAGACGGCGGTGACCATCAGCCGCACCGTGCCGGAGATGGACTTTGTAGTGCAGAGCGGCAACCGGCTGTGGGGGTGCCGGTACGGCATGACGGACGGCGAGGCCGTGAATGAGATCTACGCCAGCAAGCTGGGGGACTTTAAGAACTGGAGATGCTTTGAAGGACTGTCCACGGACAGCTACGCCGCGGCCAGAGGCTCCGATGGGGCATTTACCGGAGCGGTGAGCTATCTGGGAAACCCCATCTTCTTCAAGGAGCGCTGCATGGAGCGGGTGTACGCCGGAAGCCAGGGGGCTCATCAGATCGTGACCACGGAATGCAGCGGCGTGCAGAAGGGCAGCGCCAAAAGCCTGCAGGTGGTGGGCGGCGTGCTGTACTACCTGTCCGGCGAGGGCGTGCAGGCCTTTGACGGGAGTTTGCCGGTGACGGTATCCCAGACCTTGGGCGAGAAACGATACAGCGCGGGCGTTGGCGGCGTGTGGCGGGAGAAATACTATCTCTCGGCACTGGACGAGGACGGCGCGGCTTCCCTGCTGGTATACGACAGCGAGAGAAAGCTGTGGCACCGGGAGGACGAGCTGCGGGCGGTAGGTTTTGCCTGCAAGGGCGGAGAGCTTTACTGCCTGAGCGCGGACGGAAAGCTGCTGAGCATGCACGGCGAGAGCGGCGAAAAGGAAACGGGCTTTACCTGGCTGGCGGAGACCGGGGAACTGGGACTGCAGACCCCGGAGCGCAAGCGGATGACGCGGCTGCTGCTGGCGCTGCGGCCCGAGCAGGGGGCGACGGTGGCGGCATGGGTCAGCTATGACCGGGGAGCCACCTGGCAAAAGCAGGGGCAGATCACCGGCAGCGGCGACATACGGGAGCAGCTGGTGGCCATACGGCCCAGGCAGTGCCGGGCCATGCGGCTGAAGCTGACCGGCAGCGGCCAATGCGTCATTTTTGCCGCCACGGCCCTATACGAGAGAGGAAGTGACCGGCTGTGAGCGTGATGGAGATGCCCGCCGCCCCTGCGGGAACGCTGGCGCAGCAGGTGCAGCAGCAGTACACCTATTTATTTCGGCTGGCGCAGGCGCTGAACCGGGCCATGGAGCAGGTGGAGGGCACTGCCGGGGCGCAAGTGGTGCAGGCGCAGCGGGCGAAGGCCAGCAGCCGGGAGGCCCGGGAGGAACGGGCGCGCCAGGCGGCGACGCTGAAGAGCCTCATCATCAAGTCGGCGGACGTGGTGCGGCAGGAGATGGAGCAGCTGGCCACGGAGCTGAAGGGGAGCTATGTGGCACAATCGGAATTCGGCGACTATTTGGAGAGAATCAGCCAGCGGATCGAGGCGGACCCCAGCCAGCTGAGCCAGTATTTTAAGTTTGCCTCGGACATCCGGGCGGATGTGGACCGGGTGGGGGTGGACTTTGCCTCCTACAAGACCGACGTGGAGGGGTACATCCGCCAGGGCATTGTGGGCTATGACGGCACCGTGCCCATTATCGGCATCGCCATCGGCCAGGACATCCGCACCAGTCAGACCGGTGTGGAGACGGAGCAGGGCGTGTACGACGTCATCGACAAGAGCAGCAATATGTCCGTGTGGACCACGGAGAAGCTGTCGTTCTACATCGGCGGGCAGGAGACGGCGTATTTTTCCAACGGCAAGCTCACCGTGGCCCAGATCGCTGCGGACCGCATCACCGGCGCGGGGAAATGGGACGTGAGCTTCACCAGCGGGGTGAAATTCAAATGGATCGGAGGATGAGGAAATGGCCACCAGCGGCGTTATCAGTACAAATGTGAAATATGGCTCATGCTTTTGGGTAAAATGGGCCATCTCCGGCAGCCAGAGCATCGCCGACAACAAGACCACCATCGCCTGGTCCTGCGGCCTGACCCCGGGGGAACAGTATTACACCAACGCCATCAAGATGTCGGAGGTGACGATTGCCGGCGTGAAGGTATACGCCGGCGGCACCTACTCCAACATTACGGACTACGAGGACCGCACCTTCGCCTCGGGAACGCTGGAGCTGAGCCACAACGCAGACGGCACCAAGAGCTTTACCGTGGCGGCCTTTTCCGGATGGCTGTACGGCAACGGCGATTACACCGCCGCCGCCAAGAGCTACACCCTGCCCACCATACCCCGGGCCACCACACCCAATATCGGGCCGGTGACCATCGGCGGCAAGGCGACCATCAGCCTGCCCCGGGCGTCTACGGCCTTTACCCATACGCTGAGCTACAGCTTTGGCAGCGCGTCGGGGACCATTGCCACCAAGGCGGGGAGCAGCTATACCTGGACCGTGCCGGAGAGCCTGGCGACGCAGATCACAAGCAAGCTCAGCGGCACCGGGACCCTGACCTGCAAGACCTACAAGGGCAGCACGCTCATCGGCACGAAGTCGGTATCCTTCAAGGCGACGGTGCCGGGCAGCATGAAACCCACTTTGACCACGGGCTGGGCTACAGTGACCTACGACAACAGCGGCACCAAGGCCAGCACCATTGCGGCGTGGGTGCAGGGCTACTCCAAGGCCAAGGCCACCTTCAGCAGCGGCAAGGTCACCTGCAAGCAGGGGGCCACGGTGAAGGGATACTCCATCACCTATCTGGGTAAGACCGTGTCGGTCAGCCCGTACCGGACGGGGACCATCACGGCTACCTCCGCCAAGGTGCGCTGCACGGTGACGGACAGCCGGGGACTTGCGGCCTATGAGGACTTTTCCATTACGCTGCTGGCCTACGCCAGGCCGGCGCTGAACGGGGTGAAACTGTACCGCTCGGACGCCGAGGGCAAGGCGGCGGACAGCGGCACGCACATCGCGGGCATCGCCACGGCGAAGTATTCGGCCCTGGGCGGGAAGAACGCGGTGACCATCAAGGGCTACTGGAAAAGTGTGGGCGGCAGCTACGGCAGCGGCGTGACCATGCAGGCCGGGACGGCGAAGGTCATCAGCGGCAGCACGGAGCTCAGTACGGAGAAAAGCTATACGGCAAAGATCATCGCCACCGACAGCCTGGGGAACACCGCCTCCTACGAGGCGACCATCCCCACGGAGAAGGTGGCCTTTCACCTGAAGGCGGGGGGAGACGGCGCCGCCTTCGGCAAGATGGCGGAAAAGTCCAAGGCGGTGGAGCTGGCGCCGGACTGGGCGCTCCACGCGGGGCGAATGCTCTACATGGGTGGCAGCAAGGCGACGAACACGGAGAAGGACATATACTTTCAGACCATGGACGGGGCCACCTACCCCCACAACGTGGGCGTTTTTGGCGGCAATGGGGAATCCACGGCGGCCTGGGGCGTCTACGACTCCAAAAACAGCCGCAGCGTGATCCGCTACGACGATGTGGCGGGGACGTTGACGCTGCTGGGCCAGGGCCTGGGGCCGGTGAACCTGACGGTCAGCGCGTCCGGATCGAGTTTAAAGAGCTTCAGCGCCACGGCCCTGCACTCTGCCATGCTGGGAATTGGTTTTTTGCGGGTGTCGGGAGAGACTAATGCTGCGCTAACGGCGGATACGACATACGACATTGCCAGCATAGGCGAGCACATCCCCACGGCCACCTATGCCCTGAGCGTGTACTGCCAGAAATCCCTGGATGCGCGGCTGACCACCTCCGGGGTCATACAGATCCGGCCCAAAGAGGCCATTGCCGCAGGGTACGGCATTTACATCGCCGGAATGTGGATCGCAAAATGAGGAGAATGAAACAAAAGGAGGCTGAATTATGGCGAGAAAACTTTGGCGGGGCAACACGGGCAGCTCCGTGGTGGAGCTGCAGCAGAAACTGAATCAGAACGGATACCACCTGGATGAGGACGGCGTGTTCGGCAGCAACACCTACAAGGCTGTGGTGGATTACCAGAAAAAGAACAAGCTGCTGGTGGACGGCGTGGTGGGCGACGAGACCTGGGGGAGCCTGAACAAGGCACAGCAGCAGGCCGCCGCGCCCGCAAAGCCCACCACGGGCAAGGACGTGATGAAGGGCGTGTCGGACGAGACCTACAATAAGCTGCACCAGCTGGAGCAGGGGTATGTGCCGTCGGACGAGGTGAAGGCGGCGCAGGAGATGCGCAGAAGCATGGAGGCGCTGCAGCCGGGGGAATACAAGTCCTCCTTTGAGGATGAGCTGTCACAGCTCTATGAGCAGATCGCCCAGCGCAAGCCGTTTGCCTATGACCCGCAGACAGACGCACAGTACAAAAACTACGCGTATCAGTATGCTCGGAAGGGGCGGGACGCCATGGAGGACACCATGGGCACCGCTGCCGGACTGACGGGCGGTTATGCCTCCAGCTACGCCCAGACGGCGTCCCAGCAGGCCTATGACCGCTATATGCAGGAGCTGGCGGGGCTGATGCCGGAGCTGGAAAGCAGCGCCCGGCAGCGGGATCAGGATCAGCGCAACTGGCTGACGCAGCGGTACGAGCAGGTGAGCGAGCAGGAGCAGGCGGCCTACAAGCGCTATCAGCAGGAGCAGGCGGACTGGCAGGAGAGCTACGACCGGGCCGGCAAGGAGGCGGACGCCCTGCGGGAGCAGGAGTATGCCGACTACAAGCTGATGCTGCAGCACTACACGAGCAAGGCCAACGCGGAGCAGAAGGCCTCCGGCGATGTCCGGGCCAATTCCGGCGCCGCGGCAAAGACGGAAAAGAAAACGACCCTCAGCTCTACGGCCATGGAGAGCCTGCAGCGGGCCATGGGAAACTATCTCAAGGGCGGAAAGACCCAGGAGGCTGCGGCCCTGGCACAGCAGTATGGCAGCCGCATGACGGCCATGCAGAAAAAGCGGCTGAAGAAGCTGTTTGGCACATACGGCACGAATTTGGCCATATGAGAAAAGCACCCCCTTCCTGCTCTTGGGAAGGGGCGCTTTTTATGAAGCGGGCTGGATGGCAGGGGGCTTGACAGGGAAACGGTTTTTGCTACAATAGGAGCAGAACTGGGAAAGGAACGGTGTATGGACGGATTTTACTACAAAGGACTGAACCGGGAGGAAAAGTCCGCCTATGAGCAGATGCGGGCGGGATTTGAGAGCCTTGCACCCGCCATCCGGGTGACGCGGCTGGAGCCGGCGCGGCTGGCGGAGGTCTACCTGCGGCTGAAGCTGGATACGCCGCTGCTGTTTTATGTGACGGGGTACAGCTACCGGTTTTATCCCGGGGCGGGACATGTGGAGCTGCTGCCGGAATACCTGTTTGACAGGGGGAAGATCCGCACCAATCAGCAGGCCATAGCCGCCCGCATAGAGCGGCTCACCCGGCCCCTGCGGGGAAAAAGCCAGCTGGAAAAGGAGATGGCCATCCACGACTTCATACTGGACGGCGTCCGCTATGACAAGCTGAAGAAATCCTATTCCCATGAGATCATCGGCCCCCTGACCCAGGGGGTGGGCGTGTGCGAGGGCATCGCCAAAACGGTGAAGGTGCTGTGTGACGCAGCGGGGGTGGAGTGCATCATCGCCCTCAGCGAGGCAAACCCGGAAAGAGGTGTACGCTACCGCCATACCTGGAATGTACTCACAATAGACGGAAAGCGATACCATATGGATGCCACCTTTGATAACTCCCTGCAGCGAGGCGTCCATCGGTATGACTACTTCAACCTGGATGACAGGCACATTTTCCTGGATCATGAGGCGCTGGTGCTGCCGGTGCCGGAATGCACGGAGGACAAGGGGTATTATTACCGCTCTGTTTCCCTGACGAAAACGGAGGACGTGGCAAACCGCGTGCGCCAGGCGCTGCGAAAAAAGCAGAAGCAGTTTGTGTTCCACTGGCGTGGCGGCGGGCTGAACCGGGAGATCCTGAACGAGATTCTAGAGAAGGCTGCGGAGGAGGCAGGTAAGAAGGGCCTGCAGGTGAGCTGCGCTGTGAATGTGCGCCAGGCGGTGATCCAGCTGGATTTCGGCACGGCCCGGGAGACGGAGCTGCAGCAGCCGGACGAGGGGCAGGAGGACGCAGAGACATGACGGATGCCCACCTGTGAGACGGGAAATGGGCCCTGGGGCTCATAGAATAAGGAGGATTTGTGATGGCAAAGAAGGCGGGGCGGAACACAAAGGCGCGGATCGTGGCGGCGGCGTGGAAGATGTTTTACGAGCAGGGGTATGAGGACACCACGGTGGAGGACATCGTGTTTGAATCCGAGACCTCCAAGGGGTCGTTTTACCATTACTTTGACGGCAAGGACGCGCTGCTGGGATCCCTGTCGGTGCTGTTTGACGAAAAGTACGAGGAGCTGCGGCCCCAGCTGGATCCGGAGGCGGACGCGGTGGACACACTAGCGTTCCTGAATCGGGAGGTATTCGGCATGATCGACAACAGCGTGTCCATGGAGCTGCTGGCAAGGCTGCTGTCCTCCCAGCTGGTGACCCGGGGTGAAAAGCATCTGCTGGACCGGAGCCGCACCTATTTTAAGCTGCTCTATCAGATCATCCGAACGGGTCAAAGCCGGGGCCAGCTGCGCACGGACATGACTGCCAATGAGATCGTGAAGGCTTACGCCATGTTTGAGCGAGGACTGATGTATGACTGGTGCCTCAGCGGCGGCGAATACGCCCTGAGCCGGTACAGCGCCCTGATGATGCCGATGTTTTTGCAGGGATTCCGGGTGACCGAGTGAATTCTTAGAAATATTTTTTTCGAACTTGCTGCGGTATTGAAAATGGTCCATAAAAAAATATATATAAAATAAGAAGATTTTTGACTTTATACAGAACGATGTATAGAATTCATTCTATACATCGTTCTGTATTTCGTTCTTGTTATGTTTGTGTTATACTTGCCTGCGTTAAGCTAAGAATACGTTAGGAGTAAAAGCTATGATAATCAGCGAAGTTATTGTATTTGTGGTCTATTTGATCTTTATGCTGTCCATCGGCGTGTATTTCTTTATTAAGAACCGCAATGGCGGCGAGAAGACTTACTTCCTGGGCGGCCGTCAGATGGGTCCCTGGGTCACGGCCCTGTCTGCAGGCGCCTCCGACATGAGCGCCTGGGTGCTCATGGGCCTGCCTACCTCCATCTACGCCCTGGGCGTGGGACAGGTGTGGATCTCCGTGGGCCTGGCCATCGGCTACACCATTAGTTGGATCGTGGAGGCGCCCCGGCTGCGGCGGTTCTCCATTGTGGCCAATGACTCCATTACCATCCCCCAGTACCTGACCAACCGGTTCCTGTCCAAGTCCAAGGCCCTGCAGATCATCTGCGCGGTGATCTTCCTGGTGGCTTACACCGTGTATGCCGCCTCCAGCGTGAAGGCCTGCGGTACCCTCTTCAACACCGTCATCGGTATGGATGAGACGGCGGCTATGTACCTGGCTTCCATTATTATCATTGCCTATACCTTCCTGGGCGGCTTTTCCGCCGTGTGCTGGACGGACTTTTTCCAGGGTATGCTGATGCTGGGTGCGCTGCTCATCGCCCCGATCTTTGCCCTGTTTATGCTCCAGGGCGCGGGTGTGCATCCTGTGGATACCCCCAACTATTTCAATGCCTTCGGCAACTGGAAGGATGTTGTGTCCGGCCTGGGCTGGGGCCTTGGCTACTTCGGCATGCCCCATATCATCATCCGCTTCATGTCCCTGGAATCCCAGAAGAGCCTGAAGAAGTCCGCCAAGATCGGCATTACCTGGACGGTGCTGATCGTTATCTTTGCTGCCGCGGTGGGTATCATCGGCCGCCTGTTCCTGGGCTATGATGAGTCCATCAACGGCCACTCCCTGGTGTTCATCACCATGGTGCGCAAGATCTTCCCGGGCGTGATCTCCGGCCTGCTGCTGTCGGCTGTGCTGGCGGCATCTATGTCCACGGCGGATTCTCAGCTGCTCATGGCTGCCAGTGCCTTTGCCAGCGATGTGTATAAGCCCGTGTTCCGCAAGGGCAAGGCCAGCGACAAGGAGATGATGTGGGCGGGCCGTATCGTGGTTCTGATCATTGCTGTGGTGGCGCTGCTCATCGCCTCCGACCCCAAATCCGGCAGCATCATGTCCCTGGTGTCCAACGCGTGGGGCGTGTTCGGCGCGGCCTTCGGCCCGGCCATTATGCTGAGCCTGTTCTGGAAGCGGTTCACCTTTGCTGGTGCTGTGGCCGGCATCGTTGTGGGTGCGGCTGTGGATGGCCTGTGGCTGGCCTTCCTGTCCGGCACGGGCATCTATGAGATCATCCCCGCCTTTGCTGCCAGCATGCTCGCCGCCGTCGTGGCTTCCCTGCTGAGCAAGAAGCCCGGCAAGGACGTAGAGGAGCTGTTCGACAAGGCTGCGAAGTTTGAGGAAGAATAAGTTGTTATAAAAAATGCCGCGGCTCTGCCGCGGCATTTTCTTGCGGGAAATGGCGAAAAAAATGACAGGCAGATACACAATTTCGCTGTAGACATTTTCGCCAAAACAGCTATAATAGGTAAAAAAGCATAAGGAGGACGCCATATGTACTATCAGATAGCGCCGGAAGTGTTTGAAAAGCTGCCTGCGACCTGCTTTGGCGCTGTGGCGGTGCGGGGACTGGATAATAGCCGGACCATCCCGGAGCTGGAGGAACTGCTGCAGAAGAATATCCGGGACTGTGAGGCCTATTTCGCGGACAAAAAACCCAAGGAGACGGCGGACATTCTGCCCTATCGGGAGGCTTTTCGCGCCCTGGGCATCAACCCCAATAAATATCTGTGCTCCATTGAGGCACTGCTGACCCGTATCGCCAAGGGAAAGGGCTTTCCCTGCATTAATGCGGCGGTGGATCTGGGCAACGCCATCTCCATCGGGCATCGACTGCCCATCGGCGCCCATGACATCGACTCCCTGGAGGGCGGCCTGGAGGTGCGGCCTGCCCGGCCGGGTGATACCTTTGTGGCCTTCGGCGAAACGGAGGAGGAGAGCCCCGACCAGGGGGAGATCGTCTATGCCTCCGGCCGCCAGGTGCGCACCCGGCGGTGGACCTGGCGGCAGAGTGAGCGGGGCAAGATCACCCGGGAGACCACGGCCATCCTATACCCAATCGACGGCTTCACCGACGTGAATGAGAGCGAAGTACGAGCGGCCACGGAGGAGTTCGTCACGCTGCTGCGCAGATTTTTCGGCGCGGATGTGGAGATCGAGACCGGTTTCGTGGACAGGGATCACCCGCGGTTTGATTTTTTCGGGTAAACATATTCTGCATAAAAAAGCAAGCGGCTCCCGGGCGGGAGCCGCTTATTTTGCGCACAAATTGAACTTCAGGTTGGGAGGCCCAGCTCAGAGGGAAGGTAGCAGCGGTGCCAAAGACCGGAATAGTAGAGGTACATATGACCATCCAGCAGGCCGTAGTCGCCGCCGACACACTCGGGAACGGTGGATTGATGGCCCACCACGGGCGGGTGGTCGCCGGGCAGGTAGGAGGTGATCTGTCCCTGGACTTCAACATCCCGGACATCTGCCACCTCATCCCGGCAGTAGTACACCTGGCCGTCGGTGTTGATGATAAAGGTGTAGGGCTCGTAGGATCCGGAGGCGGAGATGTGGCCGGTGCAGGGATCCGTGTCCTCCATAGGCGTGCATAGATGCCAGGTGCGGCTGCTGTATATGTACATTTGGCCGCCAAAAGTGCCGAAAGGTTTGTTGATGCAGGCGGGGTTATTGGACTGGCCGTCGGCCTTGGGGAGATGGTCCTCCGCCACGCAGGCGGTGACCCAGCCCAGAACCTCCACCTCGTCCAGGGGGACTTCCTGGTCGGAAAAGCTGTAAAGCCGACTGTCAATGCGCACGGCGTAGGTGCGGCAGCAGTCACGGCCAACGTCACGGCCGTAGGGGGCGGCCAGCCATTTGCAGCCCGTCAGGGTCAGCAGCAGGCACAGGGCCAGGAGGGTCCTTCCGGCGTTTTTCATGAGAGTCTCCTTTCGGTGATTTGGATGGCTGATTTTTCCTATTTAACTATATTATACACAGAAAGGACATGCTTTTGAGAAGCTTTTTGGCAATTTCGGCATTTTTATAGATATACACAAAAACCCTTGCCGTGATTCAACAAAATGACGGGATGATCGTCACCGGTGAATACACGGCAAGGGAATTGCGTTTTAACTTACGGACGGAAGACCTGGTCGCGGCCGATCTCCTCCAGGCTGTGTACGCCGCACATCTGCATGGCGTCCTTCAGCTCGCTCTGCAGCTTGTTCACATACACCTGCACGCCCTCGGCGCCGCCGCCGTAGACCATGGTGACAAAGGGACGGCCGATAAGCACGCCGTCCGCGCCCAGGGCCAGGGCCTTGAACACGTCCAGACCCGTGCGGATGCCGCCGTCCACAAAGATCTTAATGCGGCCGCCCACGGCATCGGCGATGCTCGGCAGCACCTCGGCTGTGGCGGGGCACTGGTCCAGCACCCGGCCGCCGTGGTTGGATACCACGATGCCGGCAGCGCCGGCCTCCATAGCCTTGCGGGCCCCGGCGGGGGTCATGATGCCCTTGAGGATAAAGGGCTTTTTGGCAAACTCGATGATCTCCCGCAGCTCGGCAACGGTTTTGCTGCCGGCGGGGGGCATGCGGTTCTGCAGGAAGGGCAGACCTGCCCCGTCGATGTCCATGGCCACGGCCACGGGATCGGCCTTGCGCACGGCCTCCAGCTTTTCAAACACGGTGTCCTTGTCCCAGGGCTTCACCGTGGGCACGCCCAGGCCGCCGGCGGACCGGATGGCTGCCAGGGCACCCGCCATCACGCCGGCGTCGATACCGTCTCCGGTGCAGGCCAGGATGCCGGCATCCCGGCAGGCGGACACCAGGAGATCGTTGTAGGTGGCGTCGTCGTATTTGTCACCGTAGTGCATCTTCATGGCACCCACGGGGGCGGCCAGCACCGGCAGGCGCAGCTTGGCGCCGAAAAAGTCAAAGGTAGTGTCGGCAGGGCGGTTTTCGCAGATGGTGTCCATCTGTACGCAGATCTCCTGCCACTTCTGGTAGTTGCGCTGGAAGGTCACGCCCAGGCCCTTGGAACCGGGACCGGGGACGGTGTTGCCGCAGGCCCGGCCGTTGCACACGGGGCAGGCCTTGCAGTAGGGCCCCATGCAGGTGCGGGCCGTCTGCAGAATTTCATTGTAATCCATTGTATCGCTCCTTTGCCGCTTGATATGGCCTTATTGTAACGCCGCCGGCGGCAAAATGCAACGAAAAACATGGGGTATGAAACCGGCATTTTATGCGTAAAATTATACAAAATGACAAAGGAGGCATAGGCATGAAGGACACGCGCTGGCGCACCTGGGAGATCATCGGCCTGCTATGGACACTGGCGGCGGGGAATCTGCTGCATTTTGTATACGATTGGACAGGAAAGAGCGTAGCAGCTGCGCTGTTTTCGGCGGTGAATGAGTCCACCTGGGAGCATATGAAGCTCCTGGCAGTGCCGTGGATCCTGTTTTCCCTGGTGGAATACATTGCCCTGCGCTCCGGCGGCATCGCTGGGCCCCGGGCGGCGGGCCTGCTGGTGGGGCTGGTAGCGATCCCGCTGCTGTTTTACGGCTACAAGGGCGTTGTGGGACGGGGGAATATGATCGTGGACATCCTCATTTTTCAGGTGGCGGTGCTGCTGGCCTTCTGGGTGAGCTGGACATTGCAGAAGCGGCGGCAGCTCAGCGGCGCGGGCTGGACAGTGCTGGGCCTGCTGGTGCTGCTGGGGGTATGGGCGCTGTTCCTGCTGTTCACCTTCCGGGCGCCGGACCTGGCGGTGTTCGTCGATCCCCTGACGGGGACCAGGGGCATCGGCTGACCGAAAAATGAAAAACCGCGGCAAAGGCCGCCCCTGTCCGGGGCGGCCTTTGCCGGTTATGCGGAACGCTGCGCGGATGGCCGCGCTGCCGGGCCGGAACGCACTGAAGCGGGCGGCCTAGATCAGCCGGAACTGTGTCCACTTCTGCGATTTCAATCTCCACAGGAAGATGGCCCCCCGGAACACCAGGTCGATGCTCATGCCGATGGCCACGCCGATAACGCCCCAGCCCAGCCACAGGCCAAACAGGGCCGAGAAGAAAAGCCGTGCCGCAATAGTCAGGGTGATGGAGACGATCATGGTGAATTTTACGTCCCCGGCGGCCCGGAGGCCGTTGCCCAGGGACCCGGCGAAGGGATAAGCCAGGCCGTTGAAGATGTTGTTGATGAGCACCAGCCAGATCACCAGCTCCTTGGCCTCCGGAGAAATGGCAGAGTAGCGGACGATCAGCGGCGTGATGGCGAAGATCAGGGTGTTCCACAGGATGGACAGCACCAGGGTGATCCTATTGAGCTTCTTAAAATAGAAGTTGGCGGCGTCAATATCCCGGGCACCCATGCACTGGCCGATGACGGTGGTGTAGACCGGCGCCATGGCAAGGCCCATGATGGATGCCAGGGACCAGATGCTCTGGGCCACACCGTTGGCGGCGATCTGATAGGTGCCGAACAGGGCCACCATGCTGGATAGGGCCACCTTCACCAGCTGGTGTACGCCGTTTTCCACGCCGTTGGGCAGGGCAATGCCCATGACCTTGCTGAGAAGACCGCCGTCCCAGGCCAATACATCCCGGAGCCGATACCGCACCGGGTTTTTCTTGTGGAAGCAGTAGGCCGTGACCGCCGCGGCGGACAGTGCCCGGGAGATCAGCGACGGCCATGCAACGCCCGCCGCCCCCAGATGCAACACAAAAACGCCCACGCAGTTGCCGGCCACATTGATGACGTTGGCAATGATGGAGACATTCATGGTCACGTTGGTTTTGCCGATGCTGCGGCACAGGGCCGCCCCGGCGTCATAGATGGCCAAAAAGGGCAGCGACAGGGTCGTGATCCACAGATAGGATTCGCAGGCCGCCATGACGTCCCCTTCGATCTTGCCGAACAGCAGCCGCAGCAGCTGGGTGTGAAACACCAGGATCAGCGCCGCCATGGCAGCCGAGATAACAACGGAGATCATCAGCAGCTGCCCTGCCGAACGGGAGGCCGCTTTTTCATTTCTGCTGCCGATGTACTGGCTGATAATGACCGCTCCGCCGGAGGACAGGGCCGTGAACAGGAAGATCAGCACCGTGTTGAAGGACGTGACCAGCGACACGCCGGATACATCCGCCTCGCTGGAAAAGCTCACCACAAACGTGTCCGCAATGCCCACGAACATCAGCAAAAACTGCTCGATAAACAGCGGAATGATCAGATTCCGCAGGTCCTTATTGGTAAACATCTCACGCCTCGTATTCCCGGACAAAAGCCTCTTTGCAGTCCGCCAGCATTCCTTCGACCTTTTCCATGTTCCAGTCGCAGAAGTTCGTTGCGATCATGGCGGCAATGCCGTGGGCATGCATCCACAGCTGATCGTGCAGGCGGTCCGCTTTTTCGTGGTCCATGTGGTAGCTGCTCATCAGCTCTCCGATGGCCCCCCCGATCATAGGCAGCAGCGCCTGCTTGATCTCCGCAAAGGCGTTTTGCCGCATGAACAGGAAGCGGAACAGCCGGGGCTCCTCCTTGGCAAAGCGGATATAGGTCATGCTGTAGAGCCGGACAACGCCGTCGCTGCGCATGTATCGCTCGAATTCCGCCACTGCCAGGGGCGTCAGCTCCCCCCGCAGCTCCTCCATCCCGGAAAAGGACAGGTAAATGGGCTGGGTGGAGCAGCCCAGAGCTTTGGAAAGCTGCTTGATATTCACGGCTTCGTAGCCCTGCTCCCGCAGCAGCTTCAGAGCGGCTGATAAGATCTTTTCCTTTGGTACTTGTTTTTTCGCAGGCATAGGCTTCCCTCGAATCATAAATTATATTATCAATAACCGCATTTATTTTATTCTCTCGGAGCCTTTCTGTCAATAGGGATCCCACACAAACCCGATTTAGGCAGACCGACAGTGGGGAAGTTGAGACCGCCTGTTTTTTCTTGACCCCGCCGGGGGAATACTGTATAATGTAAGCAATCAGCCCAAACGGGGGAGGCAAAGCCATGAAAAAAGTGATCGTGCATAAGTCTGCCGCACCCATTTACATTGCGGCGGCGGCCTGGGGCATTTACGCCCTGGTGTTCCCGCTGTATCGGGTGGGGCATTTTGTCATTGCGGCGGCAGTGTCCCTGGCGGCGTATTTTGTCGGCCGCTGTTTCTTCAAGGATGTGAAGGAGGAGGTCGAGGTGGAGCCGGAGCCCGTCCGCACCGGCAACGGGGAGCTGGACAAGATGATCGCCGATGGCCAACTGGCACTGAAGGAAATGCGCCGGCTGGACGACAATATAAAGGACGAGGTCATCAGCGGCCAGATCCGCAAGCTGGAGGAGCTGTCGGGCAAGATCTTCGATCAGGTGCAGCAAAGGCCTGAGAAGCTGCCCCAGATCCGCAAGTTTATGAATTACTACCTGCCCACCACGTTGAAGCTGCTCAACGCCTATGACCGCATGGGTGCCCAGGGCGTCTCCGGCGGCAATATCGGCGCCACTATGGAGCGGGTGGAGAATATCATGGGCACCATCGTCACCGCCTTTGAAAAGCAGCTGGATGCCCTGTTCGGTGCGGAAGCACTGGATATCTCCACGGACATCACCGTGCTGGAGAACATGATGGCCCGGGAGGGGCTGAAGGAGGACGCGGTACACAGCGCCGTGCAGCAGGAAAAACCGAAAGACAATGAGGAGCCGTCCGACGGCGGCATCCAACTGGAATTATAAGAAAGAGAGGAACACACTATGAGCGAGAATATGACCCCTGAACTGACCCTGAACCCCACGGAGACCGAGACCGCCGTTCCCGAGCTGACCCTGGATCCCACGGCCGTGGCCGAGGCCCCGCAGGAAAAGCCCGTGGAGCCGGTGCAGCTGGATGACAAGCTCCTCACCGAGCAGGAGAAGAAGGCGGTGGAGGAGTTCTCCAAGAAGATCGACATCAAGGACACCAACCTGGTCCTGCAGTACGGCGCCGCCGCCCAAAAGAGCGTGGCGGGCTTTTCCGAGAATGCCCTGAGCAATGTGCGCAGCAAGGACCTGGGTGAGGTGGGTGCCGACCTCAGCGAACTGGTGGTGCAGCTGAAGGGCTTCGGCGCCGGCGAGGAGAAGAAGGGCCTGGCGGGCCTGTTCCATAAGGCCGGCAATAAGATCGAGAGCATGAAGGCCCAGTACGGCAAGGTAGAGGCCAATGTGGACCGCATTGCCCAGTCCCTGGAGAAGCATCAGATCACGCTGATGAAGGACATTGCCATGTTCGATCAGATGTATGAGCTGAACCTGAAGTACTACAAGGAACTGACCATGTATATCCTGGCCGGCAAGAAGCGGCTGGAGGAGGTCCGTGCCGGCGAGCTGGAGGAGCTGCGCGCCAAGGCGGAGAAGACCGGCCTTGCCGAGGATGCCCAGGCCTATAACGACATGGTGAACCTGTGCAATCGCTTTGAAAAGAAGCTCCACGACCTGGAGCTGACCCGGATGATCTCCGTGCAGATGGGCCCCCAGACCCGCCTGCTGCAGAATAACGACACCCAGATGGTGGAGAAGATCCAGTCCTCCCTGGTGAACACCATCCCCCTGTGGAAGAGCCAGATGGTGCTGGCCCTGGGCATGGAGCACGGCCGCCAGGCTACCGCCGCTCAGAACGCCGTCACCGAGATGACCAACGAGCTGCTCAAGAAGAACGCCGATACCCTGAAGATGGGCACCATCGCCACCGCCAAGGAGTCCGAGCGCTCCATCGTGGACATCGAAACCCTGCAGCACACCAACCAGCAGCTCATCTCCACCCTGGACGAGGTGCTGGCCATCCAGCAGGAGGGCGCCGCCAAGCGCAAGGCCGCCGAGGCCGAGCTGGGCCGCATCGAGGGCGAGCTGAAGCAGAAGCTCATGGAGCTGCACAAGTAAGATCCTCCGTGAAAGGAGCGGAAACATGAAGGTATTCAAGAGCCGGGGCTTTGCTCTGGTGGTGCTGGTGCTGGTGATCGTGGCCGGGTCTGTGTACGGCCTCAGCCGCAAGCCTATTGCGGTGGAGTATCATCAGTGGATCGCCGACGACGCGGGCCTGCTGACCCAGGAGACCCGGCAGACGCTGGAGGAATATAACGACCAGTGGAATAATAAGTATACCGCCGTGGTAGCCGTTGCCACCGTGGACAGTACCCATGGCCGCAGCGTGGAGAAGTATGCCGCCCAGTTGGGCAAGGCCTGGGGCCTGGGGCAGAACGACATGCTGTTGCTCATGGTGAAAGGGGACCATTATTATGTTCTCCTGGAGGACAGTGTGAACACCGCTGCCACCGACACGCAGCTGAGCAAGCTGAAGACCGCTGTGGAAACGGATTATTACAAGAATGACTATGACCGGGCGGCCCTGAGCTTTTTCCGGGCGGCGGACGTGGTCTACGCCCAGATCTTCCAAAGATAAAGGGATACATAAAAAATTAGTCCTGCACCATATTGGTACAGGACTAATTTCGTTTTGTAAGCTGTCTGCGTTATGCCGTCACTCCTCCTCCGGTTCCTCAAACTGCCGGGAGGCGTATTCGTTGCGGAACTCCATGGGGGTCATGCCGTATTTTTTCCGGAAAACGCTGGAGAAGTACCGGGGGTCGGCAATGCCCACCAGGGTGGATACGTCCCGCACCTTGTAGTGGACATCCATGAGGTATTCCCGGGCCTTTTCCAGCCGCACCTCGGTGATGTAGTCCGACAGGCGCATGCCGGTGTTCTTTTTGAACAGGTCCGACAGGTAGTTGGGGGAGATGTAGAGGGCGGCGGCCATGTCCCGCAGGGTGAACCGGTCCCGGTAATGCAGGTCCACATACTCCTTGGCCCGGAGGATGATGAGGTTGTTGGTGGGCTTTTGGAAGGCGGCCGTGTGCTTTTTCCGGGGGGTGTCCGCCTCGATCTGCTCCAGGGCGGCGGTGATCTCGTCCGGGGAGGTGGGCTTCATGAGATACTTTTTCACGCCCAGGTCAATGGCCCGCTGGGCGTACTCGAATTTCCCGTAGCCGGTGAGGATGATGAACACCACCTGGGGGCAGGCGCTACGCATCTGCTCGATCATGTCCAGCCCCGTCAGTCCCGGCATGTGGATGTCGGTGATGACCACATCCGCCTCATTGTCCCGCAGAAAAGCGATGGCGCTCTCGGCGTCGGCGAAGGACTGGGGCACATACCAGCCCGGGTGCATCTCCACGATCTTGCACAGGCCCTTGCGGATCTTGGGCTCGTCATCCACGATCAGTATTTTCATGAATTCGTCCTCCTTCCCTGCATAGGCAGCAGTAAGCGCACGGTGGTGCCCTGGCCGGGGCTGCTGTCCACGGAGAAACGGCACTGGCCGTCAAAGTGGAGCTGCAGCCGCCGGGCCACATTGCGCATGCCGATGCTGCCGCCCTCCTGGCCGCCGGAGAGCAGCTGCCTTAGCTGCTGCAGCTGCTCCGGCCCCATGCCGTCGCCGTTATCCTGCACCGACAGCACCAGGCGGCTGCCCTCCTGCCGGGTGCGCACGGTGATCCGCCCGCTGCGGCCGGAGGGGAGGATGCCGTGGATAATGGCGTTTTCAATGAGCGGCTGCAGGATCAGCCGGGGAATGAGAAAGTCCTCCAGATCCGATGGCAGGTCCAGCTCGTAGAGCAGGCGGTCCTCCAGCCGGTTTTTCTGAATTTTCAGATAGTCCAGCGCGTTGCGGTACTCCATGTGCAGCGGCACCAGGGCGGAGCTGGTGTCCATGCTGTACTGCATGAGCTTGCCCAGGGAGACCACCACGGAGCTGATGTCCATTTCGTCCCGGTCAATGAGCATCCAGTTGATGGAGTCCAGGGTGTTATATAGGAAATGGGGGTTGATCTGCGCCTGCAGGGCCTCGATCTCGGCGTTTTTCTGGGCCAGCTTCTCCTCGTAGACCCGGTTCACCAGGGTGTGGATGCGGCCCATCATGTAGTTGAAGGATTCCGTCAGCTCTCCGATCTCGTCCCGGCCCTCCACGCCCAGGCTCACGTTCAGGTGCTTGTACTGCACGGTTTTCATGGCGCTGTTCAGCCGGTCCAGGGGCCTTGTGATGGAGCGGGACAGGAACCGCAGCAGGATGTAGGCGGCCACGGCGCACAGGATCACCAGCAAAATGATGTAGTCCCGCAGCGCGGCCGCGCCGGGGAACAGATTGCTCTCCTCCACAAAGGAGCAGGTGTACCAGCCCACCAGGCCGTTATACTGGGTGCTGCAGTAATAGGATAGGCCGTCCTGACTAAAGGAAAAGGATCGGTTGCCGGCCCGGTACTGGGCCACGATCTGCTCCAAAAGCTCCGGGGAGACGGAGCCGGTTTGATACATGGGCTGGAAGGAGCGATCCAGCAGGACGGAGACCTGCCGGTTCAGGGTTTTCTGCTTGCTTAGGAGCATGTTGCCCATGGTGTAGGGGTCTATGCGCAGCAGGAGCATGCCCCGGCCCTGGCCGTCGTCGGTCTGCAGCTCCCGGGCCAGGAGGATGGTGTCTCCGCTTTCGGGATAGGTCAGCATGTCGGACCACACTACCTTGCCCGGGTGGGCCTGGGCCTGGACGGTGAGGGAATCAATGACCTGGCCGGACAGGGGCAGGGAGGGGTCTGAGCGGTATACAGGCTGGCCTTCCCAGATCACGGTGACGGCCTGTACCTCCTGAAACGGCGCCACCAGCCCCTGGCAGATGTCCCGCAGCTGGGAGACCGGCAGCTCCAGCGCGTCTGCCGACAGCAGGCCCCCGGCAATGGCCTCCACCGAGGAGATGATCTGCCGGGACCGGGTGGTGAGGCTGATGTCCATGCGGTTCACCGCGTCGTACAGGCTCAGCTTGCTGCTGCTGCGGGCGGTGTCCTTGGCGCGGGTGTAGGACATGGCGCCGATAAGTATGCTGATGAGCAGCAGGGGAATGCCGCAGATCAGCGTGACCTTTTTCCAGAACTTCATATCCTTGAAAAACCGCATGGTGCTCCTCCTCCCATCATCGGGCGCACGGGTATATTACCCTATTATACCATGCCGTCGCAACTTTTCCACCATTCCACGGAAAAATACGGAAAACGGCATCCGCCGGGCCTTATGCCTTGGCGGCCAGCAGATACCGGACGCCCTCTGGGGCGGCCATGGGATGCTCCGGATCCAGGCGGTTGTGCCGGGCGAAAAACAGCCGGGTCATGTCCTCGGGGGAAAGATGCTCCCGGACGCTAAATCCGCAGGCGGCCAGGAGAGCCTCCATTTCCTCCGGCGTGTAGCGTCCGCGCATGGGCTCTCCGGCCTCCCGGGCCAGGTCCTGCTGGGTGCGGCCGGCCTGGCCCTCCGCCACGGGATAATCCAGACACAGGGCCGAGCCTGCCGCCATAATGTGCCCGGCGGCCGTGAGCAGGGCCGTCAGCTCCTCCCGGCGCAGGTAATAGCTGAGACCCAAAAGACTGCCGAAGGCCCGCTCCTCCGGCCGATAGCCGCCCTGCAGGAGCCGGTCCGCCCAGGCGGGATCGGCCAGGTCGCAGGGAATGTATACGGCCCGGGAGGAGAGCCCGGCCCGGTCTATGCGCAGGCGCTTGTCCTGCAGTAGAGCCGGCAGGTCCAGCTCAAATACGGTCAGGTCCTTGTCCCGGCTCCGGAGGGAAAAGGTGTCGTACCCGGCGGCAAACAGCACATACTGCCGGCAGCCCCGCCGGACTTCCTCTGCCAGCCGGCTTTCGCAGAAGGCGCTCCGGGCCAGGACCGGCGGGGCCAGCTGCCCGTCCACAATGAGACGCAGCCCCTCCTGGGGCGGGCAGGAAAGGCCGGAGAGGAAGTAGTCCATCCCCTCGGTCATGCTCCGGGCGATCTCCCTGTAGTCCGGGCCCAGGAGCGGCCGGGCGGCGGGATCGTCGAACACGGGATGAGGGTTTTCCATGCTGTGATAGGCTCTGGCAAAGCAGCTGACTTTGGCGGTGATGTTGTCCATAGGGGACCTCCTTTAGGTGTGGTGTATACTTATTACACCCGCGGCGGTGAAAGTACAAGACTTGATTTTTTCCCCCAAATGTGGTAATATAACAATAGAAAAAGAGCAAATTCCGCAGAAACCAGCACAGGGCCGCCGTGAGCGTCCCTGTGCTGGTTTATTTCATGCCTCCATATGCCGGCCCAAAAAGGCCGCCACGGTCTGGGCCAGTTTGTATTCGCTCTCACCGGGGAACTGCCCATCTCCGGCGGCGAACAGCACCAATCCCAGCACATCCCCCTGGCAGAGGATGGGGGCGGCGGTGAGGGCGACAAGGTGGGCGCCGCCCTCGCATACAGGCAGGGCGGCATCGTCTTTGGCCCGCTGGTAAACGCTGCGGCCCTCCATAAGCTGCTCCATCTGCGGGGAGAGGTTGTGGCCGATGAGTTCCCGCTTGTCGGGGCCTGCGGTGGCGATGACGCTGTCCCGGTCGGTAATGGCGGCGGTAAAGTCGGAGGAGTGGGCCAGGGTGTCGCAGAACTGGGCGGCAAAATCCTCCAGCCCGCCGATGAGGGAATACTTCTTGAAAATGACCTCTCCGTCCCGGGTGGTGAAGATCTCCAGCGGGTCGCCGTCATTGATAACATTGACATCGAAAACCTTGTCCGCACGGTTTCTTGCGGACTGAATGACGGTTTTTAAGCTATTTTCGATGCCTGAATTAAAATTTGCGGCGTCCTCCAATGTTCCGCACCGGAGAAGAGCGTCAATATCTCTCTGCAGCTTGATTTCCAAATGATCTTCAAAGACCAGTACACGGTCAATGATCAGTTCCAGATCGTTGCGGTCGAGCTTCTCTTTGTTGAGGATATCGGCAAAGACATCCAGCGCCGTCTTGGCGGCACGGTTGACCTGGATGACGGTGTTGCGCTTATCGGAGAGCAGATCGATCTGATGGTTCAGACCGTCGATTTTTTTCTGCAATTCGTCCTCCAACTCGTCGTAGGTGGCTTCGATCTCAGCCTCCCTTTCCGGCTTTTTCATGATCTCCCGGATGCGCTGGCGCTTGGTGACCTTCATTTCCTCCACCAGCTCGTCCAGCACCTGGGCCAGATGGTCGGCGGACTGCTCGGTTTCGGCAATGTCGTCATTCTCATGGGCAAGATCGCGGTTAAGCTGTTCAATCATGGCAGCAGAGTTTTCCATCAGCTTCTGCACATAGCTTTTCAGCAGATCGTCCAGCCTGTCCACACGGATGTGATGGCTGGTGCAGCCTTTGAGCCCTCTGCGATGATAGGTGCCGCAGGTGTAAGCAGGCTTCAGATCGCTGCGGCTCATGGCGAACATGGGACTTCCGCAATCGCCGCATTCCAGAAAACCGGAATACACATTATCGTTGATTTTGACACCACGATAGTTGGAACGAGTACGCTTTTCCCGCAGCGCGCGGGTGGTGGCAAAGGTGCGGTAGTCGATGATGGGCTGATGGTGGTTCTCAATGACGATCTGCTCACCATCGTCCCGGCGCACATCCTTGCCGTTGATCTTGGCACGGGTATACTTGCCCTGCCGAAGCGTTCCAATATAGAAATCGTTGTCCAGAATCCCCTGCACGGTGACAATGGCCCACGCCGCCTTGACCTGACGCTTGTATTCCTGACCGTCAGCCTCCTTGCGCATCTGCTCGGACATACGAGGAGTCGGAATGCCCTGATCGGTCAGATAGTTTGCGATCTTCTTATAACCCCAGCCGTCTTTGTTGTAGAGTTCAAAAATCTTGCGGACAATCTCTGCTTCCGTGGGGACGATCTCAAATTCCCTGCGTTTGTTGATGATATAGCCATAGGGAGCGGCACACAGCCATTCGCCGTCCGCCTGACGGCGACGGATGACATTGCGCACTTTTTTGGATGTGTCGGTAACGGGCATCTCATTGATGAGGAACTGAAACTGGATTTTCAGCCAGTCATCATCATTAGGGAAATCGATCCCGTCACCAATGGAGATAATGCGTACTCCGGCATCACGAAGGTCTTCCAATTCCACAAGGCCACGGCTGTTGCGGCGGGAGAAGCGGGAAAAGTCTTTTACAATCAGAATGTCGTATTTGTGAGACATCAGTCCCCGGCGCATTTCCTGATAGCCCTCACGCTGTTCAAAGGTGTAGCCGGAACGGTCACGGTCCTCAAAAAAGGTCAGGGAGCTGCCGGGAAATCGGGTTTTTACGAAGTCCTGAATGATAGCTTTCTGGTTTTCAATGGAGACATTATCCCGATCAAGCTCGTCATCCACGGAAATACGGGCATAGCCCGCGATGTCAAAAATCTCGGTCATAGTCATTCCCCTTTGAGATATTTCGCGGTCTGACGGTCAAACTCGGAGATATATTCCGCATCCTGTTTCTTGCGGAATTCCGAATAAATCCCGCTGACCTTTTTGACCGCCGCGTCGTGAGAAATGGATCCCTTGCCGTCCAGCACATTCCGGCGGTTGTTCTGCAAAAAGCGATCTGTCTCGTTGAGCCAGTCCTGCATGGACATGAGCTGCTCGTCCTCCGCCATCAGCTCGGCGTAGTCGATGAACATGGTGACCAGGCGGTTCAGACGGGAGATCTCTTTTTCGTTCAGGTAGTTCTTTGCCACCAGCGTGTCGCTTTTCAGAATTTTTCCATCGGGCGCACCCTTCCAGGTGGTCAGACCCATGGTGGGGCTGTCCAGGGTGGCACGTTCCGCGATCAGTTCCGCCGCCGTCTTTCCTGTTACGGCAAAGTGCAGCTTGTTCTGCACAAACGCATAGAAGGCTTTCGTGGTGTCGCTGTTCTTGTCGTAATCGTAGCTGCACTGCTCAAACACATCAGCAATCTTCTGGTAAGCCCGGCGCTCGCTGGCACGGATCTCACGAATGCGCTCCAGCAGCTCATCGAAGTAATCCTTGCCGAAGGGGCGGCCATTCTTCATCATTTCATCGTTGAGGACAAAGCCCTTCTGGATATATTCTTTCAGCGTCTTAGTGGCCCATTGGCGGAAGCGAGTAGCTTTCTTGGAGTTTACACGATAGCCTACGGCGATGATGGCATCAAGATTGTAATGGTCAATCGTTCTGTTTACGGTTCTTGTGCCCTCTTTTCGAACTACCGAGAATTTCTCGGTAGTTGCGTTTTGCTCCAGTTCGCCCTCTGCGTAGATGTTTTTCAGATGAAGAGAGACATTATCAGTAGTACAGCCGAACAGCTCTGCCATACCGCTTTGCGTCAGCCAAAAGTTCTCATTATAAAACACCACATTGACGAATTCCTTTTCCGTATCGTTCTGATACAGCAGAATGTCGCCGTTTTTCATGATTTCGTTGCTCATAGATACCCTCCTTGCGAAGTTATCTCTTTAATTTTCTTGTTTGCAGATAACATTGTATCATATGATTGTGAACAGTTCAAGATAAAGAGAGAAAAATGGCGGAAGAGATTCCTCCCTCCCGCCTGTATCTCATCGTCCGGCTGCTGCCGTGCGCTGTTTCTTCTCCCGCTGAACCTCCAGTTCGGCGCAGCGGCGTTTATTATAAGCAAGTAAATCCAGTGTGCCCTGATACAGATCCTTTTCGCCGGATTCAAATACAGCCACCAGATACTTTTTCTTCTTATACTTGTCATAGATGTCTTTCAGCCCCTCACGCAGAGCGAGGTCTTTCTTTTCGGCGTTTGTCAGCCAGATTTCGACCAACTGCCTGTCATCTCTGACGTTCATCTCCAAACAACATCACACTCCTTCATTGGTTTTATTTTCCTCATCTTTCCTGCGGTTTATGCGCGATTACCTTTTTTGCCGCCTGTAGAATTTCCGGCGGCAGAACTTCCACGGTGCAGCGAAGCTCGTCCAGTTCGTTGAGCTTGCGCTGCGTCTCCAGTTTCTTTTGGATGCTTTCCCTGGATGCGGAAGAAAGTTTCTTTTCCAGTTCAGCATTTTCCTCGGTCAGCTCTTTGTACGTCTTGTCGTACTTTTTCAGCTTCGTCCGCATGACCTCCACGCCGGGGATGTACTTGTCCAGCAGCGCTTCCAGTTCTTCTGCCTTGGCCTTTTTGTTGAACGGATTGCTGTCGTTCAGAATCGCCATGATCTGATCCTTCATTCGGTTCAGATGTACAGCCTCTTTGAACAGCCTCGGCGGGATGTGGGTACGTCCGGTTTCGCTGGCACTTTCGCCACGTTCCAGATCGGGATACTTCTTGACCATGTGCTTCCAGAACTCGTCCTGCCACCAGGTCAGCTTTTTCTTGTTGCCCACGATCTCCTTGGCACTTAGCCGTTTGTCCTCCGTCAACGGGATAAAACAAAGGTGCATATGGGGTGTTTTCTCGTCCATATGCACCACGGCAGATATGATCGTCTCTTTCGACTGATATTTTTGAATGAAGCTCAGTGCTTCGGTGAAATAGGCTTTGACTTCGGCTTTCTTTTTGCCCTTGAAAAACTCCGGGCTGGCAGTAACCAGAGCCTCCACCACCCGAACACTGTCGGAACGGGTACGGCAGCCTGCCTCGGCGATCTGCTTTTCGGCCTCCGCACGGTATTTCCGTTCCGGTGTTACCAGATGGAAGTTGAGATGGCTGCGGGATGTATCCACATCGGGATTGCTGGCGTATTTCTCTTTCGTGCGCTCGTTGTGGGATTCAATGTGACCGATTTCCGGCCCCTTATACTTGGCAAAGCGGAGAATGGCGTACTGTGCTTTCATTACTTGCTCCTCCTCTGCCACACGATGTCATATCCAAGCACATCGGCCAGCTCCACGACTTCCTTGTATCGGATGCTCTCCCGCTGCAGCTTGGCGGAAAGATTGGAAACGCTGTCGCTCCAATCATATTCATCGGCCAGCCTGTCCACCAGCTCCTGCATGGTGAAACCGGCACGGATAATCTGTGCCTTGATCTCGTTTCTGATATTCATATTCTTCCTCCTGACTTTTAGTAATGAAAACAGCGAAGCCGATGCACGCTTTGGCAAACCAGCTTCGCTGTGTGGTGAACTGTTCGGTTGTTTGCTAATTCGCTCAGATTTGGCGGCATGATGTTTTGTCCACAAGTGGGCATATCGGACTTTACGAAACCGTGTGGCATTTCATAAAACCGTGCAGATGCACACTTTTCAGGAACGCCGGTGCTCGATTCGGAGAAGCGCGATTCCGTGAAATCATTTCGCTCTGCAGAAAAAATCTTTCCTGTTTTCATCTGTCTTGAAGATACCCCTGCTTTTTCAGCTCCTTCAGATCAAGAATCACGTCTTCTGTGGGTTGCTTGGCAAGGCAGCCGAGAGTATAAATGTCGTAGGTGTCATCGATCAGAAGCAGCGTCATCAATAGTTTCTGACTTCCGGTCAGGTCGCTGTCATAGATATGAAACAGCGGCAGTTCCTTGTAATACGGTTTCTTCATTAAATTCCCCCTTTAGTCATTGAATTTGAAAATATCCATCCCATCCACCCATCTATCCCACGTGGTATGCTTGGGATGGATGGGATGGTGCTTTTTCTGCTTGATCTCATAAAATAGGCGGTGTCACCAAAGCTTCGATACCCCAGAAGCCGTTGACACGTTTGCCGAGGCGGTTGGTAATGTGGTTGTCATGCTCGATACCAAATTCATCTGCGTGCTTTTTCAGTGTCATGCCCACTGTCCGCACCGCCAGCGGCTTATAGGTGTTGTCATTGCACCACATGGTATAAATGGCGTAAAGGTCAGCGGAAGTGATAGTGCTTTCGGCTTTCAGTCGGATGTATCCCTCCGAGCGCATGAACAGCAGCACATTATCCGCCTCTCGCTTGGCTTCTACACGGTTATCCTTAGTACGGTCACTTTCAGTGAAGCGGTAGTTGTTTCCGATCAGCCTTTTCAGACCTTCTAGGCACCAGAGGAAGATACCCTCGATCTCGGCACAGAGCTTGTCCGCAAGAAAAGGATCGTCCTCACGGTCAAGAGGCTTCCTCTTCACCGACAAAATCAGCTGTCTGCGGTAGAAACCGTCCGAATGATCGTAAAGCGATTCCAGATCGCCGTTGGAAAAGGCCAGAAAGCGGACATACATTTCTCCCTGATAGCTCTGCTCTCCCTTTCGCTCCAAATCCATGGGCATTTCGGCGGTGATAAGAGACTTCAGATAGTGAGTGGATTTTAACGCCTCCATTTTCATGTCATCGTCCACCATCAGAAGCTGATGCTCCAGATCGGCTCTGGCGAAGGGGCTGCGCTCCACCTTGGCAATACTGCCGTTTTTCAGGTTGTCGCCCAGCATCTTCTGCATCACCACACCAATGCGGCTTTTGCCCTCGCCGCCGTTGCCCTTCAGCAGCATCATGGTCTGCCCTCTATTGGTGGGGATCAGGCAGTAGCCCAGGTACTCCTGCAGGGTCAGGATATCCTCATCCTCCAGAAGTTCCGATAAAAAATGCAGCCATGTTACAGGCTGCGGAGCGTTGGCCTTATAGTTGACCGGCAGACGGTTGCGGCAGAACTCCTTGCTTTCGGTGAACTCGCCGTTCAGGAACAGCGTGCCGTTGGCAACATGAAGTCGATCTTCGTGTACCGGCAGATTGGGAACATAGGCTTCCAGTTTGAGCATTTCCAGAAGTCCCGATGCCCGTTTGGCGAGGCCACAGTTGAGATAGGGTCGGAGCATTTCATAGATTTCCTTGCGGACACTTTCTTCGTCGGTGATACGACCTTCCTTGGTGAAGAAGCAGCCGCCCACACGCACCATCGGATGCTGCTGCAAAAAGTCCTCGCAGAACCCGACTTCGTTTACCGATTTGCCGTCATACCAAAAAGGCCTTTCAGCGGTTTCAGATTTGCTCATTTGACTCCTCCTTGATTCGTTTTACCCGCTCCTGCAGGTAGGTGATTTGGCCGTCTTTCAATAAATTCTTTATCACATCCTCTCTTTCTTCCGACGTTCCTTCTGTCAGCAGCTCCACCGAAAACTTGACATATTCAAGCATATGGCAGGCTTCTGCGAACCGTGGATCTGGTTCGGCGTCCGGTGACTGCGGTGCGCAGTCTGTCATCCAGCCTTCGAGAATGCGCAGATAATCACTCAACACCCGAAAGCACAACCGCTCGTTCTCAGCCTGTGTCCTGTGTCGGTTCAGCTTGGCAAGTACGGACGGCTTCCCGGTTTGAATGCCGAAGTCGGCACTTAACTTTTGCGCGGCCTCCAAAGCGGTGATTCCGAACAACCTGGATGTGAATTCGATCACATCTCCTTTGGCACCGCAGCCGAAGCAGTAGAAGTAGTCCTCATTTAGCTTCATGCTGGGGTGTCCGTCATCATGGAATGGACAGCAAACCATACCGTTTCGGCTGATGCTCAGCCCGAAGTGTTCTGCTGCCATCCTCGGCGTGACCGTGGATTTGACAGCTTCAAAAATTGTCATAGGCATTTCTCCTTTCGATTTTTCCGACAAAGTTTCTTTGTCAACTGAATATACGGAGAAATAGTCTTAGACCATAAAAATCAGGCAGATGTGCAAGAAAACAAAAAAGCCCTCCCGAATTCTTGCAAAAATGCAAGCCGGAAGGGCGGATTCATAAAAATGTGATGTGTAGGAGCAAAACGCGCTATAATAATGTGATATTACTGCTTGCCAAATTTGAAAGTTCACCTTGTGAGTGAATATTCATCCTGATAGAGTGAAAATCCGGAAAGGAATCAATAAAAATGTGATTCCGTTATCATAACAGCCAATTTTTTTGTGATACCGTTGCTATTTCGGCCTGAGGAGCGTATAATAATAGTGTGAAATCAAACGCAAGATCTCCAAGAAAAGTGTGACGGAGGGATTCTATGGAACGACTGATCCTGGAACGACTGCTGGAATGGAAAAACTCACCTTACCGCAAGCCACTGATTCTCAAAGGAGTACGGCAGGTAGGCAAGACGTGGATTCTCAAGGAATTCGGCAGACGTTATTATGATAATACAGCCTATTTTAACTTCGATGAACACGAGGAGTATAAGCAGTTCTTTGAAACGACCAAGGACGTTGACCGGCTTCTGCAAAATCTGATGCTGGCCAGCGGACAGAAGATCACACCGGAAAAGACACTCATCATTTTTGACGAAGTGCAGGACTGCCCGAAAGTCATCAACTCCATGAAATATTTCTGCGAAAATGCGCCGCAGTATCACATTGCCTGCGCCGGTTCGCTGCTGGGCATTGCCCTGGCAAAGCCGTCCTCTTTCCCGGTTGGTAAGGTCAACTTCATGCAGATCGATCCCATGACGTTTACGGAGTTTTTGCTGTCCAACGGGGATGAGAATCTCGCAAAATATCTGGATGCTGTGGATACGCTTGAACCGCTCCCGGATGCTTTTTTCAATCCGCTGTATGAGAAGCTCAAAATGTACTATGTCACGGGTGGAATGCCGGAATCTGTGCTCATGTGGACGCAGGCGCGCGACGTGGAGGCCATGCAGGAGGCTCTGTCCGGAATTATCGGCGCATATGAGCGCGACTTTGCCAAACATCCGAATGTCAGCGAATTCCCGAAAATCTCAATGATCTGGAAGTCTGTTCCGTCGCAGCTTGCCCGGGAAAATAAAAAGTTTATCTATAAGGTCGTCAAAGAGGGCGCGCGGGCGCGTGAGTATGAGGATGCGCTGCAATGGCTGGTGGATGCCCGGCTTGTCCACAAGGTATACCGCAGCACCGCGCCGGGACTTCCGATGTCGGCCTATGACGATCTGTCGGCGTTCAAAATCTATCTGGTGGATGTGGGATTGCTCCGCCGTCTGGCGCAGCTTGCACCGACTGCTTTTGGTGAGGGCAATCGTCTGTTTACCGAGTTCAAAGGAGCGTTGACAGAAAACTATGTGCTGCAAACGCTCATCACACAATTTGAGGTGATGCCCCGTTATTGGAGCCAGAACAATCCTCCCTATGAGGTCGATTTCCTGATTCAGCGCGAAAATGATATTTTCCCGGTGGAGGTCAAGGCAGAAGCCAATACCACCAGCCGGAGTCTGCGAAAATTCAAAGAGCTGTTCCCGGGGCAGGTAAAGCTCCGCGTGCGCTTCTCCCTGGACAATCTGAAGCTGGATGATGATGTGCTGAACATTCCGCTGTTCATGGCAGATCAGGCAGACCGGCTGATCGGGCTGGCGCTGGAGAAGAGGGGGTAAAGGAGAGTATACTATGGCCATCAGTAAAAAACTTGAAATTATATATCACAATGGTCAGCCGGATGGTATTCGTTCTATCCGCCGTCACCTGTCTACAATGACTACCTATGTCATCCCTCGTCCGTTGCTTTCAGAAGCCAAGAAACTGACAGGTATCAATCGTCCAGGCATCTATTATCTGATCAGCGAAACGGATGATAACAAGATTGCCCAGATCTATGTTGGGCAGACCCGAAACGGAGTCAGCAGATTGGATGACCACAATCGTTCAAAAGATTTCTGGAACAAAGCAATCATGTTCCTTGCTGACAACAAGACCTTTTCTCTGGACATGATCAGCGGTCTTGAGGCTTTTGCCATCGGTAAGGCAATTGAAGCGAAGCGCTACAAAGTTGAAAACACGGTGAATCCCAAATACGAGATTGATGAATATGATCTTCCTTTGATTGAGGAAGTGTATGAAGAAATCAAATTCATCATGGCAACCCAGGGGTATAAAATGGAGAACTCCAAAACAACTCTGAATGAAGCCAACACATTGCATACGACCCGAAATGGCGTCCAGGCACTTGGCGTCTATGATGGTGAGAAATTTGAAGTCCTTGAAGGGTCAGAAATTGATATGAGCCGCAAGTGCCACTCCGACAATATTGAGAAGCTTCGGCAAACCGCCATTGAAAACGGGAACATAGTTTGCAGCGGGGATAAACATATCCTGAATGTTTCTGTTCCGTTTACTTCTCCCAGCTCGGCAGCAATGTTTGTGCTTGGTGGAAGCACCAACGGATGGATCGAATGGAAAAACAAAGACGGCAAAACGCTTGATGAAATGTACCGAAAATAACAGCGGTTAATCCAATGCTGAAAAGCGAGGAGGTGTGGTGAATGAGCAACGAGAGTGTATATCTTCCCGGTAATATCCGTGACCGCATACAGGACTTGATGAAATCACACAAGGTCACACAGGCTGAACTTGCCACACGGATAGGTTGTTCGGAAAGTGCGCTGAGCCGTTTCATCAGCGGCAAGACGGACAAGCTGGGCGATGAAAATATTATTCGCATTGCCCGTGTGTTCAATGTCTCCACCGATTTTCTGCTTGGCGAGGTCGATATTCCCGACCGTCTGAATTACGATATTTCCGAGCTTGGCCTGTCGGTACAGGCAGCGAGAAATCTGTACACCCATAAGGTGAATCCGCAGGTGGTCAATGCGCTGCTTGAAAATCCGGAATTTTCCAACACCACAAATCTGATCTCCGGTTACTTAGATGACGAACTCGCCAAAGGCTTTGCGGCACAAAACCAACTGTACGCAACAGTCGCCGGTATGCTGAGGGGCCAGCCTGACGCTGTCGATGACATAAAGAAATTGCAGACCCCAGTATATCAGGCAGACTTGACGGCGATCCAGCGGTCATTTATGGCTGCGGTTCAGGCAGTCAAGAAAGAGATCGGCAATGATCTGTCTGCCACCCGTGAACTGACATCACAGGCGGTGAAAAAGATTTATGCCGAACTGACAAAGGGGCAGAAAAAGCCAAGCCGCAAAATTACCCCGGAGCAAATCGGAGAGGCGGTGGCACAATCTGTTTCCCATTTGCCCGGCATTGATACAGAAGCGGTCAAGCGGATGTTCCTTGCAATGACCGGTACGGTAAAGAACAATGAAAAGAGATCCAATGACCAATGAACAGCTCTGTGCGTTGGCCAAGCAGGCCGATGCTGATGCACAGAATCTGTTGATTGAAAACAATCTTCGATTCATCAAAAAGACGGCGTACGAGGTGTGGAGTGCACAAGCCGAGCTGAACCGATCTCTGCAAATCTCACTTGACGATCTTGTGCAGGAAGGCTCGTTGGGGTTGTTCGGCTGCATCGACAGCTACAATCCCGACAGCGGGAATCTGTTCCTGACTTACGCTGCTCCTGCGATACGGAACGCCATGATCGACTACATCCGTTCGCAGAATGTGTCTTTCGAGGCAAAGCATTTGAACGACATCGTTTCGCTGGATGATTTCGCAAAAGACGAGGTTCGGAGCAAGCATAATTTTATTGCTGATCCCACCAAGCAAACGCCGGAACAAATCTATCTGGCACAGGAACGGATTGATGATCTCCATCACGCTTTGTACATGATTGAGGACAGAGAGGAACAGTATCTGCGTTACCGCTTTGGATTTGACGAAGACACGGAGCATCCGCTGATGGAAACAGCGAAGCATTTTCATTTGTCTGAAAGCCGAGCGAAAAAGACGGAGGCTCTTGCTCTGGATAACGTGTGGTTGGAACTGCCATGGTGGTATTAAGGTACGGGGACGCGTCGCTGCGGCGGGCTTTATATACCTCTTGCTCCCCCGGTGATGCAGCACAGCTTCGGTCGCAGACCTACGCTTTGCCGCACCACCTACACCCGAACAGTCGGATTTTGCTCATGGCAAATTCCTGGTTTTGTGTCCGTTCCTGCCACAAAATCCGCCTGTTCTGCTGCCACAGGAAACGGTCTGTCCGGCGTGGGACAGCCCCTTTCCGGCGTCAGCGGTCGCAAAAGGTATAACACACTAGACTTTGCCGAGCAAAATCGTGTGCCAACAGAGTGCTGCTCGCCCCTATTGGAAACCCAGAGCCAAAGGGATTGCATCCCTCTGGACACCTGCAATTTTCTTCACACGATGGTACCCAAACTGTAAAAATGCAGTTTGCCACCGGTGCGAAGAAAATGCAAAAGGAAGCATCTGCGCCAGGATCGCGAAAGCGCAAATCTTTCTTCTTGTGCTGATAATCTGAAACTAAATATGGCGCGATTTCAAATTATCAGCATCTGCTGCGGCAGAGAATATGAAAACGACCTTGGAGGATTTTGATATGATTACAGGCGAAATGAAAAATAAAGTTGATTCCATTTGGGATACGATATGGACAGGCGGTATCACAAGCCCCATTACTGTTCTGGAGCAGATCACCTACCTGATGTTCATGAAGCTGTTGGATGATAATCAGTTGAAGGCTGAAGCCAATGCCAACCTGCTTGGCGTTCCGCTGAAGAACAAAGTATTTCAGGACGGCATGTGTGTGATCAGCGAGAATCCCCGGGTGGAAACGGAATACAAAAATCTCCGTTGGAATGTATTCCATAACTTTGAACCCGGCGAAATGCTGACCAATATCCAGACCTATGTGTTCCCGTTCATCAAGACCATCGGCGAAGGCAAGGACACCGCTTTCAGCCGCTACATGAATGACACTGTGTTCCTGATTCCCACAGCAAAAGTGCTCGCCAAGGTTGTGGATGGCATTGACGCCATGGACATGAATAACAAGGACATCATGGGCGATGTCTATGAGTATCTGCTAGGGAAAATTGCCGCTGCCGGTGAGAACGGCCAGTTCCGCACCCCTCGCCATATCATCAATATGATGGTGGAACTGATGCAGCCCACGCTCAAGGATTCCATCCTTGACCCTGCTATGGGCTCTGCCGGTTTTCTGTTGTCCAGTGCAGCCTATATCAACGAGCATCAGAAAAAGGAACTGATGAAAACCGAGAATATGCGCTATTTCAAATCCGGCCTGTTCTCCGGTTTCGACACTGACCAATCCATGCTGCGGATTGGCGCAATGAACATGATGCTCCACGGTGTGGAAGATCCGCACATCACCTATCAAGATTCCCTATCCTGCGAGAACACCGAACGGGATCAGTATTCTCTCATCATGGCGAACCCGCCCTTTACCGGCAGCGTCTTCCAGGAGGAAATCAGCAAAGACCTGCTGGGACTGTGTAAGACAAGGAAAACCGAGCTGCTCTTTGTTGCTCTGTTTACGAAGATGCTGAAGGTTGGTGGTCGCTGCGCCTGCATCGTCCCCGATGGCGTGCTCTTTGGTTCCTCCAAGGCACATCAGGCAATCCGGCGTGAATTGGTGGATAATCAACAGTTGCAGGCTGTGATTTCCATGCCTTCCGGTGTATTCAAGCCTTATGCGGGAGTGTCCACGGCGATTTTGGTTTTCACCAAGACCAATGCTGGCGGTACGGAGAAGGTCTGGTTCTATGACATGAAGGCCGACGGCTACAGTCTGGATGATAAGCGCTCTGAAATCAAAGAGAATGATATTCCGGATATCATTGCCCGGTTCCATAATCGTGAGGCAGAGGCCGACCGGGAGCGTACCGAGCAGAGCTTCTTCGTGCCGAAGCAGGAAATCGTAGATAATGGGTACGATCTTTCCATTAACAAGTACAAGAAGGTCGAGTACAAAGCGGTTGAGTATCCATCCACGCTTGAAATCATGACCAATCTGCGTGAATTGGAGATGCAAATCGGTCAAACGATGGACGAGCTTGAAAAACTGTTAGGACTATAAATTCGGATTAGTAATATATAAGCGAAGGTGTTACAGCCTTCGCTTTTCCTTTATGATGAAGGTGATTGGCTGACGGAATTTCCGATTGGGACCCCACGCCCGCCGACAAATGTGTCAGCCAGCCTTCATCATTCTGCATTCGATTCAGCAAGTTGGGACAAATTATTGCTCCCGTTTCACGGACTAATCTGATTGAATCTTGAAGTGCTGGAACCAATCGTATCTCAACTTACGAAGGAGGAGTTTCATGATCGCAGTTGGAATCGACATATCCAAAGCCAAGAGCACCGTTGCGGTGATTGATTCAGACGGTACAGTTCTGGCAAGTCCATTCACAATGGCTCATACGCAGCCGGAGATGGATGCTTTCGTGACATATCTGAAGGGACTTGGAGAACCCACAACCATTCTCATGGAGTATACTGGCCACTACCATTATCCGGTGCTCAAGAAGCTTCAAGACGAGGGATTTCCCGTTTGCATCGTTAATCCATACCAGATGAAAAAATACGGGGATGTCGAGATTCATAAGGCGAAGACGGACAAGAAGGATGCGCTTCGGATAGCGGCCTATGCACTTGAAAAATCCTACAAACTCGTACCGTATAGCTCAATGGAGCAAAAGTATGAGGACTTGAAATTCCTTTCCCGCCAATACAACCAACGTATCTCTTATGTTGCAAAGCTGAAGGTTCAGCTCATATCTCTGTTGGATCAAACGATGCCTGGAATTACAAAAATACTGCCATTGAACAGCAGAAGTCCCGAAAAATGTGCGTTGCTGCTCTTTATCAAACGATTCAAGTCCTTTGATGAGATTCAGCGAATTGGAAAGGCTCGGTTCCTGGCGTCCTATGATGTCTTAGCGAAAAAGGCCTTAGAACGCAGCGCATCCAGCAAGGGCCTCAGTATCTACGAACTCGCTGTTGACAGCATTATCGCCTTTGATGCTGGCGAGAAAAAGTTTCCGTAAGCCTCTTTTGAACCACTCGCCCAGCGAGTGGTTTTCGGTATGCAAAAAAAGAGCTGCCACGGCAGCTCTTTTTTGCGGTGAAAATTGAATTGTCGGAAATGAAGCGCTTCCTTCCGGCGGTTTTCCCTGCTCACAGTATTTCCTCATCGTCCCATTTGCCCTCTGCAAGACCGATACGGGGGTGCGGACAAAATCTTGGACTATGCAGATAGGCCGAGTTTTTGTCTATACTCCAGCGGACTAAGTCCACCAAGAGAAATCTTAATTCGCTTTTCCCGATACCAAACCATATAATCTTCGACTGTATGAATGAACTCCTCTATTGAAACGTTTAGCCATGAAACCCCATAAAACATCTCGTTCTTCATTCGCCCAAAGAAACACTGAATGAACTGCTGGAGCAGGAAGCGGAGAAACTGACCCAGGCTGCCCGTTACGAGCGGAATGAGGCCCGCCAGGGCTACCGCAGCGGCCACTATGACCGGAACCTTACCACTACCTCGGGAGACGTGACGCTCCATGTTCCTCGCCTTAAGGGCGTCTCTTTCGAGACCGCTATCATCGAGCGGTATCGCCGCAGGGAAAGCAGCGTAGAAGAAGCCCTCATCGAGATGTACCTTGCCGGCGTCTCCGTACGCCGTGTGGAGGACATTACCGAGGCCCTGTGGGGCAGCAAAGTATCTCCAGCCACCATCAGTGAACTGAACAAGAAGGCCTATGTCCACATTGAGGATTGGCGTAACCGTCCTTTGCAGGGCGGCAAGTATCCGTATGTCTATGTGGACGGCATCTACCTGCGGCGCAACTGGGGCGGAGAGTACGAAAATGTTGCAATTCTGGTGGCAATCGCGGTAAACGAGGATGGATACCGCGAGGTTTTGGGCGCGGCCGAGGGCATGAAAGAGGACAAGGCCAGCTGGGTGAATTTCTTTCAGTGGCTCAAAAGCAGAGGATTGGACGGCGTAAAGCTCATTGTTGGCGATAAGTGTCTGGGGATGCTGGAAGCCGTAGGAGAAGTATTTCCTGATGCCAAATACCAGCGCTGTACAGTGCATTTTTACCGCAATATATTTTCCGTCGTTCCTCGATCTAAGGTAAAGCTGGTGGCTAAGATGCTCAAGGCAATCCATGCTCAGGAGAGCAAAAAAGCCTCCCGCGAGAAAGCCAAAGCTGTGGTTGCAGAACTGAGAGCGATGAAGCTGAAGGAGGCCGCCAAGAAGGTGGAGGACGGTGTTGAGGAAACGCTGACCTACTGCGACTTTCCCAGCGAGCACTGGACCCGGATCCGCACCAACAATGTGATTGAACGGTTGAACCGTGAGATCCGCCGCAGGACCCGGGTGGTGGGGACCTTCCCGGACGGCAACTCCGCTCTGATGCTGGTCTGCGCCCGGCTGCGCCATGTGGCTGGCACCCAGTGGGGCAACAAAAAGTACATGAATATGAAGCACTTAGAGGCGACTCCGGAAGACGCCTCTATTGCCGGCTGAATTCATTCAGCCAGAGTCTGCAAATGAATTTGCGCATAACTCTTGACAGTACCGTTTCTCCAGTTCCCCATGGGCTGAGGATTTGCCCAGGTAGAGCGCATAAGCCAACGGGGAAGCTTGCCTAGGAACAGTGCCAGCGCCAGCAGGTCGGCACTGCCGCCGGGACTGAGCCACCGGTCGATGAGCGCCTCGTCCAGCGCCTGTGTCAGCGCGACGCGCTGCTCCGGCGGAGCCTGCAGGATGGCGGCGGCTTGCTGTTTCACAAAGGCTGCGCCATCTGCGCCCCCGCGATGATAGAGATTGGAGTCCTCTGTATGCGCCATCAGCCATAAAAGTACGGTCAGAGGATCGCTGTGTTTCAGCAGCGCGGCGGCCTCGCGTACTGTGGGGAAGCCCGCCATTGCCTCGGCTCGTGCCCCGCCCACCTGATATCGTTCGGCTACCGCTGTACCATTGGTATGCTTCGGTGGTGCCAGTTGTGCGGTAATAGCGGCAGCGTGGGAAAAAACATCCCCGCCCGTACTTAACGAGCGGCCCAGTGCCGAAAGCAGCACGGAAAAAGAAAACAAAGCCCCTTTATGGGTGTTGACACCGCCGGTAGCGCGGAACATGACGGCTTCCGCTTTTATGCCCAGCGCTTGTAGTTGTGCAGCGTCTGCGCCCATCAGTCCCAGCATTGTCAATTGTCGGAAATACGGCGTCAATACGTCAATGCTGCGCAGGAACAGCGGCAGATCCATGTCGCTGTGCGCACCGGTATTGCGCTGATCCACCAGCCCCGGTTTAGGCGTCAGGCGCACCTCCTGCTCCAGCGCTTTTGCTGCGAGGGATGCAAGATATCCGGCGGCGAAGTCCGTCAATATTTCAACGGTGCGGGCGATGATGGCCTCCAGACCGTGGGCGCGACTGCGGGAACAGGCCGTTACCGGCGCCCCGCAGATGAGACAGGTGCGCTGGCAGGGACGAGACAGCTTCTTACCATCCACGTCCAGCACATCGAGATCATACAGCCGTCCCACGGGTGCGGCAGTTTCCAACGCTAAACATGCGGCCTTCAATTCCGTCGCCGGACGGTCATAGACCAGCAGCGCTTCACAGCCGGTATGGGGATAGATAACCTCCGCAGTGATGGGCTGTCCGAGGGCGGCGCACAACTCTTTCAGTCCGGCGTCAAAGGCCAGTTCAACCAAAGGCGTGCGTTTTACCGGACCGGCGATATTCATGGTAAAGGACACCAGCGGCAGGTGATGTACGTTTAGCAGTCGTTGTTGGGACGCTGCGCGGGTATCACGGGCGCAGAGGATCTCCTCCAAAGTGACGTTGACAATAGACATAG
>CAMBKF010000004.1 GCA_945868085.1 uncultured Oscillibacter sp.
GCGGCAACGTGGTCATCCCCTCCTTTGCCGTGGGCCGCACCCAGGAGCTGCTGTACTTCATCCGGCAGATCAAGGATGAGAACCTGGTGAAGTCCGTGCCCAACTTTGACGTGTATGTGGACAGCCCCCTGTCCAAGGCCGCCACCACCATCTTCTGCGGCGACCTGCGGGGCTATCTGGACGAGGAGGCCCTGGCCCTGGTGAAGGACGGCACCCATATGTTCAACTTCCCCGGCCTGCACCTGACGGAGACGGTGGACGAGTCCAAGAACCTGAACCTGGATCCCTCCCCCAAGGTCATCATCTCTGCCTCGGGCATGTGCGACGCGGGCCGCATCCGCCACCACCTGAAGCACAACCTGTGGCGGCCGGAGAGCGCCATTGTATTCGTGGGCTTCCAGTCCCCCGGCACCCTGGGCCGGCACCTGCTGGAGGGGGCCGAGAGCGTGAAGATGTTCGGCGAGGAGATCGCCGTCCGGGCCAAGATCGTGAACTTCCAGGGTCTCAGCTCCCACGCCGACCGGGATCATCTGCTGAACTGGATCGACCAGTATCAGCCCGCCAAGCCCACCCATGTGTTTGTGGTTCACGGCGATAGGGAGGTAGCCCCCGCCTTTGCCGCCGATGTGGCCGCCCGGGGCTTTGCCGCCCACGCGCCGCAATACACCGAGGTCTATGACCTGCTGGAGGACCGCATTGTGGAGCAGGGCTACCTGCCCGAGCCCAAGAAGAAGGCCTTCGAGGGCGCACCCCGCATTTCCTCCGCCTACAAGCGGCTGGTGGATCTGGGCGACGCACTTATGGCCCTCATCCGCCGCAGCCAGGGGCGGGACAACAAGATCCTGGCCGACTTCGCAGACAGCCTGCGGAAGATTTTGGAGAAGTTCAAGTTCTGATACTAAACACAACGCAGCAAGCCACGGTCTCCCCGTGGCTTTGCTGCCGAAAGGAACGCTTTTATGACATCCCCGGTGAAGAATCAAGTTTATACCGCCGAAATTCTGGGCTACTCCACCGAGGGCCTGGGCATTGCCCGCATCGACGGGCAGGTGGTGTTCGTCCACGACGCCATAGCGGGCGAGGTGTGCGACATCCTCATTATGAAGGTGCTGAAAAACGCCGCCTTCGGCAAGGCGGTGGCATGGAAAACCGTCTCCCCCCACCGCCGGGAGCCGGACTGCCCCTACTACCGCCAATGCGGCGGCTGCGCCTTCCGCCACATGGACTACGCCGAGGAGCTGCGGGCCAAGGGCCAGCGGGTGCAGGATGCCCTGACCCGCCTGGGCGGCAGCGGCGTGACGGTGGAGGATGTCCTGGGAGCGGCGGAGCCGCTGCACTACCGCAACAAGAGCCAGTATCCTGTGTCCGCGGACGGCAGGGTAGGCTTTTACCGGGCACGGACCCACCAGGTGACGGACCTTTCCGCCTGTCTCATTCAAAAGCCCCAGGCGGACGCGGCGGCCGGGGCTCTGCGGCGCTACATGGCCGAGCACCATGTGCCGGGGTATGACGAGAACACCGGCAAGGGGCTGGTGCGGCACCTGTATGTGCGCACCAACGCCAAGGGGCAGGCCCTCATCTGCGTGGTGATAAACGGCGAAAGTCTCCCCCGGGAGGACGCGCTGGTGGCGGCTATGCGCCAGGCGATGCAGTCGACCGTGGGCGTGGTGCTGAACGTCAACACCCGGCGCAGCAACGTGATCCTGGGCGACCGATACCGGACGCTATGGGGCGAGGACACCCTGACAGACACCCTGTGCGGGCACAGCTTCCGGCTGTCCATCCCCGCCTTTTACCAGGTGAACCGGGACCAGGCGGAGGTGCTGTACCGCAAGGCGGTGGAGTACGCGGGCCTCACAGGGACAGAGCTGGTGCTGGACCTGTACTGCGGGGCCGGGACCATTACCCTGACCATGGCGGACCGGGCAAAAAAGGTCATCGGCGCGGAGATCGTCGCCCCGGCGGTAGAAAACGCACGGGAGAACGCCGTGGCAAGCGGCATAGAGAACGTGGAATTTTTCTGCGGCGATGCCGGGGACGTTGCGGCCAGGCTGGCGGCGGAAAAGCTGCGTCCGGAGGTCATCTGCGTGGATCCGCCCCGGAAGGGCCTGGCCCCGGAGGTCATCGACGCCATGGCGCAGATGGGGCCGGAGCGCATTGTGTACGTCTCCTGCGACCCGGCCACCCTGGGCCGGGATGTGAAGCTGCTGGCCCAGCGGGGCTATGCCGCCCGGCGGGCCGCGGCGGTGGATCTGTTCCCGGGGACGGCCCATGTGGAGACGGTGGTCCTCTTGTCACGGGAAACAAATCCACTGACGGTTGAAGTCAGAATGGAAGTGGAAACCGGCGAGGTCAAGGAGCATCCGACCTATAAGCGTATTCAGGAATATGTGCAGGAGAAGTACGGCTTCAAAGTCCATACTGCATATATTGCCGAGGTCAAGCGTATGGTCGGACTGGATATGCACAAAGCGCCGAACGCAGTGGAGCAGAGAAAACATGAGTATCATCCCTGCCCGCCTGAAAAGGTTGAGGCGATCAAAGATGCGCTGCGGCATTTTGGCTTAATTGCTGAGTGAATTGACTATGAGGCAGTAAAAACGCCGTGCTAAAATCGAGCGTAGTGAAAACAGCAAATTTCTTTCTTCTTGCGCAAAATAGTATATTAGAAAGCAAAGCACGATAGAGTGTACGCGGTACGCTTCTGTGCGTAGGATTTTGCGAAACAGTACATTTCCGCACCAAACAGCAAAATGCGAAAGAGCTGTTTGCAAGCAGAGCATTGCTTCACCCGCTGAAAATCGCTGTAATCAGACAAAGCCCAGCACCACTTTAATGGCGTGGTGCTGGGCTTCTTTTTTGTCATGCTTCGGGTTTTTTTGAGGATAAAACCGACTGTGTGCCGTTTGCTTTTCTTTGCCATATTGACACGCTGCCCTCGGTTCATCACGGCAACTGTACGTTTTCGGGATAGAAATGAACACTTTTCTTTGTATAGGGAGAAAGCCGGAGAGGAAAAAGAGGGTGAGCGCAGGCTGTGGGAACGGTGCGTAAACCGCTTGCGGTTTTCCACGGTTTCCATAGCCGCAGCGAGGGAGAAAAGGGAGAGGTGGCTTTCTCGCTCAGGCGGCTTGCCGCCGCTCTTTTGCTCTCCCTTTTCTCCCTGAATATCAGGGATTATTCTGCGTCATTGCTCGGCGTAACAGGGCGAAAGTCCTCCTGAACCCCTTCATTGAGGTCAAAGCACATGGTTTTTGCATCAGCAACCCAGAACCCACGCACCTTGTAGCGCTTGCCGGGAATCCAGTCCTCGCCAGTGACAGCGCGAAGCGGGTCAAGCAGATTCTTGTTGGAGATCGTAACAACACCTTTCTGTTCGCCTCTCGGCTTGGAGAACTTGAAGCCCTTCGGTTCGTTGCTCTTGCAGGAACGGATCGCAAATACCCTCGCTTTCGCATACAACGATGGTCGCAGCGCTGGTGGATCGACTGACATACCGATCTCATGTACTGGATATGAGTGGTCCATGCCGATACAGAGTACACCATAGAGGAACAGGGCGTTAAGCGGACAATCCCGCTGAAAGCAAATCAGGTTCTTTTGGATTTGAGCTTTATTCAGCCTGGACAGGTTCATGCTTTGTGCGGGAAGCGCAGATTTACCCTTGCCCATGAATGCGCTCATCAAATCCTGTTCGGGATGGAAAGCGACAATGATAAGAGAACGCACGAAAGCAAATATGCCCCCAGAGCGGCATATTCGCTCCGTGATCTCAAGACCCGCGAGGATTGGAATGAATGGCAAGCTAATGTGTTAGGCGCTGCCATTCTGATGCCCCAAAAGGAAATCGACATTGCCATGAGGCAATTTGCCCGTGGCCGTGTCCTCAGGAACTACGAGGGGAGGTTTAATTATATTGATTGTTTATCCCTGACTCTGCTGTGCCAGTCTCTTGGAGTTTCCAAGTCCGCAGCCATTATCCGGCTGAGACAACTCGGCTACATCGAGGACCGCCCCTTTGCGGAGTATGACGATCCGTTGGAGGTGTGGTTGTGAGCAGAAACATCCGGGTTTCCGAGCCTTCGCCGGAAATGCAGATAAAGATACAGAGGGCGCGACGCGCCATAACAAGTCAAAAGATGCGCATGGTGAAATGCCCCTATTGTGGGCATAATTCCATCGCCGTATTTGAGGACACAAGAGGCCATGTCCAAGCAAAATGTAAGGCTTGTGGGCGTGAGACAGTCTTTGATGTCCTCAGCATGAGAAGGTTAAAACTCCGTCTGAAAGGCCGGAGATAATAACATACAACAAAATATTATGATAGCTGTGCTGTGGAGCCGCTGATTGGTGAGTCTTCCTAATGCCGCATGAACAGAGTTTTCGGACTCTGTTTTATCGGCATGGGATTCAAGCTCACCGTCATGCGGCTCTATTTTTGTCTCGTCCATCCGCTGCTCCGCGCCAGCGGAAAGGACAAGACAATGAAAAGAATCCCAAAAACCCCTATCGAGTTCGACTATGACCTCTGGACTACGGAGGACGGCAAGTGCATGGTGCGCGTAAAGCTGACTGGCGAAGTAACGGAGGTTGACCGCGAGGTCATGAAAAGCCTCCGCGCTGAGGAAAAGAAACTCAGACGCTCTTATGGAACTGTCGGTACATCCGATGACGAGAACGGCGAAGAAAAATCTTCTGATACTGTTCTGTCACTGGATGCTCTGCCGGAAGACGATGTGAAATCTTCTGCTTGGTTGGCTGATCCTGCCAACAACATTGAAATGGCTCTGACGGAAATGTGCATCGAAGACTTCCGAAAGTCCCTTAGCTCCATTCAGCTTGAGATATTTGATGTTGTCATGCTCGGTGGAGTAGGGGTTCGTGAGTATGCAAGGCAGAAAGGGATTAACCACAAAACGGTTGTTGAGGCTATTGCATCCATGAGGAAAAAACTCAAAAATATTTTTTGAGCAGACCCCCCCAATCAGCAAAAAAAAGTCCGTTGTAAAGTGAAGGGGCAAACAACAGCCTCCTTCGCGGTTCCTTGACAACTGAATAGTCAGTGCTGCGGATCTTTCCTCTTTTCTCGAAGCGACTTGTCTTCTGCCGCCATGACCTCCAACCGGAGCGAGCGATCAACAGAGAGGCTAAACAGCCGTGTGGTGCGGCTGCTTGCGATGATGGAGAAGTTGGGTACGGTAAAGGCATCATCAATAATGCAAAAACGAAGATCCTGCTCAATCTGGAGGAAGAGGAAGCACGCCGGGTTCAGTCCATCCTGCATCTGTCTGAGGCAGAGGTCATGGAGATCACCCACTTTGAACGGGGCAACGGCCTGATCAGCACCAATAACAACAATGTGACGGTGGAGATCAAGTGCAGCCAGATGGAAAAAGACCTTATCACCACAGACCGGCGCGAATTGCAGGAATTGTTGTCGCAGAGTGATGGCGTGGATATCGCTTGATCCTAATACGCACAGAGTACGACTTTAATACGCATAAACGATTGCAATATCTATGAGCTTTCCAATGCTTTTTTGCGGCAGGATGATATCGTTCTACTTGAAAAAAAGGATTATCTTGCCAATCCGAAACGCAATGGATACCGCAGTCTTCATTTGATCATTCAGATCCCCATCTACTTACATAGTGAAAAGAAAATGATGAAGGTCGAGGTGCAGTTTCGCACGATCTCGATGGATTGGTGGGCAAGTCTGGAGCATAAGATCCGCTATAAAAAGGACGTGGAAGTCCCCCTGCATATTGCAAAAGAACTGCGCGAATGCGCAGAAGAAGCCGCCTTGTTGGATTATCGAATGGAGAATATTCAAAAAAATCTCGGTACTTACCTAAAGCCAGACACACAGACACCAGAACAACGATGACCTGTTGAACAAGCCAATTAGGCGATTCCATAAAACGATCATCAGACCTCCCAATGAAAACGGTATAGCCACCTACACGTTTTTGCGAAAAAACGCATGGCTAAAGAAATCAAATACTATAGCAAATCAAATGTCCCGCCCTTGATCATTTCAAGGACGGGACCCTATTTTATGTTCCGTTCATTTGTGCGAGTCTTTGGTTAGGACGTAAATCCTCATACAGCATAGGCTTTTTGTGTGAGGCTAACAAAAGCTTTCAAGGTGTCGTCTCGATCTTGTTCGTTATAAAAGAGCCCGAAGGTCAGTTCTGGAACCCCCGACAGTCGATACAAGGCCAGATCATCACAGTTATGGGCATAGATTTCTGGAACCAGGGCAAGACCATATCCAGCACGCGCCAGGGTAATCGCACCGGCAACGGAATCGGAGAAATGAATGTTGCTTCGGTTTCGATTCCTGATCAGTTCCATTTGCAGGCTCAAAACTTCCGATGACAAGAAAACCGGGTCATGAATGATTATGGCTTGCTGTGAAAGCTGTTCGGCAGAAAGACTCTGTTCCGGCTCTTTATAGAGTCCCGGTTTTCCGAGACAGACAATGCTTGTTTTGCAAAGCGGAGCAAAAACCATATGTTCTCGCTTGGGAATAATATCCTGAAAACTGAATGCCACACGTACGGAATCGTTGTCCAACATGTGAAATAGCCTTTCATGGGTTGCAACAAACAGTTTTGGATGCAGGTTCGGATGGTGGTTTGCCAGTTCTGCCAGAATTGGCACCATATCCGAAAAAAGAGTGTGGCTGCCAGTTCCGATGGACAATAGTTCAAAGGAGTGGCCCTTCGGATCTCCAAAACGCATCTTCGCCTGTTGCTCTGTTTCTATCATTTTCTGCGCATAAGAAATAAACGCCTGCCCATCCAATGTCAATTCAACCAGCCGGGTGGATCGCCTGAACAACTTTGTGTTCAGTTCGTTTTCCAGTGTCTGTATCTGATGGGTGATGGCAGGTTGAGACACACTCATTTGCTCTGCGGCACGTGCAAAGCTCAGCGAATTGGCTACGGCCAGAAAGCATTGAATCTGAAATGTGTTCATAGCCCTCCTCCTTCAAAAGAAATGACTGCGCTATCAAATATAACATAGAAACCAGTTCACAACAAGACGATTTCAATTATTTAATAAATTATTTTTATTATAAATAATAAACTTGATACAATAATTTAGCACTCACCCATTGCGAGTGCTAAAAATGGTGGTATAATAGGAACATCAAAACAGATCGCCTATAGCGACCGGAAGGAGTCTTATCTATGTTAACACCGTACACCCTCGCAAGAAGCATGTTTGAAGAACTCGCCGATTCCGCTTTTGGAAATCACAACAGTTCCGGGCTTATGCGAACCGATATCCGCGAGACAGAAACCCGATACGAGGTTGCCATTGATCTTGCCGGTATCAAAAAAGAGAACCTGACCATTGAACTGAAGAACGGCAACCTTGTCATCAGCGCCATCGTCGAACAGGATCCCGTTCCCGAAGGAGAAAAATTCAGATACCTTCGCCGTGAGCGCTTCGTCGGTACCATGCAGAGAAGCTTCTATGTCGGCGAAAAGGTTCGCCAGGAGGACATCCATGCAAAGTATGAAAACGGCACCCTGTATCTGATCATCCAGAAGGAAATTCCCGTACCTCAGATCGAATCTCGAAACCTGATCGCAATCGAAGATTAACATGAATCCGTTAAAACCAAGATAGGAGGCAATCACACATGACTATTAACCCTTTGGCTGACCGCGTTGTTGTCCAGTACGCCAAGCCGGAAGAGAAAACGCAGGGAGGGATCATCCTTACCGCTTCAACACAGGAAAAACCCCAGGTCGCGACTGTGACCGCTGTTGGCCCCGGCAAGAATGGCGAACCCGTTTCTGTCAAGGTTGGCGATCAGGTTCTGGTAGGCAAGTATGCCGGAACTGAGATCAAAGTTGGCGATGAAGAGTACACCATCGTCAACGCAGGCGATATTCTGGCAATCATTGAGTAATAACAGAGACGTAAGGAGATATCACGATGTCTAAAATGATTATTCGGGGCGATGAAGCCCGCAAGTCCTTGGAAAACGGCGTCAACGCGCTTGCTGATACCGTAAAAGTCACGCTCGGTCCTAAGGGCCGCAATGTTGTTCTGGACAAGAAGTATGGCGCACCGCTGATCACCAACGACGGCGTGACCATCGCAAAGGAGATCGAACTGGAGGATCCCTTTGAGAACATGGGTGCTCAACTGGTAAAGGAAGTTTCCACCAAGACCAACGATGTGGCCGGCGACGGCACCACCACTGCAACTCTGCTGGCACAGTCCATGATCCGCGAAGGCCTGAAAAATCTGGCCGCTGGAGCCAATCCCATGGTCATGAAAAAGGGCATGGCAAAGGCTATGGATGCCGCTGTTGCCGAAATCAAGAATCAGTCCAAGGCTGTTAGCGGTTCCAGCGACATTGCCCGAGTTGGTGCGGTTTCTTCCGGTGATGATACCATCGGAGGTCTGATCGCTGACGCAATGGAGAAGGTCACTGCCGATGGCGTCATCACCATCGAGGAGTCCAAGACCTCTGAAACCTACAGTGAGGTCGTGGAAGGTATGCAGTTTGACCACGGATATATTTCCCCTTACATGGTCACCAATACCGAAAAGATGGAAGCAATCATTGATGACGCCTACCTGCTGATCACGGATAAGAAGATCTCAGTGATCACGGATATTCTCCCTCTGCTGGAAACCACCATGAAATCCGGCAAGAAGCTGGTCATCATCGCTGAAGATGTGGAAGGCGAAGCGCTGAGCACCTTGATTGTCAACCGACTGCGCGGCACGCTGAACGTGGTCTGCGTGAAGGCTCCCGGCTTCGGTGACCGCCGCAAGGAAATGCTGCAGGATATCGCTGTCCTGACCGGCGGCACTGTGATTTCCGAGGAGGTCGGTCTGGAACTGAAGAATGCCGATTTCAGTATGTTGGGACATGCTCGTCAGGTGAAGGTTACCAAGGAAACTACTACGATCGTGGACGGTGCCGGTGACGCACAGGAGATCAAGGACCGTATCAGCCAGATCCGGGCTCAGATTGCCAACACCACCAGCGATTACGATAAAGAAAAGCTGCAGGAGCGTCTGGCAAAGCTGGCCGGCGGCGTCGCTGTGATCCGCGTCGGTGCAGCCACCGAGACCGAGATGAAGGAAAAGAAGCTGCGGATCGAAGATGCTCTGAATGCGACCCGTGCCGCTGTTGAAGAGGGCATCGTAGCCGGTGGCGGCACCATCTTTGTCAATGTGATCCCTGCCGTGGAAGCACTGCTGGAAACCGCCGAGGGCGATGAAAAGACTGGCATCCAGATCGTTGCCAAGGCTTTGGAGGCTCCCATTCGTCAGATTGCGGCCAATGCCGGTATGGATGGTTCCGTGGTTCTGGAGAAGGTAAGAACCTCCGGGAAAACCGGCTACGGCTTCGACGCATATAAGGAAGAGTATTGCGATATGGTCGCCTGCGGCATTATCGACCCCGCAAAGGTTACTCGTTCCGCGCTGGAGAACGCTGTTTCCGTTTCTGCTATGGCTTTGACGACTGAAGCGCTGGTAGCAGACAAGCCGGAGCCGCCCACTCCCGCACCCGTTAATCCCGAAATGAATGGCATGTACTAATCCCAAGCCCTCTTGTCTCCCGTCTGTAGTGATTATGATACCATTCTCTTGCCATAGAGTATCGTCTTCTACTGCCATTCTGGGAACAGCCGGAGCAGCTCCTTGCTGCTCCGGCTATTTTGATAAACAGAGGTGATCTCGTGAGGATTGAATATAACAAAGATACTCCGCATTTTAGTTCGGAGGAGCTTCGGGAAATCTACCGGAACACAGAAGAAAAAACATCGAAGGCACTCCGCCAAACGGCCCATCGCTTGTACCCGGGAAGAGACTCCGTTACCTACGAAAATCTTTTTATCCGAGAAGGTTATGCCAGAGCTTACATGCATAAAGGAGAGTACCGCAAGCCCAAATGGACGATCACAGCATGGCCGCTGATGTTAGGCGTTATGGATGACGACACAATATATGATAGCTGAACTCATCCATTGTGATTTACCATCATAACTGCAAGATATTCTATATCTTGGGCATTGAAGAAGCACCCTGTTCACAGTGAACAGGGTGCTTCTTGATGTATTCGTTTTATAAGTTGATTTTGATCCCTACACAAGTTTGTTGTGGATGGCAATTGTATCAGTGCCATGCTTAAACGGAGAATATAGTAATCGGGGGGTTAGATTCCAATGACAGAATCAACAGGCATTGACATTACAACACCTTCCGCTTTACTGCGCATACCGCATCCATAATTTTCAATGGTATTGTTCCAGTTTCTACATCAAAGCCGATAAAGCTTATGTCAGCGCCCCCAGCGGCTTCCCCTTTTGCCAAATCTACAACTCTGGTGTCTTCGGGAGGAAGCATGGACGCAATCGTTTCCGCAAGTATCGTTGCGTTGCCGGACTTGCTTAAATAACTGATTTCATATTTCAATTTGAGTCCTTCTTTCTATCATCTAAAAATCCTTCGGGACAACAGCCCGTGTACATAAGATAAAAGACAGACCGGCAAAGCGAATCCGCTCCACCGGTCTGCTATGCTCGAATAAAGCACGCGGCATATGTAATAGGGAGGGATATGGCAACGTATCAAAAGAGGGTTTTATACGCGTGCTTTACAGAACACCGCTGCTTAAACTACTTTATAACTGCGGTGCGCTCTCCAGATACACCGACGGTTGCTTCTTGCAGGTGATAAGGCTTACGCAAATCAGAGCAACCGCACAGGCGATCGTACCGGGCAATGCCGCTCCCAAACCGAACGGCTGCCCCAGCAATTTCCAACCAACGCACACCACGAAACCACCGATCATTCCCGCGATGATACCGGACTTTGTTGCCTTCTTCCAATAGAGTGCCGCGAATGCAGGAATGCCGGCAGCAGCCGCATAGAAGGACCAGGAGAACATCAAAATGTTATAGGCGTTCTGCATATAGAGGGCAATGATAAGTGCACCGATGGGAAGGATAATCGAGAAGATTCTGGACAACTTCATTTCGGTCTTTTCGTGCATTTCCGGCTTTACTGTCTTTCCGATATCCCGAACACAGGTCTGGACTGAAACCAGCAGATAGCTGTCAGCGGTAGACATCATAACGGACAGCATACCGGCAAGGGCAAGTCCGGTGAGACCCGCAGGCAGCACTTTAATTGCCAAGGCGGGAACAGCAGCATCGGTCGTGCCATATTGAGCCAGAATGTCATCGCCTACGATCTGGTGTGCTACAATTCCCATAAAAAACACAAGAATGATCGTTACACCATAGACAGCCGTTCCAAGGAACATTCCTTTTTTAGCGGATTTCCGGTCTTTTGCCGAAAAGGCACGCTGCCACATCTCAGCACCGGCCATGGTGAATACCAGATAGGTTACGATGTCGCCTACAATGTTACCGTCAATATAAGGCTTTACCAAACTCGAATCCAGGTTGGCAGTGAAATTGGAAAAGCCTCCCACATGGATCAGGGACGATGTTGGTATCAGGATGTAGACAAAAATGAGGAGCATAAAGAATTGCAGCACATCCGTATAAACAACACCGAACAAACCGGACGTTGCCGTATAGACCATAAAGACGATGCAGGCTATAACGGCACCAATTTCATAGGACAGTCCGATCTCACCACCAAGCATATTGATGATCGTTCCAGTTGCTGTAATTTGGGATGCCACGGTTCCCATCATTGTGAAGGCGATAAGTGCGGAAATGATCAGCTTGGCGGTTTTTCCGAAGCGCATTTCAAACAGTTCAGGAATAGAGCCGATGTTATATTTCATGCCAATGTCGGAGATTTTTCCTGCAATGCCGGAGAAAATAAACATTCCCAGCAAATACGGGATCGCGGTCATAATGGCCTTAAAACCACTGGAATACGCAACACCTGCCCGCCCCATCAATCCGCTGCCGCCGATGATTGTGGCGCAGACAGTTGCCATCAGCACAATCGGCCCAAAGGATCGTCCTGCCAGATAGTAGTCATCACTATTCTTGATCTTTTTCGATGTGATGACGCCAACAACAACCATAACAACAAGGTAGATGCCGACAATAGCGAGGTCTAATCCGGTTATTTGCTCGTGATTCATAAAAATCTCCTTTCACATTGATTTGAACTGGTACTGATTCAATTTTAGAGCATCAGGCTGCACACAAGGTCGCTGATCTCGGCAGGGTTGTCAAGCGGTACACCGCTGACAAGGCGAGCCTGTGCCAAGAGAATTTTGCTGTATGTAGCAAGCTTATCCTTGTCAGATTCAAACAACTCCTTGATTCTTGCAGCCAGAGGATGATCGATATTGATCTCCAATACGATTTCAGCTTTAATATGATGCTCTTCCGCTCCCGGCATTTTATTCAATGCTTTTTCCATGCCAAGAGAGACATTGCCTTCACTCGAAAGGCTGACGGGATGATTGCCCAGGGTGTTTGTAAACTGAACCTTGGATACGTCGTCCCCTAGGCTTTCCTTCATAAACTTCAAGAGTTCTTCAGCCGCCTCGTTTTCGGCTTTGAGCGTTTCCTTTTCCTCATCCGTGGAGAGGTCAAGATTTTCTTCGCACACATTGAGAAATTCCTTTTCGGAGTATGTGCGGAGCATCTGCAAGGTAAATTCGTCAATATCCTCAGTCAGATACAGCACCTCATAGCCATGGGCAATTACCGATTCGACCTGCGGCAGGAGAGCAATCTTTTCCACGGTGTCTCCGGAAGCAAAATAGATCTTTCCCTGACCCTCTTTCATACGGGATACATACTCATGGAGCGTTACATAGTTGCCTTCATCAGAAGATCTAAAGAGGAGAATATCCTGAAGCATATCTTTATTGGAGCCATAGCTGGAGTAGATCCCCCATTTGAGTTGTGCACCGAAGGCCTTAAAGAACTGCTCGTATTTCTCGCGTTCGTTTTCCAGCATCTTTTTCAACTCGCTGGCAATTTTCTTTTCAAGCGCCTTGGCAATGATGCGAAGTTGACGATCCTGCTGCAGCATCTCACGTGAAATATTGAGCGACAAATCGGAACTGTCAACCAAGCCCCTTACGAAGCTGAAATGATCGGGCAACAGATCCTTGCATTTTTCCATTATTAGTACGCCGCTGGAGTAGAGTTGCAGCCCCTTTTCAAAATCCTTGCTGTAGTAGTCATAGGGGGCATGAGCAGGAATAAACATCAGCGCTTCAAAGGTAGAGGTGCCTTCCGCCTTTTGACGAATCACCTTGAGAGGCGCTTCATAATCGTAATATTTGTCCTGATAGAACTGCGCGTATTCTTCGTCACTCACCTCAGAAGCAGGTTTTTTCCAAAGAGGAACCATACTGTTGAGCGTTTCATCTTCTGTTACGGTTTCATATTCATCCTCGCTGCCGTCTTTCAGTTGGCTATGCTCGGTAAGCATACGGATCGGATAACGGATATAGTCGCTGTATTTTTTAATCAGGCTGCGAAGGTGATATTCCTCCAAGTAGTCGCTGTATCTTTCATCATCGGTGTCAGGTTTGAGATAAATTGTAATGACCGTACCGGCAGTTTCTTTTTCGCAGGGAGTGATGGTGTACCCATCTGCACCCTCGGACTCCCAGCAGAACGCCTCATCGACTCCGTACACACGGCTCTCAACAGTAATTTTTTCTGCTACCATAAATGCGGAATAGAATCCGACACCGAACTGACCGATAATGTCAACTTGCTCACCATTCTTGTGCTCGGGATCATTTTTAAAATCAAAGGAACCGCTCTTGGCAATGGTGCCGAGATTATTTTCCAGTTCTTCTTTGGACATGCCGCAGCCGTTATCCGCAACAGTCAGAGTGCGAGCGGCCTTATCTGCTGTCAGACGAATTTCATAATCATCGTGAACCAACTTCACGGTATCGTCTGTCAGAGAACGATAATAGAGCTTATCAATGGCATCACTTGCATTTGAGATCAGCTCGCGCAGGAAAATTTCTTTATGGGTATAGATAGAATTGACCATCATATCCAACAACTTTTTGGATTCCGTTTTGAATTGCTTCTTTGCCATAAAAATTAACTCTTTTATTTTTTAATTTTCAATTATACAGTTGTTTTTCTGTTGTTTAAGCAATTTTGCATCCTGCAGAATACGCCAGCCAACCAACAGCAACTCGACGCCGAGCAAAAAGATATGGTGCTGTAAAGCTGCCGGGGCATCAATCAACAGCAGAATGCCTAATAGCAGTTCAACGAGAGCTCGTATCAGCTTTTTTCCAAAGGGTTTCTTCAGGTATGCCTTATGAAGAGCACTGTTAAGTTCCTCTGAGCCTTTCAACACACCTAAAATACCCCAGAGCGCCCCGATGATATGGTCGGAGTTCTTTCTGTGGTACAGAATAGCGAAGCCAAGAATAATATATACGATCCCGTTGGCAAGAACCTTGGTTTCTTCCGACGCATACTCGCGTGTTTTGATGCCGCGGAAAATATCAAAGCTTCCCGCAAACAGGAGAAAACTGCTCGCTATATAGGGGAATATCTCATATATTTGTTCCGGCCAAAAGAGAAGCAGGCTGCCAATTCCTGCAAAAATCATTGCAGCTATGCAGCCGTTTTTTACCGAAGAAAGCTGGTACGTCTTCTTTGTGTGTGCGCTTGGAGTTGGCGCTCTTTCCATCAGTCTTTCAAAAATTTCACTCACGCCCCTAATTCGCTAACTTTGTTAGTTAAATGCGTATTATGAAAACGATAGCGGTACTATCGTTTTCATTCAGGTTTACTTTCTAATTTCTGAGCAGTTCTGGCAAATCTTCTCCTGAATTCTGATATATTCCTTTGCGTCATCTACTCCAAGATTTTCGAGCATACGGGTAGTGTGTTCCAGAACTTTCTTGCGGATATGGTCGATCTCAGATGCACCTTGCTCCGTCATCCGCACCACAACCTGTCTGGAGTCATTTGCGTCTGTAAAACGAACGATCGTCCCCTGTTCCTCCATGTGCTTGAGCAATCTGGCGATACGAGCTGTGCTCACCGCCAATTTCTCACTTAATTCCTTCGGATGAACAACACCGTCATGCTCCTTCAAGTAGTTTAACACAAACATCTCTCCCCTCATCAGTTTGGAGATCTCCTTATGAGCGGGAACCTGAAGCATTTTTACACGCAAATTCAGCAGTTGATAAGCAAGCGACTCGTAGTACATAATCTTTCACCTCTTTAGCTAACAATGTTAGCATTAATCTTATTATATATTCCGAACACTGAGGTGTCAAGCTATTCTTTATATTCCTGTATTGCTGATGCGATGCACTAAGCTATCACTATGTCCCGGCATTACGCGCTGTAAAAGCCACGGACTTTTGATAACCCATGGCTCTCTTGAACAGCTAATTACTGAATTACAATGCTTTTTATCACAGGCTGCTCTTCAGCGGCAATGGAGCCATTGTTGTCCGAAGGTCCCGCATCCGCACAGATAGCATCTACTACATCCATTCCCTCCGTCACATAGCCAAAGCAAGCATAACTTCCATCCAGATAAGTGCTGTCCTCATGGACGATGAAGAACTGGGAACTCGCACTGTCGTAATCATTTGAACGAGCCATGGAAATGGCACCACGGGTACGGGACAAATTGTTTTCCACACCGTTATTGTTGAATTCACCCTTGATAGTCTGTTCGCTGCCACCGGTACCGTCTCCGTCTGGATCTCCACCTTGGATCATAAAACCATCCATAATACGATGGAAGGTCAAACCGTCATAAAATCCCTCATTTGCCAGCGCTACGAAGTTCTCAACGGTTTTCGGAGCTGTTTCAGCATCCAACTCCACTGTGATCGAACCATAGTCTGCCACATCAATGATGGCGGTATAAGCAACAGAAGGTTCTTCTGACTTCACCGGGACCTCCTGCTTTTCCTTGCCAGCTTCATACTCCTGTGAACAGCCGGAGATTGCTATTGTCAGGCAGGCGGCAAGAACAACCGATAAGCATTTCTTTTGTCTCAGTTGTATATGTAAGTGAAAGGGGTGCAGAGAGCTTGATCGATCAATACATAAGGCAATATGGAAAACGACTGTAAGTATCAATTAGATCTGCATTGATATCTGACAAATAAGCGTGTTTCGGTGGAGTGAGCGAGAAGAAAACAGCTGCGCCGCCAAGAAAAGGTTCATAGTAATTCTTGTATTTCAAATCCTGCGTCAGCTGTTTCATAAAGGGGACAAGCCATGTTTTCCCTCCTGCCCAGCGGATAAACGGTTCTATGTGTGACATGAGTTCACCTCATTTGGATTAACTTTCTTGTAGTTGTTATAGCCTCAATTATTGTCTGTCGAATAGACGATTTAAGAAGAGTTGTAAGCCAAGGGGTTAGTGCGCCCATTCGCACCCTTGAGGTGGAATACACCCCATTATTTCGAGTCGTTCTCGTTATGACCACTTCGATACGTCTCCGTATTTATCTCAACATCAGCACCTCAGAAAACGGGGAGAACTGATGGGGAGAACAAAGAAAAATATTCAGTTAAAGATACCCGAAAAACCCCGTAAAATCAAGGGTTTCCGGTCAGGGAGCTACCGGATAGCGACCACGATTTCGAGTCAGAGTCGCTGATATAATCTGCGGCTTATTTTTCATTTTCGGCAGTTTTTTTGATATACTTGCCGTTCTTGATTCTCGCGTCCGCTGGCTTCTCTGCGTCCTCTGGAATCCCCCAGACCGAGCCAATGCGGATAGCACCGGGGACGCGCCCCTCGCCGCACAAAATCTGAATACGGCGGGTGGAGATGCCCCAGCGTTCGGCGGTTTGCGCGATAGATAAATATTTCATGGGCAGTACTCCTGTTGCAGTTCAGTTCTGCGTCTGCTTATAAAATCACAGTATAATTATAATCGTCAAAGCGAATAAAAGCAAGGGCTTTCTGAAAAGTTCAGGAAGTATTTTCAATTCAGACATGAAAGGGGTGTGGGGATTCCCCAACAACAAAATGAGCAGTTCGGGCGCAAGGCTGAACCGCTCATTTTTCCGGTGTGTACGGACACCGGATGTGCTTGCTACTCTCTCAAATCTCATATCCGCAGATACAACGCGCTCCCGCTTTCGCAAAAGCAGGGGCGCATATTTTTTGAAAATCTTCCGTTTCGATACCTGCGTTTCGACGAAGAAATGTCCGTTGTAAAGTGAAAGGAGTTCTTTGATATGCCAGACCGCACAAGACCCATCCGTAAGGAAATCTGCCTGAATGAGCAGGAATTGAGCGTGGTTCGCCACAAGATGAACCAACTCGGCACCCGCAACTTCGGCGCGTATGCCCGGAAAATGCTGATTGACGGGTACATCATCAAGGTCGATTACACCGAGCAGAAAAAGTTAGCTGCCGCTGTCAGCAGGATTGCCACAAACATCAACCACGTCTGCCGCCGCATCAACAGCACCGGGCATTTCTACGATGCCGACGTTGCCGAGCTGAAAGAACGGATGGCTGACGTATGGGAACTGCTGAAAGTGCAGCAGAGAAACGAATTGTAATTCGGGAAAGGAGTACAGATATGCCGCGCATGAGCAAATCAAAAAAGCTGGAATGGTCGTTCTTCCTGAATGACCGGGGACGCAAGGCGTACAACACGCTCTGCCGCCGCTGCGTCCATGATTGCAAGCAGAGTTTCCGGGTGGTTGTCGTTATTTGCCCGCATTATCGGTCCAAGAGGGCAAAAAAGGGTGGTACATCTGCGCACTCCCCTCGCGGTCCCGATGGAACACCGCCATGAATACCGCAGACACCGAAAGGAAGTGATGCGCCATCTATATCAAGATTGATACCTCGCTCCCACCGTTCATTCCTTTGCCGCAATTTATGGTAGTCAGCGAACATTCCATCAACGCCAAACTGCTGTATGCCCTCCTGCTGAACCGCACGATGCTTTCGCAAAAATCGGGGTGGGTATCAGAGGACGGAAATGTGTATGTCATCTACACAATCAAGCAGATGGCGAATGACCTGAATCGGAGCGAAAGAACGGTAAAAACTGCCTTGTGCGAACTGGAAAATGCCGGGCTGCTGACTCGCGTCCGACAGGGCTTGACCAAGGCAAACAGGCTGTTTCTGCAAATACCCGATGGGGTACAGCTTTCTTCCCCTCTGATGGGCAAAGGCTGCCTTTCAGAAGTGCAGAAAACCGCCCCTCTTGATGGGCAGAAATTGCCCACAAGTAATACTGATACAGAATATAAAGAACATAGTAAGACCAAAAGAGTAGAGAGTACGCGCCGCCGATATGGAGAGTTTCAAAATGTTTTTCTGTCAGGCGAGGAATGTACCCGGCTGGAAACGGCTTATCCCGGTAAAGCCGCCGAATACATTGAGCGGCTGTCCCGGTACATGGCTTCCAATGACAGGCACTATGCCAATCATTACGCCACCATCAAGAAGTGGTTGGACGAGGACAGCAAGGGCAGGAGCGCGAAAAACTACACCTACGACGATAACGAGGGAGAGTGTCTATGAATCCGATTTTTACGAAAATGGTTGATGCCGTTGAAGCGGCTAATGCCGCACCTGACGATTACATCAATCCCGCCGATGGGCTGAAATACTGCGGCAAGTGCCACACGCCGAAAGAAGCCTTTTATCCCGCAGACCTTCAGGCACAGGGCTTTACCAAGCACCCGGTTATGTGCAAGTGCGCTGCCGAACGCCGAGAACGGGAAGAATCCGAACGCCGGGAATGTGAGCGAATGTCCTACATGACGATGCTCCGCAGCGAAGCGTTCCGTGATATGCCCGCCGCTGGCTGGCGGTTTGAGTCAGCCGCAGTTCCGACACCTCAACTTGCAAAGGCGAGGGGCTACGCGCAGAACTGGGACGAGTTCAAAAAAGCGGGAATCGGGCTGCTCCTGTTCGGGAACGTTGGCACAGGAAAATCCTTTGCCGCTGGCTGTATTGCCAACGCTCTGATTGACCGTCTGGAGTCTGTCCTCTTTGTGGGAATGTCTGATGTAGTCAACCGTATGCAGGGCAATTTCGGTGCGGATCGCGACCATTACATGAAATCGCTTATGCGCCCCGACCTCCTCATTCTGGATGATTTAGGGGCAGAGCGTAACACCAGTTTCGGCAAGGAGCGAGTATTCGATGTGGTTGACAAGCGGCTGCTGACAGGCAAGCCCATGATCGTCACGACCAATATTCCGCTTTCCGTTATGAAGCAAGCCGCCGATCTGGATGACCGCCGCATTTTTGACCGCATCTTGGAAGTCTGCGTCCCGATTCGCTTCGACGGAGAGAATTTCCGTAAGGACAACGCCAGCGCAAATGTCAAAAAAGCCGCAAAACTGCTGAATGGGTAAGCCGCTGCAACAGCTTACCCACCCATGAGACAGGAATGTTATTCAACTGGCTTTCCTGTTTCTTCTGAAATAAAACGACCCTCAAACCGACAGCCGATCGCCGCTGCAATTTCTTGTAACTCGCTTTCTCTAAAATTATCACGACGCATTTTGCCGCTGATATTTTGGGTCGTGCAGCCAAGCTGCCTTGAAAGCTGACTGATGGTTACGCCTTGCTTCTTCATAGCAGCCCGGATAACCTGAGCCATACTCATTGACTTCACCTCCGGGAATTTTCAAAGTAATTATACATGAGAGCAAGTAGAAATGTCAATTCAGGAGTTACCGGAGAACTGATCCGGAGCTATTGACGAAAGCCTGAAAACAGCATATAATAGTAACCAATAAGTTACCAATTAGTAGCGGCACTTCATTCGGCTGACTAACTTAATGTCAAATGGAGTGATTACATGGTAGAAAATGAAAACTACAAGAGCTACACCGCAAACAACGGTACCGAGCTTCGCTTTCCCAAGGAGAGTATGGTTCAGATGACAGCAGAGCAGCGGGACTGCTACCAGAACTTTATCAATGTTCTGGCACAAATTCTGATTAAGTATGCTGCCGCAGAAAAAGAAAATCAGAAAAGTTGAACTGAGTATTCCGGGCGGTCATTGACCGCCCGGCTCTGTAACAGGAGGGAATCTATGTATAATACGAAAGAGGGTAAAACGTGTGTTATCTATATCCGCGTCAGCAGTGAACGTCAGGTAAAGGGGTATAGTCTGGACGGGCAGAAACACTATCTGGCTGAATGCGCCGAGCGTCGGGGTATGACCGTTCTTGATACCTACGTTGAAGAAGGCAAAAGTGGCAAGAGTATCGAGGGACGGACTGAGTTCCAGCGGATGCTGGATGACATTCAGAGTGGAAAAGTGCATACGGACTATGTGCTGGTTTTCAAATTATCGCGGTTTGGCAGAAACGCGCGGGATGTGCTGAACTCCCTTGAGTTCATTATGAAATACGGCGTTCACCTGATGTGCGTAGAAGATGGGCTTGATTCCTCGACCTCTATGGGAAAAATGATGATTACCATTCTTGGCGCGGTAGCTGAGTTGGAGCGCGAAAACATCATTGCACAGAGCCTTTTGGGGCGCGAGGAAAAAGCAAAATCCGGCGGCTGGAACGGTGGCTTTGCACCCTATGGGTATCGCCTAGTAAAGGGGGATGACAAGAGTAAAGGAAAATTGGAGACTGTTCCGGAGGAAAAGGCTGTCGTGCAGTTGGTTTTTGATATGTTCCTGAACCGTAATATGGGCTACACGGCAATTTCGGGCTATCTCAATCGAAACGGTTATACTCGCCCACCGGCAAAGAACGCAATCCGTCCCAGCTATGGCGAGTGGAGTTCCGACCACATCAAGAGAATGCTCAGCAATCCGGTTTATACGGGGCGCGTGGCATGGGGCAAGCGACGGACGGAAAAAGTGCCCGGCAGTGACAACGAATATCGACTGGTAAAACAGGACGAATATATTTTGAGCGAAGTTATTTCTCACGAAGAATTTGTTTCCAAAGAGGATTTTGACCGGGTTCAGGAGATCAAAGCCATTCGTGGGAAAAAGGGTAATCACAACATTGGTCAGTATAACGCACATCTGTTGTCCGGTATCGTAAAATGTCCGCAATGCGGCGCACCCATGTACATCGGCATGACCAAGTGGACAAATCAGGACGGTACAGAGCGCCGTACAGAATCTTATGTCTGCTCCTATGCGACAAAACACCGGGGGACTTCGGTATGCCGCAGGAATGGCGTGGTAGCCAGTCAGGTTGAGGACGAGGTGATGGAGTACACCCGGAAGATTGTTCGCAATCCGCAGTTTATCAAAGATTTGCAGGAAAAGGTAATGACCGCCGTGGACATGACCGAGGTCGAGAATGACATTACCGCCTACAAAAACCAGCTATCCGCTTTACAGCGCAGCCGCGACAGTTTGGAGCGGGACATTGACCGCATTGCTCCGGATGACAAGTATGCAGAGCGTCGCCGAGCAGATATGACCCGCCGCCTGAATGATCTCTATGACCAGATTTATAAGGCAGAGGATCTGTTGCAGGAGAGTACGATGAAAAAGGCAACTCTGGAAAGTGAGCAGATGTCTGTGCAATCCATGATCGGAATCCTCTCGTCTTTTGATGCAATCTATGATAGAATGAATGCAGCAGAACGGCGTGACCTAGTGAAATACCTGATTTCTGAGGTTGAGTTGTTCCCGCGTGAGGAACAAAAGACGCAGAAACGCTTCGTAAAGGCGATTGCGTACAAGTTTCCCATTGAGCAAAAGGTGCTCACGCAATTTGATGAATGCGGGGCATCTGTCGAGACCGTAGTATTGATGTCAAGGGTTAAGGAATAAAGTGTGAAAAACCGCTTATTTCCGGTGCTATTGGCTATATTGGCTGACATTCAAATCACTAACTCACCTGTTCGGAAATGTGCGAGAGAACATATCTGCGGAAACGGAAAACGAGCAGAAAAGCTGAGTTAGTGGATTATATGTCACAGACTGACAGCAGTTCAGCACACCCAACTGTTTGTAAAATTGAGTGTGCGGATTACTTTTCAGGGAAAAAGAGTCTTTAGCCGATGAAGAACCCTCAAATAGGTTTCTCATGAAAGAAAATTTCCAGTGTTAGGATTCTATTCTTTAAGCATCTGCGATTATGATAGAGTAACACTGGCTGTAGTTTGCGTTACTCAATGCCACAAGAAAATAGTATGAAGATATATTAAACTCCAAAAAATTCACACAAAGCACGAAAAATATGATATAATGTATTTTGGAAAGGAGGATGAGCTAATGGGCTATAATGTATTAGATGTATGTCGTCATGTGATAAATTATAGTAACGAGAACGATTATGGTATTTCTAATCTTAAGCTTCAGAAAGTACTGTATTTCATTCAAGCTTATTTTGTAACGAACAAAAAAGACCATGCTCCTTGTTTTGATGAAAAAATTGAGGCCTGGGATTTTGGCCCTGTTGTACCGGAAGCATACCACGAATACAAGCAATATGGAAGTGGAGATATTCCTACTATTGAATCGTATATTTCTTTTGACGAAACAGATATTTGGAAGTCAAAAAGAATCGTATTCAATGATGATGTGATTTCGGATGAGGATAAAGTTCTGATAAATAAGGTTGTAGATAAGTTTTCTGATTATTCGGCAACAGACCTCGTATCATTGACTCATAGGCAATCACCGTGGATTGATGCCTACGTTCCTCATCAAAATAATGAGATTACACTAAATGCAATAAGGAAGTATTTTAATGGCTGATGACAAATTGGATGCGCTGCTGCGAACAACGGATAACGCAACAATGTCGTTGGAGCAGTCGAGAAAATTCAACAATACGAAAAGAAAAATAAATGCTATTTGTAAAGCTTTAACTTTAGAAACGCAGAAGTATGCCCCACAGAAGACCGTAGAAAATATTGATGCTTATATTTCCTCGCCAAATAAGTTGGACCGGATCCTGTATTCAGAGATTAGCAGTTTTGTCTTTTCGCTAGAGATGGAAGAACGCGGAGTTTTTGCGACCAACTTAGAGAAGTTGCTGTTGTATTCTTTGGATGACAATAATAATGTAAGTGAAGACAGCAAAAGAATCATAATTAAGATTTATGACCATTTTCAACTTGCGCTACACCAAATAGAAAATGTGAATAATATTTTTGCTAGTAGTATTGAAGAAGCTAAAGAAAATTTAAAAAAGGAAATTAAAGGTGTTGAGAAAGAGTATATATCAATACTGGGTATTTTTGCAGCTATTGTTTTAGCTTTTGTAGGTGGCATTACTTTTTCAACATCGGTTTTACAGAACATATCATCTGTCAGCGTATTTAGGTTATTATTGATAGTTGATTTTCTGGCGTTTGTTCTTATCAATATTATTTATATTCTCGTAAAATTTATCTTCACTATAAATGAGAAAGATGCAAAAATTTTTAACGTGAAGGCGTTAAATAAAGCATGCTTAGTAATTGCGTCTGTGATAATAGTTGCATGGTTACTTAATGCAAACCAACTACCTGATTTTATATCTAGTTTTCTCCCCTGGAGCAAATAATAAATAAACAGCCCTCCCGACCATCAATCATGGTGGTCAGGAGGGCTTTGCTGTTCTCATACTATTCCGCATCTATATCCACTTTGAGTCCAGACTTCAACTCGACCGTATAATGGTCCTCAAAAATCGTAATCTGCTTGAACCAACGCCGGACTAGGGTATCGTCGAATTCCGTCAGTTCGGCAGGCTGGCTTCGGATAAAATCCTGAAGCTCCGTATGGACCCTGTAGTTTTCCGGGTAGACCAGCGTGCCCTTGCTGTCAAATACGCTGTAACACGGATTCGCATCCGCGCACTTCTTTGCGTTGGCCAGAATCTTGTAGGCGCCCTTCTGGGATTTGACATCAGACCAGGTCTTGCGGACACGGTAAAGTTCCGCTTTGGCGGGCTCTGGTGCCGGATCGGCTTCCGTGGGAGTCGAGCCAAGAGCGGCGGTGACCTTCGCAGCCAAATCGTCCAGGCGGCTGTAGAGCCAGTCGCCCGGACAGGACTTATTGGCAAACCAGCGGTGGACGGTCAGCACCATCTCGTCCTCTTTGGGGGTGTAGTTCAGCGTCTTGGTCTTATCCGCAAACCAGAGCAGCTTCTTCTTGCCGCTGCGCTGACAGATATCTGTACACAGCTTGACCAGGGACTCATAGACCTTACTGTTCATGGCATAGGGCGCAGAGGTGTCGCTGGCGCACTCGATGGTGATGGCTCGCTGGTCATTTTCCCTGCTGGAAGAACACCAGGAACGGTTCTTCTCCTCCACGCAGAGAGAAACCCTGCCGTCCGTGCCAATGCCATAGTTGCAGCTGGCCTGACGGTCAGGGCTGATAAAGCAATCGCAGATCCGTTCAGCGGTGGCTTGTCCCACAACGCAGTGGGGCGTGATGCGATCAATACTGTGCGTTCGTTGCCCGGAGTGGTTGGGGCTGAGTTTGGTGTAGACCACCAGTGGGCTGTTGGTATAGGCCATTACTGTCCCTCCTTCCCGTCAGATCGGTCATGGAGCTGCTCCAGCACGGTCTTGATGGCATCCGGCACAGGCAGACCCAGGTGGGCGGCATTCTCCAGCAGAGACACGCCCTCATTGGAAAGGTAGAAGAAGATCACCGCCGTGCGCAGGACACCGGGCGAACCCAGCACCTGGACATCGATGATATTGCCGATGCCCACCAGCAGGAAAATCAGCACCTTGCGGCAGATGCCCTTGAAGCCCACCTCGCTGGACAGGGTCTTATCGGAGATGGCGCACATGACTCCGGTGATGTAGTCGATGGCCACGAAGGCGATCAGGGCGTAGAGCAGGCCATCACAGCCGCCCAGGAAGTAGCCAAGCCAGCCGCCCACAGCGGCAAAGGCCAGCTGAATGGTGTTCCAGAATTCTTTCATAAGCAGAATGATTTTCCGCCAGACCGTGAGAAAGATCGCCTTGGGCGCTTGGTCCAATGCCACAAAGCTGTACTGGCACGCCACCTGCACACCGTAGATAAGGAGCACGGCGAGGTAGATGCGCATGCTCCCGGCCGTGTACCGGATCAGCGCCGTGTCGTTGGTGAAAATGGAGGCCACCGCACCGGGCGCCGTCATGCAGAGCAGCCAGATCAGGAACGATCCGCCAACGCAGCAAACCAGCAATAAGCGGAATGTTTTCTTCACCCGGGGGATATTCCCTGCGCCCAGATTATAACTGAGCAGCGGCTGTGCTCCCTGCACCAGTCCCGGCAGAAGCAGCATCACAAACTGCATGACGCTGCTCAAAATACTCATGGATGCCACCGCTATATCTCCGCCGTAGGTCTGCAGAGCGGTATTGAAGCTGATGGCCACCAGGTTTTCCGTCAGCTGCATCAGCGCAGGCGACGTCCCCAGCAGGATACACGGCCAGAGGAGGGGTCCCGCAAAGCGGATATTCCGCAGGCGAAGCCGCAGGATGCTTTTCCCCGCGGATAGATAGCCGATGACAAGGCAGGCGGACACGCCCTGCGCTATGACGGTCGCCAATGCCGCCCCCTTGACGCCCATGCCGAAGCCATTGATCAGCGCCGCATCCAGCGCAATATTTGTTACCGCACCTGCAGCTACATTCCCCATACTGACCAGCGTTTTGCCCTGCGCCGTAATGAAGGCGTTCAGCCCCAGTGTCAGTTGGGTGAACAGCGTGCCGAAGCAATAGATGCCCATGTAGTCTGCCGCGAAAGAGATGGTATCGGCGCTGGCGCCAAACAGCAGCAGGATCGGCCGGCCAAGGGCCAGCATGATACCGGTCAGAAGCGCGGAGAGCAAAAGCAGCATCCAGGTGCAGCTGCCCATGACCTTTTCCGCCTGCTCGGTTTCCCCCTTTCCGAGCAAAATAGACGCCTTGGGTGCGCCGCCCATGCTGACCAGCGCCGCAAAAGCGGAGATGGCCAGGATCACCGGTGTGGTCACGCCAACCCCGGCCAGCGCCTGCTTGCCTACCGCCGGAATACGGCCGATAAACATTTTATCCACCAAATTATACAGAATGTTGATAAGCTGCGCGGCCACTGCCGGGATCGCCAGCCTGAAAAACGCCTTTGGCACCGGCATGGATGCCAGCAGGTCGGCGTCTTTATGCCGCATCACCAGAGACCCATCACATGCTGCATCAGCAGGCTGACGGCGGTGATGCCCAGCCAGCAGCAGGCACCCAGCAGCAGAGGCTTGCCGCCGTTTTTCACCAGCTTGATGAGATTGCTGTTCAGCCCGATGGCCGCCATTGCCATAACGATGAAGAACTTGCTCAGCTCCTTCAGCGGCTTAAACACCGCCGCGGCTACGCCAAAGGAGGTGCAGAGAGTGGTGACCACCGATGCGCAGATGAACCACAGGATGAACATGGGGAAGGCATTTTTCAAACGGAAGCCGCCCTTGGCATTTCCGGCTTTCTTCGCCTGCATCAGCGACAGCACCAGGGTGATGGGGATGATGGCCAGGGTGCGGGTGAGCTTGACGGTCACGGCTTTATCCAGGGTCTGGCTGCCCAGACCCCACATGCTGTCCCAGGTGGAAGCCGCCGCTGTAACGGAGGAGGTGTCGTTCACCGCCGTACCGGCAAAGATGCCGAAGGCCTCGCCGGAGGTAGTATCAAAGCCGATGGCCTGGCCCAGCAGAGGAAACAACAGCGCCGCCAGCACATTGAAAAAGAAGATGACCGAGATGGCCTGGGCGACTTTTTCATCATCCGCGTGGATCACCGGCGCCGTGGCGGCAATGGCGCTGCCGCCGCAGATGGAGGAGCCCACGCCGATGAGGGTGCTGATATCCCCGTCAATATGCAGCAGCTTATGCATCGCGTAGGCCACCAGCAGCGACGTGGTAATGGTGCAGACGATGATGGGCAGGGACTGCTTTCCGGTTTGCAGCACCACATTCAGATTCAGCCCGAAGCCCAGCAGCACCACGGCGGCCTGCAGGATCTTCTTGGAGGTGAAGCCGACGCCCGGCTTACAGACTGCGCCCGGCGTCCACAACAGGGCAATGATCATGCCCAGGAGGATGGAGAAAACCGGCCCGCCGATGACCGGCACCAGCTTGCCCAGCAGCCATGACGGAATGGCAATGGCAAGACACACGGCAATTCCCGGCAGGTTTTTCTTGATGGTTTGCATGATGAATAGCTCCTTTTCTCAGCGATGGTCGCATTTTTGGCACTGGATCATGGGCACATCGCCCTCATCCTTATAAAACGCACCCGCCCACTGGCAGATGCTCTGCAGGATCGGCACCACGGAGGCACCTTTTTCCGTCAGGGTATACTCCACCCGGGGCGGGATCTCGTCGTAGGACCGGCGCTCCACGATGCCGCTGGACAGGAGGCCCTTCAGGGTGGAGGCCAGCACCGCGTCGGTGATGTTGCCCATCTCCCGGCGCAGCTCGCTGTAGCGCAGAGTCCCCAGCGCCGCCAGCACGCAGATGATGCGGGAGTTCCACTTTCCGCCGAATAACTCCATGCCGTATTCCAGCGGGCAGCGGATGTCCTTTTCCAGCTTTCTTTGATACATGGTTTTCTACCTCGCTTTTGGTTTTCTCCATTATAGCGGGATATATCGGCAGAAGCAAGTTGCTATGAAATTTATGAGCGGGTGCATTTTCGCGCCCGCTCATCTGTTTTACAGCTCTTTCTTGTTGTCCGCGCCGGGGGTGGTGACGATGACCTTCTCCGGAGTAATGACAAGCGCACCCTTGGCGGTGGCAGCGCCGCCGAACATCTGCTCCACCATGGCCTTAAAGGTCGTGACCACTTCGCCTTCGGTAACATACCGGGCCGTACCCTTCACCTGGTAGCCTTCCAGATTCTGGGCATCGTAGACGGAAATGGCGATCTTGCCGTGATTCTCCGCGATGTTCTTCAGGGTCGTATCCAGGAATACATCGCCCACCACAAGCTTGCCGTCAGGGGTCACATCCTTGAAGGCGACGGGCACCACATTGGGCTCACCCTGGGTGCAGGTGGCCAGATCCCACATGCCGCTTTTGAGCAGCTTCACAACATTTTCATTCAGCACGATATGGTCCTCCTTATATCCTGAGCTTTATCGCTCATTGACTGCGCTCATTATAGAGCAGATACAGGGCCGGCGGAAGATATGGGTCAGTTTATGAGTGACTAATAAATTTGTGAGCGGCCGCCACACCTGCCTCTGCCGGGGAAACAGTTGTACACCCGAAGCGGAGTGAAGCAGAAAATAATTGACTTATGCGCCGCAAAATGATATGGTTAAAGATACTCTACTGTGTTATATTGCCGGTTTCCGGCCGGATGATAGAAAGTGAGACCTGTTTGTCTTATGTCACAATATTCTGCCGGCTCCCTGGTGGGCCGCATTACTGATACAACCGAATCTTTTTGGAACAGCCGTTACTACTTCCCAGCGACCCTGGCCGTCACGGCTGTGTCCCTGTTCACGGGAAACGTGGTGCCGTCCACGGTGGGTCTGGCCCTCCTGTGCGGGTGGATGCTGATGTTCTGCCGGGATATCCTGGCGGCGGCGACGCCGTTTCTGATGATCTTCCTGCTGTCCACGGTGAAATATGATTCCCTGGCGGTTTTCCTGCCCTGCGCGCCCCTGGCGGTGCTGCCCATCGGCGGGCTGCTGGTGCATTTCATCCGGTGGCGGGCGCCCATCACGGTGGGCCGCAGCGGGCCGGGACTGGCAGCGGTGACCGTTGCCACGCTGCTGGGCGGCCTGGGCGCCATCCCTGCCAAGGAGTACTTCTCCCCCCTGTCGCTGTACTACACCCTGGGGCTGGGGCTGGGGCTGCTGGTGACCTATGTGCTGCTGCGCTCCGACCTGGCCGCGCCCAGGCTGTACGACCTGCTGCAGCGGCTGATGCAGATGCTGTACACACTGGGGCTGGCCATGGTGCTGGCCATCGGATGCTTTTACATGGACCACTGGGCGGAGTTCGCCGAAAAATGGGAGATCCCACCCATCCTGTTCCGAAACTTTGCGGCCACCATTCTGGTGGCCACGCTGCCGGCGGCCTTCTACATGGCGCGCCGGAGCCGGCTGCATCTAATCAGTGTTCTGCTGTGGGCTCTGGCTCTCTTTTTCACCGGCAGCCGCACGGCGCTGCTGTTCGGCTCAGTGATGCTGCTGCTGGGTGTGCTGTACCTGGTGCGGTGGAAAAAGCTGCCCCTGTGGTCATTCTTTGCCGTGCTGGTGACCGCCGCCGTGGCGGTGCTGCTGTTCGGCCAGCAGATCTATGAGCTTTTCTTCGGGTGTAGGGGGGAGATGGATTTCTTCATCGACCCCAACGAGTCCCGGTGGGCCCTGCTGGCCCGGGGACAGCAGGACTTTCTGCAGCACCCGGTGTTCGGCATCGGTCTGGGCAACCAGAAAAACCAGGACATCTTTACCGGCGTGCCGGGGAGCATGGTGTTTTACCACAACTCCCTGCTGCAGATCCTGGGCAGCATGGGCCTGGCGGGACTGGCGGCCTACGGACTGCTGCTGTGGGAGCGGGTGCGCCTGCTGCTGCGCGGCGGTGAGGCGGCCCACTTAGCGGGGCTGTTCTATCTGGGCATGCAGATGGCTTCCCTGACCAATCCGGGGCTGTTCTGCCCTCTGCCCAGCGCGATGCTGACGGTGCTGGTCTTTGCCGTGCTGGAGCGGTACATGGATGACCCCGCTTACCTGCCGGGCAGGACAATACGCTGAATTGCTCGGAAAGCATCCCGCCGGGGTGCTTTCCGGTTTTTTACGACACAAAAGGAGTGAGACCCAATGAAGAAAATCAGCCCCCGGGTCAAGGGGATCATCTGCATACTGTTCGCCGCCTTCGGCTTTTCCATGATGTCGGTATTCATCCGGCTGGCCAGGGATGTGCCCACGGCGGAAAAGGCCTTCTTCCGCAACATTGTGGCCCTGGTCGTGGTGGGCGTACTGCTGGCGGCGAAGCGGGTGCCGCTGAAGCCGGAAAAGGGCAGCTGGCCGTTCATTACCGGGCGGGCGGTGTTCGGCACCATCGGGCTGCTGCTGAACTTTTACGCAGTGGACCACCTGGTGCTGGCGGATGCCAACATGCTCAACAAGCTCTCGCCCTTCTTTGCCATCATCTTCTCCATTTTCCTGCTGCGGGAAAAGCCCTCCGCTGTGCAGATCGGCGGCGTGCTGACGGCACTGCTGGGCAGCGTGCTCATCATCAAGCCCGGCTTTGCGGGGGCGCCCTTTGTGCCGTCCCTGGCGGGGTTCATCAGTGGCGCAGCGGCGGGGCTGGCCTACACCTTTGTGCGTAAGCTGGGCAGCCGGGGCGAAAACAGCCTGCGGATCGTGTTCTACTTCTCCCTGTTTTCATCGCTTATGACCCTGCCGTTCTTCCTGCTCAGCCCCGTGCAGCTGACGGGGCACCAGGTGCTGATGCTGCTGCTGTGCGGGTGCAGCGCCTGTGTGGGGCAGTTCGGCATCACCCAGGCCTACCTCCTGGCCCCGGCTAAGGAGATCAGCGTCTACGACTACTCCCAGATCCTCTTTGCCGCGGGGCTCGGCTACATTTTCTTCCGGCAGCTCCCGGACGGCTGGAGCGTGGTGGGCTATGTGCTCATCTGCGGCGCAGGCGTGGGGATGTTCCTCTATAACAAGCACAAGGACGCTGAACAAGGCAGGCAATGACGCCGGGAGGAGAACGCTATGAGTAAATATATCCTGATCCCGGATTCCTTTAAGGGCTCCCTGTCCTCAGGGGAGATCTGCGGCATCCTGGCCCGGGAGATCCGGGCCCTGGAGCCGGAGGCGGAGATCCGCGCCATCCCCGTGGCAGACGGCGGAGAGGGCACGGTGGATGCGTTTTTGGCCGCCCTGGGCGGGGAAAAGGTCCCGGTTCCCTGCCGGGATCCCTATGGGCGGGCCATCACCGCCTGCTACGGTCTTCTGCCGGGGGACGGCACCGCCGTGGTGGAAATGGCTGCGGCGGCGGGACTGCCCTTGGTGGGCGATGACCGCCGGGCGGCGGACACCACCACCTACGGCGTGGGGCAGCTGATGGCCCACGCCCTGGAGCGCGGCGCAAAAAAGATCGTCCTGGGTCTGGGCGGCAGCGCCACCAACGACGGCGGCTGCGGCGCGGCTGCGGCCCTGGGCGTGGAATTTCTGGACGAGGCGGGCCGGACTTTTGTGCCCGTGGGCGGGACCCTGCACCGCATCGCCCGCATCCGCACGGACGGCCTTACGCCCCGGCTGCGGGAGGCGGAGGTCATCGCCATGTGCGACATCGACAACCCTCTGTGCGGAAAAAACGGCGCGGCGGCCGTATTCGGCCCCCAGAAGGGCGCGGACGCCCAGACCGTCCGCCTGCTGGATGACGGCCTGCGCCACCTGGCGCAGGTCATCGAAAGAGACCTGGGCGGCGACCTGCTGGACCTGCCCGGCGGCGGCGCGGCCGGGGGCTTTGGCGCGGGAAGCGCCGCCTTTTTCGGGGCGAAGCTGCAAATGGGCATTGAGACGGTGCTGGAGCTGGTGGATTTTGACCGATTGGCGGCAGACGCGGACCTGGTCATCACCGGCGAGGGACGGCTGGACAGCCAGAGCCTCCGGGGCAAGGTGGTCATAGGCGTGGCGCGGCGGGCCCAAAAGCTGGGTGTGCCGGCGGCTGCGCTGGTGGGCAGCTGTGAGCTGCCTGCCGAAGCGGCCTACGAGGCCGGCGTGAGCGGTATTTTCCCCATCCATCCGGAGCCGATGCCCCTGGCAGAGGCCATGGCACGCACCCGGGAGCACCTGGCGTTCACCGCCGGAAATATGCTGCGGTTTGCCGAAGCGGCGAGAAAAACGCGGTAAGACTGTTGCCATTCCCATAAATTTCCTGTATACTGGTTGCAATCATAAAAAGGGGGAACAGCCTATGCGTCCCGACGGTACCCGCGTGAAAAACCTGCCGCCCCTGGTGGCGGCCATTCCCTACATCATGCCCAAGCGGTATGACGCCTGGAACACCATTACGGAAAACATTGACGAGGAGGTCATCAAGGAGTTCATCCGCGACCAGCGGCGCCAGGGGGTGCGGCTCAACCATATGAGCGTGATCATCTCCGCCTACTACAAGGCCTCCCTGGAGAATCCCAAGCTGAACTACTTTGTGATGAACCGGAAAATTTACAAGCGCAATCACTTCTGCGTGTCCTTCGTCATCATGAAAAAGCTGGCGGACGGCTCCCCCAGCGAGACCACACTGAAGGTCTATCTGGAGCCGGAGGACACGGTGTTCACCGTGAACGAGAAGATCAAAAGCGCTATCGCCGCCAACGAGAAAACGGAGCAGAGCAACAGCACCGACCATTTCGCACGGTTCATGTTCTCTGTACCGGGGCTGCCCCGGTTCGTCATCGGACTGGCCTATTTCCTGGACAGGCACGGGCTGCTGCCCCGGAAGATCATTGAGCTCTCCCCCTTCCACACCAGCCTGTTTATCACCAACCTGGCCTCCATCAAGACCAGCTACATCCACCACCACTGCTACGAATTCGGCACCACCAGCGTGTTTGTGTGCATGGGCAAGCCCGTGCCCAACTACATGGCCGGGGATCTGAGCCGGAAGATGATGCCCCTGGGCATCGTTATGGACGAGCGCATCTGCACCGGCTATGAATACGCCGCATTCTGCCACGATTTCCGGCGCATTCTCCGCAAGCCCCAGGTGCTGACGGCGCCCTTCAACGCCCCGGCGCAGGCAGCGGCCGTGCAGGAATAACAGGAAAAAATCCGTACCCCGAGGGGTACGGATCTTTTATTTTACCGCCAGCTGCGCCAGGGCCACTGCCCCCAGGCCCAAAAGGACGCTCAGGCCCACATACAGCCCGCCCAGGAAGAATTTGCCGGACTGGAACAGCTGCACGGATTCCTGGCAGAAGGTGGAAAACGTGGTGAATCCACCGCAGAGACCCACCCGGAGAAACAGCAGAAGCCGGGGATCCGCCGCGCCATGGCGGGCGGCCAGGGCACCGATCAGCCCCAGGCAGAAGGCACCCGCCACATTGATGCCCAAGGTGGCCAGGGGAAACCCGCTGCCGCTGCGCAGCGGCAGCAAGCCCAGCAGATAGCGGGCTACGGCCCCGGCGGCACCTCCCAGCCCAACGAACAGACAATTTACCAGCATGCCGCTCTCTCCTTTCCAAAAAAAATAGCTGATGCCCCTGCCCACGGCAGAAGTCATCAGCTTTTCAAGCGGTTCGGTTTCCCGGGGAGAACTTCATTCCCCTGTGCGGGCGGGGCCCGCAGCTACAGCGTTATTATACACCGATGTGGGAGATTTGGCAAGCGTAAAGCGCCGCGATGCGCGGTTCTGAGGACAGCGCCCCGGCAGAAGGCGCAATCAAACCAAATGATTTCCGTGACAAGTTTTACCCCAATCTGAAAGGTTGCGGAAACAAGAGAACAAAGTGGTTCAGCCGGAGAGACGGGCGGGCTCCGTCCAGGTGCCGTAACGGGCGGCCACGGCACCCTGCCGGTCAATGGCCACACCGGCACAGTACACATCCCCCGGGAGCCACTGGGCGCGCAGCAGGAACGGGCCCGTTACGGAAACGGTCTCCGTGCGGTCGCGGGCGGTGCCGTTGGCGCCGCGCTGGGTATAGGTCAGCTCGCAGCGGTCCAGGACGCCGCTGCGGTTATCGCAGGCGACGATGATGAGGCTCTTTTGGATCCCATCGCCGCCCTCGCCGGTCTGATAGATCTCAAACACGGCGCCATTGGCGCTGAGGGACGCCGCGCCCTTGGGACGGAGGTAGCTGCGGCCCAGCCTTTTCTGCCGGACAAGAAACGTCATGGATACCTCGCCGGTGGCGGTATTTTCCCAAATGGTATACAGATAGCCCTCCTCCTGCTGGGTGACGCGCAGGCGCACATCCTCCTGCCGGACGCCGGCGTACCGGGCGATGCCCTCCTCCGGGGCGCCGTGATACCAGCCGTGGAGCTGCAGAATATAGGCATACGCCAAGGCGGCCAGCAGGCAGACGCACAGGGAGGCGGCCAGGATGAGCAGGGTCTTCAATCGTGCGTTCATAGGGGGGGTCCTCCTTAGTTTTCTCTTTCGGATCAGGGGGCAAACGCGGGGCTACGGGCGCTTATACCGCCGGATGCTTTTATAAAGCCACGCGCCGCTGCAAGCGATCAGGAGGATCGCGGCCACCTGCTCCGCTATGGACGGGTCATCGGCGTGGGGCAGGTAGATCCCCCGGACGCTGAGGATCAAGAAAGCGGTATTCACAAGCAGGGCAAAGGCCGACACCAGCACGGCGCTCTTTTTCCCCGCAAAGCGGGCGAAATACAGGGATGTGACCGCGTTGGTGAACACACCGATCCCCACGCAGGAGACGGTAATGCTCCACAGGCTGCCCCAGAGGATCAGGACGGCCAGGAATACATAGGCCGCGGCGCAGAAGGACGCCGTGACGATCTCTTTCTTACTCAGCTGCATGGCGGCACCTCCCTTTGGGCGCGCAGACTGTGGGGGCGGTTTCCTTTCTCTTTCATACGGAGCGCTCCTTTCTGAAAAAACAGGGGTCAGTGCCGGAAGCTGTTTTCGTAGATATCAATAAAGCGTGTGACAAACTCCGCCTGCTCCCGAGCCTCGGCCGTGCCGCTGGTGGGCGCCCAGCCGTTCATGGCGTAGGGATAATAGGTATAGGGGGTGAGGGGCAGCATATGCAGCTCCTTTTGGATGAGCCAAATGCCTTGGCCATAATGCGCGCGCAGGGCCTGGAGGGCCTTGGCGGGGTTTTTGAACACGGCCCAGCCGTTTTCATCCGCGGCGATGGCAAAGGCGTCGCCCTTCTCCAGGAACTGCGCCGTGTCCACCTGGCCCCGGCAGTTGCTGCTGCCGACCACATACGCCTGGGCGGCGGGATACTTCACGGGACGCCAGGTGGCAAAAATCGCTGTCAGCAGCACCACGATGGCGGCCACAAGGGCCCATTTCCAATGTTTTTTCAGCGTTTTCATGGTAAATTCTCCTTTCTGCATCGTGTGTTTGGGTGAACGGCGGGGCGTGGGCCCTACCGGAGCAAAGGCTTAGGGAGTGGTTTCGTTATTCTTGCGCTTCTTTTTGAAATAGGCGCGGAGCAGCTTGCCGTACTCGATGGCGGCCAGGAGAAGGAAAATGCCGATAAAAAAGTATTCCATAAAAAACCAGGCGTAAAAATGATCCAGAATACGAGCGCATTGCAAGGCCGTGTAAATACCCGCGGCACAGAGGAGCAGCTTGTCGGCTAATCTCATAGGGATCTCCTTTCATGTAACAATAGGTGTGTATATTCATTCAGGGTGACGGGACGGCACGGCACGTCACCCAGCTGTACGGATGATGGGATCGGGGCGGAGTTTTTTATTTTTGGCAATTTTCTCCCGTATCATCGCGCCTTGCATCGCCGTGTTTTCCCAGTAAATACACAGCAAGGAAGCCAATGGACGCGCCTGCAAAGTTCAGGATCACATCGTCCACATCACAGGTGCCGATATGGAATACGTATTGGGTCAGTTCTATGAAAATGCTCAACAGCAAAGGGGCCCAAAGAAACCGCTTATATGTTTTCATTTTTTCGGCAGCAAGCGGGAGCAGCACCCCTAAGGGCACAAGCATCAATAGGTTCAGCACATTATACCTGAGCATATGCCGCACCGATGCCGCGTCCCCTACTGTGCCCTCTTTCACCACATCCCCGATCATGGTGCGAAACGGCACAAAATTCGCGCCGTAGTTATAGCTGGGCGTTCGGTAATTGCCAATCGTATACCACAGCAGTATAAGCAGGTATAGGATCAGTGCAAGGATCAGGACGATTTTTTTCATTTTCTTTGCCATGGCGGTTGCTCCCTCTGTAAAATATAGACCGGGTCCGGACTTGACTGCGCGGGTCTGTATATATAACGGAGAAAGAGGTCGATTTTGGACACTAATTTTTGAAATTTTTTATTTTGTAGAATTTGACGAAATTATGCCCTTGGCTATGTGCAACATTTCCTGCTCCGATATATTTCCTTCTATAATAAATACTACAGCCGCATTCTCATCAACCCAAACCAATGACGAACTCCCACTGATCTCGTCCGGTAGATAAAATTTGCCCTGATTGCCATTTATATCATGAATTGTCGGTTCCTCAGTACTGTGTTGTGTGATAGTCATAGCTGAATCTTTCATGAAATTGCAGTTAATGTAAAACACCTGTCCTGTTTCTGCGTTTTCATAATAGTAATAGTCAAAACCAAATTCATCGGAATGGTCTCTATCAACAAGGGTAGAGCCATCTGGTATCCAGGTAGGCTCATATCCGCTGAATACCCCCTCTATATTGCCGCCGTCCAAATGATGCACGATTATCTTATCAACGACTTCCTTGGTCCACTGGAACAGCTTTTCACGGGCGTGGACATCCACGCTCAGCCAGGTCGCAGCACTGAGGAACACCACCAGGAACACCACGGCCACGCGCTGCCACATGCGTTGGGCTGCCGCTCTGCGGCGGCGTTTTTGGAGGAGGACGTCTATTTTCTTCAGGAACAGCTCCGAAAACGCATGTTGGCAGGACGACGGGGCGGGGAGGGACGAGAGCAGAGACTCCGCCGTCTGCGTCGCCGCGGCCTGCAGCGCCGCGTCATCAAAATACGGTTGCTTTCCCATGGGGTTCATCCTCCTGTTCCAGTTTTTTGCGCAGAGCCGCCTTGGCCCGGGTGAGCAGCTTCTGCACCGCGCCGGGCTTTCTGCCCAGCATGGGGGCCATCTCCCGGACGGTATAGCCGTGGTAATACCGCAGGAGCAGCACCTCCCGATAGGCAGCCGGCAGCCGGGACATGGCATCCGCCAGGCCGCCATCCCCCGGGAGGGGCAGCTCCACGCCATAGGTGCGCTCCTCAAACGCCTCTGGACTGAGCCGGGAACGGCTGCGGAGTATGTCGATGGCTTTGCGCTCTGTTATGATAACGACGTAGGAACGGGTTTTTGGACACCTGACTTCAGAAATTTTTTTCAAATTTTCTATTATGGACACAAATGCCTGGTGGACCGCGTCCTCCGCGTCCGCCTCGCCGGGCAAAATGCGCCGGGCTACATAGAACATCAGCCCCCGGTAGAGGGTGTAGAGCTGCTCGAATTTATCCTTGTCCGAGGGGGATGGGAGCATCTGCAGATAGATCATCACGAAATATCACCGCCTGTGTGGCTCAGTATACCATAAGCGGCAGGGGGTGGAAACAGTTTTCCGGCATCTGTAACCGATTTGTATATTTTTTACGCGCAGAAGCGGGAATTTTGTCATTTTTGCATAATTTATGCAGCAAAAAACCGCCCCGGTGGGGGCGGTATGGGGCAGGGATATTACGGATTGCCACACCAGTGACGTCGGTCACTGGCTCGCAATGACAGGGGTTTGCGGGGAGTGCGGAGCACGGCGGCACACATGGGTGCCGCCCTACAGGGTATTCTGTAGGGCGGGGGTGCGCAAACGGGCGGGGTAGAACCCCGCCCCTACGGGGAGCATGGGGACTTGTGCAAGCCCGGCTCGGGCCGTCGGGGACGCCGGCCCCTACGGCTGGAAACAAGGAGTGCAGTGCAAGCGGGCCGATGTGGGGAGCGAACTGAGCGCCGCCAGTGGCGGATACAGCGAAGTGAGCGAGTGGCCGCGGTCAAAATTTCCAGCGTCCGCCGTAAGGCAGCGTAGAAATTTTGGGCACCGCAACAGGGCCATCGGCCCCTATGGGGAGAGTGAAAATGCAGCCTGGCGGGTCAGGGGGTTTGGCTGCGCCAATACTTCAGCTTGGGCAGCTTTTCGTTCATATAGGCGCGCATCTGGTCCGGGGTGCAGGCATCCCCGGTAAAGTGCTCCACGCAGAAATCCACCAGGTCCTCCATGCGGGTATAGGTGAATTTGCCGTCCGCGTAGCACCACTTGCAGTAATCCTCGTTGAACGTGCCGTCCTTTTCCCGGCTGGTGGTGCCATCCTCCAGCGGCATCCCGCAGCACTGGCAGACCAGCGTCTGCGGCGCGCCCAGAAGCGTATTGATGGACACGTCAAACAGGGTGGACAGCAGCTTCAGGGTGTCTATCCCCGGGACGGTGTCGCCGGTCTCCCATCGGGACACGGCCTGGCGGGTGACATGGACCTTCTCGGCCAGCTCCTCCTGGGAAAGCCCCGCCTTGCTGCGGAGGGTATGGATGATCTCTTGGGTCGTCATAATTTCAGCCCCTTTCTTTTTGTCCATTTTACCACACGGCGCGCCCCGGGGCAAGCAACCCGCTGTTGCGGAGCGGAAAGAAAGCGGCACACACCTCGGGGGTGTGTGCCGCCTTGGGCGGATAGGGCCGGGAAAACCCTCAGATCTCCTCCACATTCAGGACGCCCTCTGTGGCGCAGATGTCGGAGAGGATCGTCCCGGCGCTGTTTTTCCGGTTCAGACGCAGGGTGAAAAGCGCGCAGGCCGCGGCGTTTCCCTCCCGGTCCGGCTGGTGGGTGATCTCCATGCCGGAGACCTTCACCTGCTTCTCCCGGTAAAGCTGCAGGACACGGTCCAGGGCATGGCGGTCCGTATACTCCACAAAGAGATTGATCTCCGGGGCGTTGGCCATGATATGGTACTCCAGCTTGGAAAACAGAAGCTCCGCCAGCAGGATCAGGACCGTGGTCAGCAGGGCGCCCTCATAAAAGCCCGCGCCGATGGCCAGGCCCACGATGGCCACCGTCCACAGGCCCGCCGCCGTGGTCAGGCCCTTGACCCGCTGGCGGCGGGTGACGATGATGGTACCGGCGCCGATGAAGCCCATGCCGGCCACGACACCCGCCCCCAGGCGGGTGGTATCCAGGTAGTAATGCATGTAGACCAGCCAGTATTCGCTGATCAGGGTGGTCATGGCGCCGCCCAGGCAAATGAGGATATGGGTGCGGAAACCGGCGCTGCGGCGCTTGAATTCCCGCTCCAGGCCCACGATGCCGCCGCACAGCGTGCTCAGCACCAGGCGAAGGGCTATGGAGGCCAGCGTGATCTCCCGCAGCCCGTCAAATAAAGTCAGCATATGGTTCTCCCTCCCTCTGTCAAATCTCGTCGATCATGGTCACGCCCGTGACCTCGGACAGCGCCGCCAGGATCTGCGGGTGGGGCTGATGGGGCCGGAGCCGCACACTGAGCACCGCGCTGGGATAGCGGCGGTCCTCCCCGTTGGCCCGGTCGATCTCCACGCTGTAGACCTGGACGCCCAGGGCCTTGACCTGGCCCAGGAGCTCCCCCATGCTCTCCAGTGAGCGGAGCTCAATATAGATATTCATGTTGCGGGCGTTCTCGACGAGATAGGCCTCCACCGCCGGCAGGAAGTGGATGCAGAAGAACATCAGCGCAAAGGCGATGACCACGCACTCATAAAAGCCCGCGCCGATGGCGATGCCCATACAGGCGGACGCCCAGAGGCCGGCGGCAGTGGTGAGGCCCTTGACCTCCTTGCGGCCGGTGACGATGATGGTACCGGCGGCCAGGAAGCCGATGCCGCTGAAGACCTTCTCACCGAAGCGGCTCATGTCGATCTGCCGGGCGCTCAGGGACGCGTATTCCAGCCACACCGTGTTCATCATGACGTGCAGGTATTGGCTCAGGACGCTGGTCATGGCCGCGCCCAGGCACACGAGCATATAGGTGCGAAAGCCCGCCGCCCGGCGCTTGCGCCCGCGCTCCAGACCGATGAGGCCGCCGAACAGCATGGCCAGCAGCAGCCGCAGCAGCAGCGACAGGGGCGTAAGCGCCCGCAGGGGATCCAAAGCAGAAATCATAGGGGTACCTCCCTCCTTCTGAAAGCAAATGGCGAATGGGTAAAACGGAAGGAAGCCGGAACGCACTGCTTCCCGGCTTCCTTATACTGCGTATGGGGAAATGCTGCGGAGTTAATAGTGAGCGAGACCCTTTTCAACATATCGGTCCGCAATGGCGATGATGACATCGTTCATCTTCTTGCAGAGCGCGGGATCGGAGGCAACGACCTCCCAACGGGTCATGGCATCCTCCGACCGGGAAATGCGCTGGGCCACCTGGCACCACTCCTGGGGGAACCGGGTATCGGCGGTGAAGACGGTGGGGAGGTTGAAGCGCATGACGGCAGCGTCCAGGTCGGAGCCGTCGGCCATCTCCTTGATGACCGTGGCTCCCCGGGCGCGCATTTCGTTTTCTACGTCGGCGATGATGTGGACCATCTCGTCATACACGTTGAAATACAGGGGCCACTCCCGGTAGCGGTAGATGCCCTTTTGCAGCTCGTAGATCCGCCGGTAGCCCTGGGGATTCTCCTTGAGCGCTCTGGCGGTGAGCAGGGCGAAGAACAGGGAGTTCTCCGTGGCGGCAAAGCCCTTGGACAGGTCCTCCGGGTCGAAGGGGAAGTTCATGTAATAGTGGGAGGACTCCTCCTCGGACACGATGTAGCCCTCCTGCTGGTACTCCCGGAGCTTTTCCTTGATGAAGGAATGGCCGTTGCGGATGATGTGCTGCTCGATGCCCGCCCGGGAGATCTCGATCAGCGCCAGGGGGATGGCCTTGACGTCCACAAACGCCTTGAAGGGATAGTTCTCGCCGAAATAGGGCTTGAAGATCTCCTTGATATAGGGGATCAGCAGGGAGATATTCAGGCCGGGGATCACCTGCTGCCCATCGGGGTACATGAGGTCCATCCGGTCGCCGTCGCCATCGAAGCAGTAGCCGATGTCATAGCTGCCTTCGGCCACCTTCTTGCGGGCGGGGGCAATGGACGGCTCCTCCACGGGGTTGGGGTTGCCGTAGGGGAAGAACCCATCGGGAACCACATGGCTGAGGGTATACGTCGCGCCGGCACGATCCATGGCCAGGGCAAAGTCCGCGCCGGAGGAGCCGGCCAGGAACTCGCCGAAAACGCGCATTCCACGCAGGTCGCCGGGCTTGACCCCCGCAAGGCGCATGGAGTAGTCCACATAGTCGCTCTGATACTGGGCCACATGGACTCCCGCAGGTGTGCCGGCGGGATAGGGCGCATCGGCCACATAGTTCTTGCGGACCTGCTCCAGGCCGCCGTCGGGGCCGCAGCCCATGGCAATGGGCGTCACGTCCGGGCCCACCAGCTTGAAGCCGATATAGTCGCTGGGGTTGTGGCTGGCGGTGATCATCATACCGCCGCCGTCCCGATCGCGCATGCAGGAGTAATAGAACTGACAGGTGGAGATCTGGACGGGGTTAAAGAACACCTCCAGGCCGTAGCGGGGGAAGATCTCCACCGCCATATCCAGAAGCTTTGCGCCGTAGAGCCGGGCATCCCGGGCAATATAGATGCGGCTGACCCGGACGGAATCCCTGTAATAGAGGGCGATTGCTTTGAGCAAGCGTTCCGAATCCGCGTCGGACAGGCGCTCGTGCCGGGTGCGGATGTCATACAGCTTGAACATATCGAGGTTAGAAGTCATGGTGCATATCTCCTTACAGTGTATATTCCGTCAGTATCCCGGGCAAATGGGCGGCGGGGAAAAGGGAGCGGGCCTCGCTGAGCAGGGCCTGCTTGGCGGCGGTGCCCCGGGGCAGGTGGCACAGGTACAGCTGCCCTGCCCCCAGGGCGGCGGCAAGACGCCCGGCGTCCGCGGCGCTGGAATGGCCCTTCTGAATGAGCGTCTGCTCATTGCTCTCCAGGCCGGAGGCCTCATGGATGAGGACCTGCGCACCGGACATGAACTCCGGTGCGGCGGGAATGGGGCGGCTGTCGCCGGTGTAGACGAGCTTGCGGCCGCCCTCCTCCACGATCACGCCCACGGAGATGGGGGTGTGATCGGTCTTGAAGGTCTGAAAGTGCATCCCGCCCACGGTGAATTGCTCCTCGTGGGAGAGGACAATAGCAAATATATTTTTCTTGCTGCGGATGCTGAACAGGTCGATCATGCCGTTGACAAACGGATCCAGGCCCGCCGGCAGGTAAATGGTCAGGGGCCGGGTGCGCCCCGTGAGCCAGAGCTGATGCAGCAGGGACGGCAGGGCGTAGATATGGTCGATATGCTCATGGGTGAGGAGGACTGCGTCGATATCCGCGTCCACAACGCTGGAGATATTGCAGGCCAGGTCGATGCAGAGGCTCCCGGCGCCATCGGTGAACAGGATCGAGGTGTTGCCGCAGTCGGCATCCTGGCAGGAGCCATTGGCACCCAAAAATTTAAACTTTAGCATTTTCCGTCTTCTTTCTCTTGATCACAGTGGAAACGACAATGACTACGGACAGGGCAATGAACAGCCAGCAGATGGGAGAGGTATAGAACCGGGAGAGGGTGCCGGCACCCAGCTTCATGCCGCGGCGGAACTGCTCTTCAAACATGCCGCCCAGGATCAGGCCCAGGACGATAGGTGCGATGGGGTACTCATTCTTCTTGGCAATATAACCCACCAGGCCCATGAACAGGGCTGTGCCCACATAGTAGATGCCCTTGGACACGGAGGAGCCTGCCAGCGCATAGGGGCCCACAAAGGACAGCACCAGCACGATGGGCATCAGGACCCGCTGGGAGATCAGCAGGATCTTGGGATACAACCGCACGCCGGCCAGCTGGAACACGGCCATGAACACATTGGCCACGCACAGCGTGATGAACAGAGAATACACCAGGGGCATATTCTGGGAGAACAGAGAATAGCCGGGGGTAACGCCGTTGATCATCAGCGCGCCGATCAGCACGGCCGTGGCAGAGTCGCCCGGGATACCGAGGCTCAGAGCCGGGATCAGGGCGCCGCCGGTGACGGCGTTATTGGCTACCTCCGGGGCGAACACACCCTCCAGGCAGCCAGTGCCGGGCTGGTCAAACTTCTTCTTATTGCGGCTGCAGATGCCGGTGGCGGCATTGCGGGCCATGAACACAGCGATAGACGCACCGGTACCGGGGATAGCGCCGATGAGCGTACCGATGCCCAGAGAGGAGAGAATGATCTGCCACATGGAGGCAACTTTCTTAAACGGAGGAAAGACTTTACCGATATTGGTACAAACATTGGTGTTTTGTTTTTTTCGAAGGTTAGCAAGCTCGGAGAAAACCTGGCTGACGCCATAGAGGCCGATGAGGGTGGAGGTCATGTCAAAGCCGTTGGCAAGGGGCGTCTTGCGGAAGATCTCCACAAAGGGAATGCGCAGGGTGCCGGACATGGGGTCAGGGCCCACAAAGGCAAACACAAAGCCCAGGGCGCCCATGAGCAGGCCCTTGAGAATGCTCTTGCCGGAGACGGCGGCGATGATCACGATGCCCACCAGGGCCAGGGTGCATTTTTCGGCGGGGCCGAAGGCGAGAGTCATCTTGGCGATGAGGGGGCTGAAGAAGATCAGGAAAATCTCGGAACCCAGGCCGCCGATGAGAGAGGCGATCACGGCGCCGCCCAGGGCCTGGCCGGCCAGGCCCTTCTTGGTCATGAGCTGGCCGTCTTCCACAGTGGCGATGGCGTTGGGGTTACCGGGAATGCCCAGCAGGATGGCGGGGATGGAGGCGCCGGACACGGCGCCGCAGTAGACCGACAGCAGCAGGCCGATGCCGGTGGCGGTATCCAGCTGATAGGAAATGGGGATGACCAGGGCGATGCCCATGGTGGCCGTGAGGCCGGGCAGCGCGCCGAGGATAATGCCGAGCACAGAACCGAAGGCGCACCACGCAAAGGTCGCCAGGTGCGCAACCAGGCCCAGGCCTAAAAGAAAATCACTCATATTGTCCTCCTTAGTAATTCAAAAGGCCGGGGGCCAGATTCACGTTGAAAAACTGCTTGAAGATCACATACAGGGCAAGCACCACCGCAAAGGTGATGAGCGCGGATTTGGACAGGCGCTCGCAGCCCTTATTCTTCAGCGCCTTGCAGACGGTCGCGGCAAAGAGGATCGTCAGGGCGGCGATCAGCACCAGAGAGATGACGCCGTTGAACACGGTGGAGCCGAAGACCCCAGGCAGGGAGCCGACACGGGCCAGGCGCAGCAGCAGCTTGGTGATATAGCGCATGAGCAGGTAGGCGCCCGCTGTTACGGCCGTGGTGCCGATACAGCCCAAAACGCCCTGCTTCCAGCTGCGGGGAGAATCAATGGTAGTGTATATGTATTCCAGCAGGAAAAGAAGCACGACGGACATAAGAACAAAGCCGACGGGCTTGAGCAAAAACAGATATACAAGGGAAAGGCCCAGGGTGATAAGGAACAGGATCACGGTGCCCTTTTCCTCATGCTTTCCATCAGGGCGCTCTTTGATCGTGATATAGAGGAAACCGGCAAACATGAAGACGGCCATGATCGTGGGCAGGATCTTTCCGCCGGGGTCGCCGCCCACGGCATCGGCCGCCAGGACAGTGTCCTCACTCATGCGGACATAGAGCAGATAAAGCGCTGAAAGGACGGTCATTACCGCGGGAAAGGGCTTTATTCTTAATTTCATAGTCATATACCTCGTGCTAATGTGATAGTGGGTCTGCGAAAAGGCTACCGGTCGATGTGCATCGACCGGTAGCCGATCCTGTCTTATGGCTTACTTAGCGTACTCGCCGGCAGCAAGACCAGTGGCCTGGATGATGGGCTTCATGGTCTCGATCATATCGGAATTGAACTTTTCGAAATCGCCAAGCTTGGAGAACTGGGGCAGCAAACCATTTTCATTGAGGAAGCTCTGGAACTTGTCGGAATTAAAGGCAGCCTCGACGGTATCCGCCAGCCACTGCTCCATCTCGGCAGGAGCGCCCTTGGTGCAGCAGATGCCTCTGAAGCAGCCGCCGGGCACGTTCAGATCGCCGTAGCCGGCCTCGGCCAGGGTGGGAACGGACTTGAACTCATCCAGCACGGAGTGATCCTGGCCCAGGAACACCAGGGGCTTGAGGCCGTCGGCATTGGCAAGGACCTCGGACTGGGAGAACACGCCGATGTCGCAGTGACCGCCCAGGACGGCGGGGATCAGCTCGGAGCTGCCGTTGAAGGCAACCACGTTGAAGGCATTGTCGCAGGCAATGTTCATACCGTAAGCGACCACGCCGGTGGTGGCGGTGGCGCCGGCGTTACCCAGAGTGACGGAGCCGGGATTGGCCTTGGCGGCCTTGATGACATCGTCCAGGGAGTTGTAGGGGGAGTCAGACTTCACAGCCAGCATGAAGGGCTCCAGGGACAGGCCCGCGATGAAGTCCAGGCCCTTATAACCGTCGGTATAGCCGGTCATGGTGCCGCAGACAACGTAAGTGCCGTACATGAGCAGGGTGTAGCCGTCCGCCTCGGCATCGATGACCTGGTTGGTGCCGATACCGGTGGAACCGCCGGTGACGTTCTCAACAATGATGTTCTGGAAGCCGGAAACTTCCTTCATGGCCTCCACCAGCTGACGGGCCTGGGTATCCGTGCCGCCGCCGGCGCCCTGGGGAACGATCAGGGTGATGGTCTTTTCGGGGTCGGGCGCAAAGTCTTTGCTGGTGCCGCCCTGCTCCTTCTGTCCGCAGGCACAGAGAGCGAGGACCATGCACAGGGAGAGAACGATCGCTAGAATCTTTTTCATCTGTTTTTCCTCCATAATATTGATTTGTGTATCTATAAAACCCAGCCCACGGGGGAGCGGATCTTATACAAAGGGAAAGGGGCGGGATCAGATGCTCAGATCCCACTGGCCCACGCCGCCGGTGTAATTCTCCACATTCTGGCGGAAGGCAATGCGCGACTCAATGAACAGGCGGTCCTGGGGGGGCAGCCACCCATCGAGCACGTGGCGGCACAGGAGCTTGGTGGCCTGATAGCCCTGCTGATGGGGGTCCTGATAGATCAGCGCCTGGCACCAGCCCTCCTGCACCATCTGCGCCGTCTTGTCGCAGACGTCGTAGCCGACGACGGTGAGGGAGCGGCAGTCCATCCGCTTCAGGGCCTCCACAGTGCCGATGGTGGTGGAAAGGCCCGTGCAGAAGATGCCCCGCAGGTCCGGCGCCTGGGTCAGCAGATTCTGAATATTGCGCTCGGTAAGCTCAGGGTCCAGCTTGCAGTCGGGTGAGGAATAGATGGTCACGTCGGGATAGTTGTCGCGCACCACCTGGCAGAAGCCGTCAAACCGCTCGAAAAAGGGCATGGTGTGGTTGAAATTGCCCAGCACGGCAATGCCGCCGCTGCCGCCGATGAGCGTACCCAGCACATCGCCGGCCATGCGGCCGGACTGATAGGAGTTGCACCCCACATAGAACAGGCGCTTGCTGTTGGGCAGGTCATTATTAAAGGTGACCACGGGAACGCCCTTTTCGACGAATGCGTTGATATACTCGGCGCAGCCGGAGCCCAGGGGGTTGATGGCGATGCCGGCATAGCGGGAAATGTCCAAGCTCCCCAGCAGGTCCAGCTCCGACGAGGGGGTCATGGCATCAAAGAAAAGCTGCTCGATCTCGATGCCCGCGGAGGCCATTTTCCGGGCCGCCTTGTCGATCCCGTGGGCGATGCAGCTGTAAAACTCCTCGGGCTTGCGGGGATAGATCACCGCGATGCGGCGTTTGCCGCCCGACCGGGATGCGGAGACCTTGCGCTGATAGCCCAGCTGCTCAGCAGTTTCGAGGATCAGCCGCTTTGTCTCGGGATTGATCTCCGCACGATCGTTCAGGGCCCGGTCCACCGTACCGATGGAGGTGCCGCAGGCCTCGGCGATCATAGTCATAGTAACACGTTTGCGCATAGCCGCCCTCCGTTAATTTCCGTGTGTTTTGTTGCGTTCTTGATGGGTTTATTATAACCACTCCCTCGGCGTTTGTCTACATTTTTTTGAAAAAATGGCAAAAAATTTTCATTTAGACATTTTGAACAGAAAAAATAGGAACCATCTTGACAGGCGGCACAAATGAAAGTAAAATGAACTGGAAATAGGCGTGGAAAGTTTCATCTGCACTTCACGTAAATTTAACGTTAATTAACGGATCCCGTGTGAAAGGCAAATGCGCTCTTCCCCCCAAATCTGCCGGAGGCGAATTATGAAAAAGTTCAACGACAGCGAGTTTCTGCTCGGTTCAGGCACAGCCAGAACGCTCTATCACAGCTTTGCGGAAAACGCTCCGATCATCGACTACCACTGCCACATCGACCCCAAGGAGATCTATGAGGACAAGCGCTACCCCAACATTGCGCAGCTTTGGCTCGGCGTGGGCGGTTCCAATTTTGGCGACCATTATAAATGGAGACTGATGCGCTCGTTCGGCGTGGAGGAAAAATACATCACCGGCACCGAACCCGACGAGCTCCGCTTCCAGAAATGGGTGGAGTGTCTGGAGCGGGCGGTGGGCAGCCCCCTGTACCACTGGAGCCACCTGGAGCTGAAGAAATACTTTGGCTTCGAGGGAGACCTGAACAGCGAAAACGCCGCCGAGGTCTATCGCATTTGCAATGAAAAGCTGGCCCAGGGCGGCCTTTCGGTGCGTGAAATTATCAGAATGAGCGGGGTGAAGCTCATCTGCACCACCGACGACCCCGCCGATTCCCTCCAGTGGCACCGGCTGCTCCGGGAGGACGAGAGCTTCGACGTGCAGGTGCTGCCCGCCATGCGGCCCGACAAAGCAAAGAACATCGAAAAAGACACCTTTATTCCCTATCTTGCGCAGCTTGGCGCAGCCAGCGGCGTCTCCATCGACAGCTTTGCGGCCCTGAAGGAGGCCCTGATCCGCCGGATGGACTATTTTGCCTACCTGGGCTGCCGGGTATCCGACCACGCCCTGGAGTACATTTCCTGCGCGCCGGCCAGTGAGGAGGAGATCGAGGACATTTTTGCCCGCCGCCTGCGGGGCGAGGTCCCCAGCGCCCAGGAGTGTGAAAAATACCACTGCGCGTTCCTGCTCTTCTTGGGCCGGGAGTACAGCCGGCGCGGATGGGTCATGCAGCTGCATTACGGGGCGAAGCGGGATGTGAACTCCCGGATGTTCTACGCCCACGGCGCCGACACCGGCTATGACTGCATCGGCTCCGGCGCACCCATGGCCCAGCTGGCCGATTTCCTTGACCTGCTGGAGCGCACCGGCCAGCTGCCGAAGACCATCCTCTACTCCCTGAACCCCACCGACAACGCGGCCATCGACTCCATCATCGGCTGCTTCCAGAATTCCGATGCCTGCTCGAAGCTGCAGCACGGCGCCGCCTGGTGGTTCAACGACCACATTGACGGGATGACCGCGCAGATGAAGTCCCTGGCAAACCTGGGGAACCTGGCGAGCTTTGTGGGGATGCTGACGGATTCGCGCAGCTTCCTCTCCTACACCCGGCACGACTACTTCCGCCGGCTGCTGTGCAACATGCTGGGCGACTGGGTGGAGCGCGGCCTCTATCCCGCCCGGATGGCGACTCTGGGCAGCATCGTGAAGGACATCAGCTACAACAACGCCGTGCGGTACTTCGACTTTGACCTGAAGGAGATATGACGGCACGGCCTTCTCCGGTGCGGCGCGCCGGGGAGGGCAGAAAACGGGGGATCAAATTGGAACGATTGAATTATCAGACATTGCAGGCGCTGGACTACCGGGGCTACCTGCTCCGCCAGGCGCCCGAGCGGGTGCTCCAGTTTGGCGAGGGCGGCTTCCTGCGGGCTTTCGCGGATCACTTTATTGACATCATGAACGAAAAATGCGGCTTTGACGGGAAGATCCTCGTGTCGCAGCCCCGAGGCGGGCACCCGGAGGTCACGGAGCGTTTTGCCGCGCAGGATGGGCTATACACCCTGGTGCTGCGGGGGCGCGAAAACGGGCAGAAAAAGAGCATCACCCGGGTGATCTCCAGCATCTCCCGCTGCCTGGACCCCCAAAGCGACTGGGAGGCCCTCCTGGACGCCGCGGCCAATCCGGCCCTGCGGTTCATCCTCTCCAACACCACGGAGGCGGGCATCGTCTTTGACCCCTCCTGCCGGATGCAGGACGCTCCGCCGGCCTCTTACCCGGCCAAGCTGGCCGCCTTTCTCCTGCGGCGCTACCAGCTGGGCCTGCCCGGATTCTGGATCCTGCCGTGCGAGCTGAACGACGACAACGGCGGCCTGCTCTGCCGCTGCCTGGAGCAGTATTTCGATTTCTGGCAGCTGGGGGCGGATTTCCGCCACTGGTTCGCCCGGGAAAACCACATCTGCTCCACGCTGGTGGACCGGATCGTCACCGGCTATCCCCGGGGGGAGGCGCAGGAGCTCTGCCGCGGCTTCGGCTATGAGGACGAGCTCATGGACGCCGGGGAGGTGTTCGCCTTTTGGGTCATCGAGGCGCCCCAGACGCTGCAGGAGGAACTGCCGTTTGAAAAAGCGGGCCTGCCCATCCTCATTACGGACGACCACCGGCCCTACAAGCAGCGCAAGGTGCGCATCCTGAACGGCGCGCACACGACCATGGCCCTGGGCGCGTATCTCGCGGGCAAGGACATCGTCCGCGCCTGCATGGAGGATGAGGTCATCCACAGCTTTATGAACCGGGCCATCTACGACGAGATCATCCCGACGCTGGACCTGCCCGCCCAGGAGCTCACCGGCTTTGCCGCCGCCGTGAGCGAGCGCTTCAACAACCCCTACATTGACCATTCCCTGCTGGCCATCGCCCTCAACTCCACCGCCAAGTGGCAGGCAAGAGTGCTGCCCAGCGTGCGTGAATACCAGCGCCGCGCCGGAAAGCTGCCGGCCTGCCTGGTCATGTCCTTTGCCCTGTACGCCGCCTTCTATCACAACGCAAAGGAGCGGGGCGAGGGATGTCTCGTCGGGTACAGGGGCGCAGACCGCTATGAGGTCCGGGACGAGGCGTGGTGCCTGGACTTTTTCTACGATCACCGAAATGACAGCGCCCCGGAGCTGATCCACGCGCTGGTACACAATGAGCGCATGTGGGGCGAAAGCCTTGCGCAGCTGGAGGGATTTGAAGACGCCGCCGCCCGGGCCCTGGCCGACATAGAGGAAAAGGGCGCTTACGAAGCCATGAGGGAGTGTCTGAAATGAAGCTGATACAGATCGATCCCCAGGACAATGTGGCCGTTGCCGTGGAGGCTCTGGCCCCGGGCGAGGAGGGCGCCGCCCAGGCGATCCCGGCGGGGCACAAAATGGCCCTGTGCGACATTCCCGAAAACGGGAGGATCATTAAATACGGCTGCACCATCGGCCGGGCCAGCGTTCCCATCCGGGCCGGCCAATGGGTACACACCCACAACGTCACCACCTGTCTCACTGAGCAAAGCGAGGCCCGCTATGGCCACGTGGTCTATCCGCTGCCGCAGGTGCAGGCGCGGACCTTTGAAGGGTATCTGCGGCCCGATGGCCGCGCCGGCATCCGCAATGAGCTGTGGATCCTGCCCACGGTCGGGTGCGTCAACGGCATCGCCGAGCAGCTGGCCGGGAGCAATCAGCACCTGGTGGGCGGCAGCGTGGAGGGGCTATACGCCTTCACCCACCCCTTTGGATGCAGCCAGACCGGCGACGACCACGCCCAGACCCGGCGGCTGCTGGCCGCGCTGGCGCGGCATCCCAACGCCGGCGGCGTGCTGGTGCTGGGCCTGGGATGTGAAAATCTGACCATGGAGCAGTTCAAGGCGGAGCTGGGCAGCTGGGATGACCGGCGCATCAAGTTCCTGGTCTGCCAGGAGGCAGAGGACGAGCTGGCCGCCGGAAGCGCGCTGCTGCGCGAACTGGCGGACTATGCCGCCTCCTTTACCCGGCAGACTCTGCCGGCGGCGAAGCTGGTGGCCGGCATGAAGTGCGGCGGCTCGGACGGGCTGTCCGGCATCACGGCGAACCCGGCCGTGGGGCGGTTTTCCGACCGGCTGGTGGCCATGGGCGGCAGCACGGTGCTCACGGAGGTGCCGGAGATGTTCGGCGCGGAGCCGATCCTGTTCGGCAAATGCGCCGACGAGGCGGTCTATAAAAAAGCGGCCGCCATGATCGACGGCTTCAAGCATTACTTCACTGTCCACGGGCAGGCCGTATATGAAAACCCCAGCCCGGGCAACAAGGCCGGTGGCATCACCACCCTGGAGGACAAGTCCTGCGGCTGCGTGCAGAAGGGCGGCCACGCGCAGATCGTGGACGTGCTGCCCTATACCGGCAGCGTATCCAGACCCGGGGTGAATCTCCTCTGCGGGCCGGGCAACGACCTGGTCAGCGCCACGGCCCTGGCCGCCGCCGGCGCCCAGCTCATCCTCTTTACGACCGGCCGCGGCACGCCCTTCGGCGCCCCGGTGCCTACCATCAAGATCTCCAGCAACACGCCGCTCTTTGAGAAAAAGCGGAACTGGATCGATTTTGACGCCGGCACCGCCGTGAGTGGCGAGAACCTGGACAGCATCGGCGACCGGCTGCTGGACGCGGTGCTGGCGGTGGCCTCCGGCAGGCAGACCCGGGCCGAGGAGCACGGGTGCCGTGGCATTGCCATCTTCAAGGGCGGAGTCGTGCTGTAACGGCATACGGATATTTCAGACAAGGAAGGTACAAAAATGAAACGGATCATTACATTCGGTGAGATCATGATGCGCCTGAATCCGGAGGGCTACCTCCGCTTTGTGCAGGCAGACAGATTTGAGGCATCCTACGCCGGGGGTGAGGCCAACGTGGCCGTCTCCTTGGCCAACTACGGCATGGACGCCGCCTTTGTCAGCAAGGTCCCCGCCCACGAGATCGGCCAGTGCGCCGTCAACGAGCTGCGCCGCTACGGGGTGGACACCTCCCTGATGCTGCGGGGCGGTGCGCGGCTGGGCATTTATTTCTGCGAAAAGGGCGCCTCCCAGCGCCCCAGCAAGGTTATTTATGACCGCGCAGGCTCCTCCATCGCAACGGCCGAGGCATCGGAGTTCGACTGGGACAAGATCTTCGCCGGCGCCGACTGGTTCCACTGGACCGGCATCACCCCGGCCCTGGGCGGCCAGCTGCCCGAGGCCTGTCTGGCCGCCTGCAAGGCCGCCAGGGAAAAGGGCCTGACCGTTTCCTGCGACCTGAACTACCGCAAAAAGCTCTGGACGCGCCAGGAGGCCGGCGAATGCATGGCCAGGCTCCTGCCCTATGTGGACGTGTGCATCGCCAACGAGGAGGACGCCAAGGACGTGTTCGGTATCGAGGCGAAGAACACCGACATCGACTCCGGCAAGCTGGACCGGGAGGGCTACATCAGCGTGGCGCAGCAGCTGGCCGCGCGTTTCGGCTGCAAAAAGGTGGCCATCACCCTGCGCGGCTCCCTCTCGGCATCGGACAACGACTGGGCCGGCATGCTCTACGACGCCGCCACGGACAAAGCGGTATTCTCCAAGACCTACCGCATGCACATCGTGGACCGCGTGGGCGGCGGCGACAGCTTCGGCGGCGGGCTGATCTACTCCCTGCTGGCCGGGAAGGACGACCAGCAGGCCATCGACTTCGCGGTGGCGGCCTCCTGCCTCAAGCACGCCGTGGAGCACGACTTCAACCACATGAGCGCCGCCGAAGTCGAAGCCCTTGCCGCAGGCAACGGCTCCGGCCGCGTGCAGCGCTGAGGAGGGAATGCAGAATGACAGCATTAGACAGACTTCATAAAGCCGCCGTGGTACCAGTGGTTGTACTGGACGACGCGGCGGACGCGGTACCCACCGCCAAAGCCCTGCTGGCAGGCGGCGTGGACGTGATGGAGATCACCTTCCGCACGGCGGCGGCTGCCGAGTCCATCGAGGCGGTGGCCAGGGAGTGCCCCGAGATGTTCGTGGGCGCCGGCACGGTCATTACCCTGGATCAGTGCAGGGACGCCGTGGCCCGGGGCGCGAAATTCATCGTGTCCCCCGGCTTTAACAAGGAGGTCGTCACCTGGTGCATCGCCCACGACATCGGGGTGACCCCCGGCTGCGTGACGCCCACCGAGATCATGGAGGCCATGGCCTGCGGGCTCAAGGTCGTGAAGTTCTTCCCCGCCAACGTCTACGGCGGACTGACGGCCATGAAGGCCCTCTCCGGCCCCTTCGGCGGCGTGAAGTTCATCCCCACCGGCGGGGTGAATGAAAAGAACCTGGGCGAGTACCTCTCCGTCCCATTCATCCACGCCGTGGGCGGCAGCTGGCTGTGCGCCAAGGCGGATATCGCCGCGCACAATTTTGAGAAGATCACCGCCCTGTGCCGGGAGGCCCGGCAGATCGCCGGCCGCTCCTGAGTCGGAAATTTATAGGCAGAAAGGCCGCCGCAGTCCCCCGTTCGGGACTGCGGCGGCCTTTTTTGCATCACCGGGCAGGCAAGCGCGGCAAATACTAACCACTGGTTAATGGAAATGCGAAACGTCCCGCCGTACAATATTTATAATGCAGGGCTTTTTCACCACCGACGAAAGGGCAAAGCAGCAGGAATCTGAAAGCAAGGGGATGTTTTTATGAAATACGGAAAAATTCTGACAGCGCTTATGCTGGCCCTGGCCATGTGCCTGGGACTGACCGCCTGCGGCGGCGGCAATAACGACGTCGACAACAACGACAACACCGATCCCATCCAGACGGCCCCGCCCGTCATCGAGGGCGCCGCCTATGACAGCGCCGCCGATGCCTCCGCCTACGACGAGTATTACGGCCTTTGGGAGGGCGCAAGCGGCGCCGAATGCGACACCCTGGAGGTCAGCGCCACGGAAGGCGGCATGTACTTCACCTTCTACAAGGCCGGCGAGATCGCAGCCAGCGGCAGCGCCCAGGTCATTGAGGAATACGGCAAGCTGTACTTCTTCAACGAGCACGACGGCTGCGCCTATCTGGCCCAGGGCAGCGCCACCGAGCTGGCCATCGAGTCTCTGGGCACCTACGCCATCAGCAGCTCCGGCAGCAAGAGCGCAGACGAAGCCTTCGCCGACATCGCCGATGTGTGGTACCTGGACGGCGAGAAGGACGGCCTCAGCTGTATTGTCATCCTCTCTGACGGCCAGTGGGGCCTGGGTGAGCGCACCGAGGCCGGAGAGGACTTTACCACCGTGGACCGCGGCCAGCTGGAGCAGGACCCCAATGATGCGGACCAGTATTACGCCCACTCCAGCGACTTTGAGGGCGTCACCTACGACATGCGCACCACCGCCGAGAAGGACACCTTCTGGTGGGGCGGCGAAAACGACACCTACCTGCGCCAGGCCAACAGCCAGTAAGCGAGGGGCGGCATGAAAATGGGAAAACGCCTTATGGCGCTGCTGCTGGGGCTATTGGTGAGCCTGAGCGCCGCCGCCTGCGCCCGGCAGCCCCAGGAGGAGGTGCCCGGCGAGGACTGGCGCACCCGGGGGACCGTCCAGGGCAGCGGCATCATTACCCGCAGCGGTGAGGACACCCCGGTGCTGGTATGTGTTCACCAGGACGGAGCCAGCTTTTACTATGACACCCGGGAGCAGACCTCCTACGGCGGCGTGGACTATCCCGACATCTTCCCGGGCAACGCGCAGGAATCGTTCCAATACATCGACTTTGCCGACCGGAACGGGGACGGCTGCAGCGATGTATCCATGCTTTTTGAGGGCGACATACTGATGGTATGGTACTGGGACAGCGCCCAAGGGACGTTTGTGTTCCAGCCGGAGGAATCCCAGGTCCCGGAAAATCCGCAGCCATGACACCGCGGAGGAAAACAGATAAAATACCCCTCTGCCTGCGCACAGGCAGAGGGGTATTTTGCTGTATAGTCCGGCCAGGGGCCGTTATAGAATCACCAGCTTATGGCCGCATTTTTTCTGCAGGACCTCGGCCACGTCCTGGCTGAGCGCATCCAGGGGCGCCCCGTTAAGGGAGTGGATCTCCAGCCGGCAGGCCCGCTTCCCTGTGCAGAGGCCGGTTATCAGGTCCATAAAGGCCTCCGCTATGCGCACCATGGGCACGGAAGCAGGCGCCTGAGCGGGCAGGATGGGCTGGAAATAGGCCAGGTCCGAGAGCTGCTGCTCCGTCAGGTAGTCGCTCCAGGTGATCTTGCCGCTTTGGCAAAGCGCCTTCAGCACCTGGGACATCCAGCCGCCGGGGAGAGAGGGAATGGTGCAGACCTCCAGGCGCAGCACCCGTTCCTCCGCGTCCTTGGTTTTCTGCAGATGGAACTGCCTGCTCAGCTCCTGCAGCTCCGGAGAGGGCTCGGCTCCCACATCCCGCACCAGGCGGCTGTAGAACGTCTGATAATACTGCGCGGCATCCCGCCAGGCGCTCCGCCGGATCAGGATCTCCAGGCGGATCCGGGCAATGTCCTCGTTATAAGGGTCAATCTCCTCGCAGGCGGACATGAACTGCAGGCAGTCGTCATCCAGCGCGTTTTCATAGGTCAGCCGGATCAGCCGGTGGTAGACCACCAGCTTCCGGTTTTCCAGATAGTACCGGCGCTGGATGATATACTCCAGGAAATTTTCACAGTTATGCAGGCTGCAATTTTCAAAGAAGTCGCCCCGGAACAGGGACAGCAGACGCTTCAGCTCCGCGATGGAGTCCATGGCCTCCAGCTGGGCCTGCTCGATCTCGGATATATCGCACAGGAAGCTGAAGCTGGGATTGACCCGGATGAGGTCCTTGGACACCAGCAGGAACGACTCGCCATCCGCCTGCACGAGGGTCTTCTTGATCTGCCAGAGATTGAAGCGCAGGTTGTATTTGGCGGCGTCATCGCTGCTCTCGCTCCAAAGAAAGCTGATGATGTCGCTGCGGCGCATCTGCCGGGTCTCCTTCATCAGGACCAGGGCGATGATGGCCGCCGCCTTGCCGCTGAGCTGGTCACTGACATCCAGGCCGTCCAGCAGGAAGCGGGGTCCACCCATAAATGTAATATACAACATACTCATGCATTCCGGTCAAATACGACCCGTCCGTCTTTGATGGTCATATCCACTTGAACGTCCTTCAGCTGCCGGGGATCCATCTGCGTTATATCCCGGTCCAGGATCACAATGTCGGCGTCCTTCCCCTCCCGGAGGCTCCCCTTTTTCTTTTCCAGGAACAGGGCATAGGCTCCGTGGCTGGTGTACATCTCCAGCGCCTCCTGCAGCGTTACGCCGTTGGCGGCAACGGGATGATTGACCGCATAGTGGATGCCCTGGAAGGGATCGGGGCTGGTGATGGGCGGGTCCGAGCCGCCGCAGACGGTAATGCCGCTGTCGATGATCCGGCGGAAGCGGTTGGTGGTGCCGTAGTGGGTGCCCAGGCGCTGCTGGTACATGCCGCCGGGATAGCCCCACAGCCCCTCATAGGCGGGCTGCATGCACAAAATGACGCCCAGGCGGGCGGCCCGCTGCATCTGCGCGGGGGTGATGAGCTCCGCATGCTCGATGCGGTGGCGCATGGCGCCCACGTCATAATGATCCGCGGCGGCCTCCAGGGCCTGGAGCACCGCCTCGATGGCGGCGTCGCCGATGGCGTCAAAGCCGATCTGCAGGTCGTGTCGGCAGCACTCCATGGTAAACTGCGTCAGCGCGTCCTGGGTCATGTAGATCCACCCCTTGCGGTGGGGGGCATCGGCATATTCAAAGGACAGGGCCGCCGTCCGGCCGCCCATGGTGCCGTCGATATACAGGGCGCCGCCGATGCGCTTGAGGCCGTGCTGCAGGGCGCGCTTATACTCCGTGGTCTGATAAAACAGCTCTATAGTCAGAGGATAGCGGTCCTTATAGCGCACCAAAAATTCGCTGGTGCGCAGGGGGCTCTGCTCCGCCTGGGCGCCCCGGCACTCCATGGCGGCCACGGTGGTCAGGCCATAGGAAAAGGCCATGTCCACCACCCGGGAGGCAGCGGTATCGAAATCATCGTAGGAATAGGCGTCCAGCACGTTACTCTCCAGCCGGTTTTCCGCCTGGTTGGTAAAGACCCCCGTGGGGATGCCGCTGTCATCCGTATGGATGCCCGGCAGAGTGAAGGGGATCTTGTAGTACAGGATGCCCACGGTATTGAGGATGATGGTGTGATAGTCCAGGGAGAAGATCAGCACCGGCTTATCGGCACAGTAGCGGTCCAGGACCTTGCGGTCCGGAAGGGTCTTTTCCTCCAGGCGGCTGCTGTCCAGCCGATAGGCGGTGATGACGCTGCGGTTGGCCGCCTCCCGCCGGAGAATCTGCCCGATCTCGTCATAATTGCGCACATGGGACAGGTCCACATACCCGTACTCCAGGCCAATACGTACCACCTGAAAGTGGTTGTCAATAAACCCCGGCAACACCGTCCGGCCCTTGGCGTCAATGGTCTGCACGGTGCCGGAGATATACTCCGGGTCGCACTTCCCCACGCCCAGGCGGGCGATCTTGCCGCCCTGGGTCAAAAGCCAGTCGGCCCGCAGATCCCCGTCCATGCAGAGGATCTTTCCGTTTTTGATGAGAAGATCTCGTTGATCCATTGCATTCGCTCCCATCTTGCAGTGTTCTTTATAGACCGAAGTATAGCAGACTCAGCCCGGAAAAGGAAGCCTTTATTCCGCCGAGGCGATGAAGGCGGCCATGGGCGCCAGGAAATCCGCATCCGTCAGCTCCGCCGCCAGGTCATAGCACAGAGAGCGGCCGTTGTCACTGTTGGTGATGACCACCAGGCCGTCCCCCGTCTGCTGGTCCCACAGGGCCAGGGACTTGAAGCCGTCATTATCGCCCCAGTGCCACCGGACGGAAGGCTGGTTCCGTACGAGGCCCACGCCCAGGCCCCAGGCGATGCTGTCATCCGCCGCATTCTGCGCAGCGGTCATCTGCCCATAGGTCTCCTCCGTCAGGCCGCCCCGGGTGCGGAGCAGGGCGGAGACAAACCGGGCGTAATCCGCCGCGTTGGAGTACAGGGACCAGGCAGCATTGGGCTCCGGGGCGTTGCCGGTGAGGTCCACGCAGTCCCGCACGCGGCAGGGGCTGCCCTGGGCGTTAAAGCCCGGGGAAATGACGCGGCCCACCTCCGGCGTCCAGAGGACGGCGGAGCGGCGCATCTGAAAGGGCGTGAAAATATGGGCAGCGAACAGCTCCGGGAGGGACTGCCCCGTAATCTTTTCCGCCAAATGCTGCAGCAGGTAATAGCCCTGGCCGGAATAGCTGTAGGCCGTGCCCGGGGCGAAAAGCATGGGCATAGGGCGGCTGTGCCAGTCCGGCAGGCCGGAGCCGTGGCTGAGGATGTGGCGGGGGGTAATCTTCGTGAAATTCGGGTCATGGGACCAGGGCTCGCCCCCCAGGCGGCCGGGCACCGGCTCATCCAGGGCCAGCAGGCCCTCATCCGCCAATTGCAGGGCCAGCACGGCAAACAGGGGCTTTGTCAGGGACGCGCACTCAAAGAGGGTGTCCTCTGTCACCGGGGCGGCACCGGCCGTACCGCTGACGATGGAAAAGGTTATCTCGCCCCCCTGCAGCAGGGCCATGCTGCACCCGGGCACGCCCCGGCGGGCCATCCGGCGGGAAAGCTCCTCCGGGTCCCCGCAGAAGCACTTTGCTTTTTCCTTTATAATTTGCATAGGATCCCCCTCACATTTTTTTCACAGGATAGCCCGCATAGGACACGGCGGCTTCGGCCAGGATCTGCGTGGGGTCCGCCACGGGATAGGGCAGGTCGCACTGGGCGAACACAATGGGCAGCTCCGTGCAGCCCAGGACGAAGCGCTCTGCCCCCCGGGCCGTCATGTCATCCAGGGTGCGGCGCAGAGCCGGCACGTCGATGGCATCTATGCTCCCGGCCTTGACCCCATCATAAATGGCGGACATGACCCGGCGCTGGCCGGGGGCATCGGGCTTGATGACCCGGATGCCCCGACCGGTGAGGAGCTTTTCATAGATGCCGGTCTGAATGGTGCCGTCCGTCGCCAGAAGGCCCACGGCCCGGACGCCCTCCCGCTCCAGGCGGTCCGCCGTCAGGCGCAGCATGTGCAGCACCGGCAGGCGGGTCTGCAGGCAGAGGTCGTCGTAAAACCAGTGGGCCGTGTTGCAGGGCATGACCAGGACGTCGGCCCCGGCAGCCTCCAGGGCGTGGGCCGAACGAGCCAGCTGGGGCACCGGGTCCTCACCGCCGCCGAGAATGGCCGCCGTGCGGTCGGGAATATCCGTGTTGCAGTCCACAATAACGTGGGGAAAGTCCTGGTCCCGGGCGGCGTCGGTGGCGCGGATGATCTTTTCAAACAGGTCCGCCGTGGCCAGAGGGCCCATGCCGCCGATGATACCGATAATCTTTTTCACAGCCGGTCCCCTTCTTACTTTTCGGATTTTTTCTCGGGCATGTAGAGGTCGGCCAGGCTCTTATAGTGGCTGCCGGCCCGACCCGTGACGGCATTGGCATGGAGCATGGAGCTGATGATGGCCTCGTCCACGCTCTCGATGGCGGCCCGGAATACCTCGTCAATATCCTCCTCGTACACCAGGCGGATGGATTCCAGCCGGTCGCTGCTGTAATGGGCCAGCTTGTTGCCGGTGGTGAAGGCCAGGGCAATTTCACCGCTGCCGTTGCCGGAGATGCCGCCGGTGCGGGCAATGCCGGACTGGGCGCGTTTTGCCACACGCTCCAGCTGCCGGGCAGACAGGGGCACATCCGTAGCGATGACGACGATGATGCTGCCCTTATCCTTTTGCTCGGCCTCCTGCCAGAACAGCCGCTCGCCCACGGGGTCTCCCGCGACCCGGAGGTCCCGGAGAGTGCCGAAATTGGTCATGACCAGGGCGCCGACGGTATAGGTCTCGCCATAGAGTCGGCACAGCCGGGAGGCAGAACCGATGCCGCCCTTGAGGGAATAGCACACCATGCCCGCGCCGGCACCCACATCGCCCTCGGCAAAGGTCTCCGCCGCCGCGTCCAGAGCCGCACGGGCGTGCTCCTTGGTGACGTGCAGGCCCCGGATGTCGCTGAGCCGGGCGTCATTGCACTCCATGACCAGGGAATTGACGGTGCCGGCGTCCAGCCCGATGTCGTCGTTCCGCTCCAGCATGTACTCTACCAAAGCCGTGGCGACCGTGCCCACGGACAGGGTATTGGTCAGCAGGATGGGAGTCTCCAGGGTACCCAGTTCCTGCACCTGGACCAGGCCGATGCTCTTGCCGAAGCCGTTTATCACATGGGCACCGGCCAGGCACTTCTCGTGAAATACATCACCCGGATGGGGGATGATGGCAGTGACGCCGGTGTGTACCTCGCCGTCGTGGAGCGTCACATGGCCCACACGCACCCCCGGCACATCCGTGATCAGGTTGCGGGGCCCATGCTCCATGTAACCAAACTTCAGACCGTATTTGCTCTCTACGCCCATAATCGTATTCCTCCATGTTTGCCCGGGGCCACTGTGCTCCGGGCGATATTTGTGTGAAAAAAGGGCCGCCCGCTCAGGCTCGCGTAAGCGGACGCGCTGAAACGAGCGGCCTATATGTGTGATGTTTCGCGCTTCAGCGCTGATAGACGACCTGGCCGCCCACGATGGTCATGACGGGCAGGATGTCCTTGATCTCCATAGGATCCACGGTGAAGATGTCCCGGTCCAGCAGGACCATGTCCGCGTAGTAGCCGGGCTTCAGGCGGCCCTTGACGTCCTCCTGGAACTCCGCATAGGCACTCTCCATAGTGTAGGCATCGATAGCCGTTTCCACATCCACGCACTCGCCGGGATAGAATCCGCCGGCAGGCCGGCCCTGCTTATCCTTGCGGGTGACCGCCATGTAGATATTGGGGAAGGGATTGCAGTCCTCCACAGGGCAGTCGGTGCCATAGGACAGGTGGACACCCATGCGCAGAAGGGTGCCGAAGGCGTAGGAAGTAGAAGCCAACTCCTTGCCGCAGAGCTTTTCCACGATGTTCATATCGTAGTCCAGGAAAATGGGCTGGGCAAACACCAGAATATCGTCCCTGGCGATGCGCTCCAGCAGGGCGCGGTCGGTGATCTGGCAGTGGACAACGGCGTGACGGAGCTTATTCTTTCCGTCCACAAAGGCCCGCTCGTAGCACGCCACGGTGCGGCGCACGGCCTCGTCGCCGATGCAGTGGGTGACCACCTGCAAATTGTGCTCCCTGGCCAGCTGGCAGTAGCGGTCCATATCCGCCTCGGTGATCCACTCCAGACCGTGGTTACCCGGATCATCCACATAGCCATGGGACATGAGTCCCGTGCGGGCGCCCAGGCTGCCGTCCTTGAACAGCTTCAGAGGACCCAGCGTGAGCCAGGAGCCCTTCTTATACTCGCCCACGGCGTACTCGCCCCGGGTCAGGTAGTCCTCGAAATCCGCCAGGCTGTTGAAGCAGACCTGGTGGCGATAGCGGACCTTGCCCTCGCCGCTATTATAGATCTCATGCAGCAGCCGGAAGGCGGCGGGAGTATCCAGGAAGGTAGTGCCCACGTCGTTGCTCTGGACGCTGGTAAGGCCGTGGGAGACCGCATAGTCCATGGCGTCCAGCATGAAGGCATGGCGCTCGTCCATGGTGAAGTCCGGGATCAGGCGCTTGGCGATGTTGCAGCCGTTGCCGGTAAAGATGCCGGTGGGGATGCCGTTTTCATCGGTGAGGCAGTCCTGGCCCTTGCACTCATGGATCTCGCCGCTTTCCTGCAGCATCTCGATGAGCTTGGTATTGGTGGAGACGATATGGCCGCAGACACGCTCCAGGACGATGGGATATTCGGTGCTGATCTTATCCAGGTCGTGCCGGTCGGGCAGGCGGTCGCTGTCCGTGAAATAGTCCTGGTTCCAGCCGATGGCGTGCAGGCCGTTTTTCACATGCCCGGGATGCCCGGCGGCGAACTTGCGGCAGACGTCGATCATCTCCTCAATGGATCTTACGTCGGCGATCTGGGCCTGGTTCAGCGTCTCGCTGAACTGGGCAAAGTGCAGGTGGGAGTCGTTGAGGCCGGGGATCATGGTGCGGCCGCCGCAGTCCACGCGGGTAGTGCCCGCGGGCGCGTCAGATAGCAGCTGCTCGCTGCTGCCCACCTGTCGGATGATGCCGTCCTCTACCAAAACAGCTTGCTCATAATGACCTTTTTCCACATAGACCTTGGCATTATAGTAGAGCTCAGCCATTGTTTTCCTCCTTATTTTCCTTCTTCAGCTTTCGGTCAAAGATCCAGTAAACAATCGCGCCGAGGGCAGGCACGCTGAAACCGATGGAGCCCAGGATGGGATTCTCAATGGCGGAGTTGACAAACAGGGCCACGAACACGATGGCGGTGAAGATGATGGACACGGGATAGAGCCACACCTTGTAGGGGCGCTCGATGTTGGGGAACTTCTTGCGCAGGATGGGCACAGCCAGGACGATGAGGACGTTGAAGAGCATGTTGCTCAGCACCACCATGTCGGTCAGCTGGCTGAGGTTGCGCACCAGCACCAGAACGATGGAGATGACGGCCTGGACGATGATGGCCACATAGGGGGTCTTCTGCTTATTCAGCTTGGTAAAGCTCTGGAAGAAGTGGCCTTCCTTGGCCATGGCATAGTACATTCTGGGCTGGGCCAGGATCAGGCCGTTGAGGCTGCCGAACATGGCCAGGACCATACCCACGGTGACGATGACAGCGCCTGCGCTGCCCAGCAGCTTCTTGGCAACGGCGGTACCCAAATACAGGTCGCCGGCACCGATCATGGAGACGATCTCCTCGTGGGGCAGGACCTTCATGATGGCGAAGTTAAAGAGCGTGTAGAGGATCGTCACGCCGCCAATACCGATGATAAGGGCCAGGGGCAGATTTTTGCGGGGGTTGCGCATTTCTTCTGCCACGGTGTTCAGATTGGTCCAGCCCTCATAGGCCCACAGGGAGGCCACAACGGCCAGGGCGATCATGCTGAAAACACTGGTGTTGTTCTCGGCGGCATAGGTGCCGGCGGAAGCAAAGGACAGGTCGGGGGAAACGTGGCCGATAAACAGGGCGGCCAGCAGGATGATGGCCACGGGCACCAGCTTTGCCACCATGGAGATGTTCTGCACCACGGAAGCCAGCTTCACGCCCACCAGGTTATAGGCGGTGATGCCGATGATGAGCACGATGGCGGCGGCCTTGCAGCCAAAGTCGCTGATGTTCAGGATAGGCTGGAACACGCCCATCAGCGCCAGGGCCAGGGCGGCCACGGAGCCGGGGCCTGCAATGAGCCAATCCACAAAGCCGCACATAAAGCCCACGATGGGGTGATAAGCCTCATTCAGATAGACGATACGGCCGCCGGACTGGGGCATAGCCGCGCCCATTTCCGCGTAGGCCAGGCCGCCAAACAGGGAGATGACGCCGCCGATGATCCAGCACAGCAGCGCCAGGCCGCTGTTCATGCCCACGCGCTCCAGGACGTAGGCGCCCAGGTAGAAGATACCGGAGCCAATCATGATACCAGCAATAATGCTAACACCACCAAAGGCACCTATTTCTCGCTTGAGTTCTGTTTTTTCTGTTGTCAAATCGTTGATAGTTTCTTTTTTCATGGGATGCGCCTCCTTTTCTAGCTATAAAAATAGCCTGTATGTAAACTTATTGTAAAAAAAGCATGTGCAAGGAGGTGTTTATCTGAAATTTTTGTTTATTTTCCCATATAAACGGTTTTTTAAACCTGAGTAAAGCATAGCAGACTCCCGGCAAACTTTCAATTATAAAGTTTGCAGGGGAGCCGTCGGCATTTGCGTAAACAGCGCGTTTTGCGCAGATCTGCGCAAAACGCGCTGTTTACGCAAGATTCGGAAGAAGCGGTCTTTTTCATACTGGTTTTTTATATGGATTTTTGTTAAAATGGTATGATACCATCGGTTGGCAAGGGCAGACATGGATTCGCCCTTATCAATCGATGGCAGGATTAATAAAAAACACAGACAGGAGGCACTATGCGGAATATCTGGATGGTTTTTAAGACCGACGTCAAAACGTTGAGCAAATGCTTTTTTGCCTGCGCAGTGGTGGTAGGCATTGTGCTGCTGCCCAGCCTGTATGCGTGGCTGAACATTTACTCCAACTGGGATCCCTACGGCAACACCGGTGGGATCTCCATCGCCGTGGCATCCCTGGACCAGGGCTATACCGACGAGGACGGCGTATACACCAACAAGGGCGACGACGTGGTAGCGGACCTGCGGGAGGCCACCAGCATCAACTGGGTGGTGGCGGACAGCGAGGAAGCGGCCCGCCAGGGCGTGTATGCCGGGGATTACTACGCCGCAGTAGTCATTGACAAAGACTTCACCTATAAGATGTTCCACATGCTGACGGAATGGACCGGCAAGCCCGCCATCACCTACTACGAAAACGCCAAGAAGAACGCCGTGGCCACCAAGATCACCGATACCGCAGTGGAGAGTCTGAAGCGTACCATTAATGAGAACTATCTGGAGGTGGTCATTGGCCGGACCATGACTCAAGCCAACCTGCTGGCCGCCGACCTGACGGAGGATGATCCCGAGGCGGCGGTGAAGGGCCTGTTCTACCAGGCCAAGGATCTGCTGGCGGGCTGCCAGGCCACCATGGACGCCTTTGAAGCGGCAGGCCAGGGCGGCGCGGCAGATTATGACTCAGGCAAGCTGGCGCAGGCCATCGAGGACATCAACAGCAATCTGCCTGATGCCAGCAAATTACAGCAGACCGCGGCAGAGCTTGACCGGATGATCTATACGGCGCTGCAAAAGGCGCAGCGGGCTCTAGATCAGTTCCAGCAGGCCGCAGCCGATGAAAACGGCCTGCTGGAGGCCCGCAAGGCCATTGAAGAAGCCGCTGCCGCTATGGGCCAGCTGGGTGACCGGCTGACAGCCTGGGCGGACCGGCTGGAGCAGCATCTGGTGGGTCATGCGGCCGCCAAACTGACCCGGGACATTGCCGCCAAATGCTATGAACTCCAGAACCGTCTGGCGGCGCTGCCCGACCAAACGGATCTTCAGACCGCCATCGGCGACTGCAAAAATATCATCGCCGCCATGGGCAATATGGCCGGGAAGCTGACGCCCACCGCCGACGAGCTGCGCCAGGAGCTGGAGAACGTTATGGGGCAGGTCTCCCGCACTATGGAGGGCGTGAAGGGGCTGGGCGATGATGCCCGTGCCGTCCGCGACGCCCTGGCCGACACAGCGCTGGCCATGGACGAGACCATCGCGCTGCTGCGCCCCGCCGCCGACAGGCTGGCCCAGTCGGTGTCAGAGACCATTGACAAGCTGCAGGGGCTGACATCCGACGAATATATGAATGTCCTGCTGAATATTCTCGGCGGCGACCCGGAGGAATACGGCCGGTATTTCTCCCAGATGGTGCAGACCACCGTGACCCCCATCTACCCCATCGAAAACTACGGCTCAGCCATGGCCCCCTTCTATACGGTGCTGGCCATCTGGGTGGGCGGCGTGATACTGGTGTCCATCATCAAGCCCCACGCCCGGCCGGACGGCCTTATTGCCCCCAAGCCCCGAGAGCTGTATTTCGGCCGGTACATCCTGTTCTTCCTGCTGAGCCAGATCCAGGCGGCGATCATTATCACCGGCGACCTGCTCCTGCTGAAGATCCAATGCCTGCATCCGGGGCTCCTGTATCTGGCCGGCTCACTGACGGCCCTGACCTTCAGCCTGCTGATCTACTCGCTGGTTCTCTCCTTCGGTGATGTGGGCAAGGCCATTGTGGTAGTGGTCATGGTACTGCAGATCGCAGGCTCCTCCGGCACATTCCCCATTGAGCTGCTGCCGCAGGTCTATCAGAAAATCTATCGTTTCTTCCCCTTCCCCTACGCCATCGACGCCATGCGCGAGTGCATCTGCGGCCTGTATGGCGGCTACTACGCAGAACAGCTGGCGTACCTGCTGCTGTTTGCCGCCGCCGCGCTGATCATCGGTCTCCTGATACGGCGGCCCTTCATGGGACTGAATCACTTTGTGGAAGATAAGCTGGAAGAAACAGAACTGCTTTAAGGAGGTGGCCGGATTTATGACAACAGAAGAGAAATACCATCAGCTGTACGACCGGCTGCTGGAGGAAGTAGCAACCTTGCACCAGAGCAATCAGCGCCGCATCCGTGTGGGCATGCGCGCTTTAGTAGTCGTGACGCTGGGCTTGATGCTGCTGATGTTTCTGGCAGAGGGCAACAAGGTGTTCACGCTGATCCTGTGGATCCTGTCCATGTTTGCTCTGGCAGCGTATCTCATCTGCGTGGAATATATGGACTATGAACTGCAAAAGAAGCTGCGGGACATCACCCAGGAGGAACAGACCACCCTGGGCCAGCTGGTCGCCCTGCCCCAGCTAAGCCGCACCACCCTTCTGCCCCAGCTGCTGAAGCGGAAGGGCGATGCATTGGCCGAAGACGCCGCGCAGGAGCCCGGGACGCCCCCCGCCGAAAGCAATAGCTGCGCCGTCACTCCGCCCATGCCGGAGCAGAACGCTCAGCCTGCGGCGGATGAGCCGGTATCCGCTCCATTGAACATGGATACTATTCTCCAATCCGATCCCCAAAAGATCGCCGCCGATCTGGCGCAGCTGGCTCAGGCGCTGCAGGCTCTGTCATCCGACCTGGCACAGCAGACGCCGCAGAAGCCTTCCCGGAAGGAGGTGGAGCAGTGATCAAGCGCATATGGAGCATTTTTCGGGCCGACTGGCAGCGGTTAACTGCCAGCGTGGTGGCCGTGGTGGTCATGCTGGGCCTGTGTCTGGTGCCGTGCCTGTACGCATGGTTCAACATCCTCTCCAACTGGGACCCCTACGGCCCCGCCTCCACCGGCAACATCAAGGTGGCCGTGGCCAGCGAGGACGAGGGCTGCGAGATCCTGGGCCTGCACCTGAACATCGGCCAGCTGGTAATGGAAGGGCTTCAGTCCAACGACCAGATGGGCTGGGTCTTCCTGGAGGATCAGCAGACGGCGTTGGACGGCGTATATGCCGGTGACTACTATGCGGCTTTGGTGGTGCCGGAGGACTTCACCAGCGACTTCGTCAGCCTGCTGGACGGCGAACTGGAGCACCCTAAGATCCAGTATTTTGAAAACGAAAAGAAGAATGCCATCGCCCCCAAGATCACCGGCAAGGCAAAAACTGCCGTGCAGGAGCAGATCAACAATACCATTATTGAAAAGGTGGCCGGGGCGCTGACCACCGCCGGCTCCGTATTCCGGGCCATGGGGCTGGACGGCGAGGACATTGCCAACGGTCTCATTGCGAAACTGCAGGATGCCCAATACCAGATGGATCAGCTCAACCAAACATTGGCTTCGCTGGATACCGTCATGAACAATGCCGATAGCCTGTTAACGGCTGCGGCCATCACCGTGGATGACGTCAACGGCGTGCTGGTGGATGCCGCCCACACCGCCGGCGGCACCATCGGCACCGGCTCGGATATTTCCGGCAGCGCCTCCGGCGATGCCATAGCGGTGCTGGATGCCATTGATAAAAGCCTTGCGGATCTGGAGAATAAGCTGCGCCGGTGGGGCACCGCCGAAGATCCCACCCTTTTGCAGCAGCAGATCATTCGCCAGATCGATGATGTGACAGCCCGTCTGCAGAAGCTGAAGGACAAAGTGCCTGCCCTGGCGGACAGGATCGACGCAGCCGATGAAAAGCTGGCCGCGCTGCGGGACAGCGTGACCAGCGGGGACGAGCTTGGCATTAAGGAACAGCTGCTGGATCAGTCGGCGCAGGTCCGGCAGATCATCCGGGCGGCAGCCCTGCAATGCAATCAGGACGTCAACGATTTCATTCACGATAAAAACGACAAGGCGCTGGCCGCACTGCGTTCTGTGCAGGAGCTTCTGCAAAGCGGCGCCGGGAAGCTGGGCAGTCTGTCCGGTACGCTGGACGGCTACGCCGCCGCCATGGAGCAGTCGCAGTCCACCCTGGCGGCAGCTGCCACACTGGCCGGCACCGTGTCCGGCTATCTGGCGGACATGGAGGCGAATGTGCGCCGCATCACTGACAGCGCCGCCTTCCGGGAGTTCATGAGCATGCTGGAAAACAACCCCGATGGCATTACCGACTATTTGGCCTCGCCCGTACAGCTGAACACCGAGATCGCCTATGAGATCGGCGATTATGGCTCCGCCATGTCTCCCTACTACATTATGCTGGCGCTGTTCGTCGGCTCGCTGCTGGCGGCGGTGATGATCAAAGTACCGGTGACCCAGCCGCAGTTTTCGGGTTATCGGGCTGTGGAGCGGTACTTCGGCCGCTTCGCGCTGTTTTTCCTTGTGGGAATGGCGCAGGCACTGGTGACTGCCTTCGGCTGCCTGTATTTCGTGGGCATACAGTGTGTGGAGCCGGCCCGCTTTGTGCTGGCCTGCTGCCTCTGCTCGCTGAACTTCGCCATGATGAACTTCGGCCTGGTCTATGCGCTGGACAATGTGGGCATGGCGGCCGCCGTCATCATCATGGTGATCCAGGTGGCCGGTTCCGGCGGCTCCTATCCCATCCACGTGCTGCCCATGCTGTTTCAGAAGCTGTATTTCCTCATGCCGTTCCACTACGGCATGGATATGATCCGCGAGACCATCGGCGGCATGTATGGCCATACTTATCGCAATTGTGCCCTGATTTTGCTGGGCATGTGCGTGTTCTTCACCATATTCGGCCTGCTGGTGTACTATCCGGCCCGAAAGCTGAACGCCGCCATTGCCAAGAGCAAGGAGCGCTCCGGCATTATGTAACGGCCGGCAGCCCCTCCCAACATAAGCCACCGGTTTCCGCTTTAAAAATGCGCACCTGCTGAATCAGCAGGTGCGCATTTTTGCCGTTTTGTGATTTTACAGCTCGATCTCGCCTTGCACCAGGGTAACGGCCGGGCCGCCCACCTTGACAAAAGGCTGGCCATCCCTCAGGGTGACCTGAGCGGAGATCATGGACGGGCGCCCCATTTTCTCGCCCTGTACCACGGTATACACCTTGTCCGCCCGGACAAGGCCATGCTGATACAGGTAATAGACCAGTGCGCCGTTGGAGGTGCCGGTGGCGGCTTCCTCATCGATGTCATACAGGGGGGCGAAGTTTCTGGCGTGGATTATGCCGTCGGCGGTGTTGACGGTAAAAGCGTGAACACCCACCACATTGTACTTGCGGGACAGCTCCGTCAGCGCCGGGAAGTCGGGGGCGATCTGCTCCAAGGCGGCCTCGTCGGCCACGGGCATCATGATGTCCGTCAGCCCGGTGGATACCTTCTGCGGCAGGAGCGTCAGCTCTGCCTTTTCCGCCACAGCGCCCTGGCCATGGGCGTTGAGGCCCATGATCCGGTACAGCTCCTCCAGCTGCGCCGGCGTATCCAGGCACTCGAAGGCCTGAGGCTTTGCCATATCCATGAGGATGGCGTCCTTGCCCACTACGATCTCCAGGGTGCCGGAGAGGGTCTCGTCGATGTATGTGCCGCCCTCGGACACCAGGCCAAAGGCGCGCAAGGCGTGGAAGCTGCCAATGGTGGCGTGGCCGCACAGTTCCACCTCCGCCGCGGGGGTGAAATAACGGATCTGAAAGCGCTTCCCGCCCAGGGGCTTAATGAACGCAGTCTCGGAGTAGCGCAGCTCCGCCGCCGTTTTTCGCATGGTCTCGTCGGCGGGGAAATCCGCCCCCTCCGGCAGCAGCACAACGCCCGCGGGGTTGCCGCCGAATGCCTGCGTGGTGAATGCGTCTACGATTTGAAACTTCATCGCTTATTCTCCCTTCAGAAACTCGAACCATGTGCCAAGGCCCTGTGCCTCCGCTGTTTCATGCACCTTTACGGCAGTCACATTGCCCCAAATGGCCATCCCGATGGTGTCGAAAATGGGGCTCTTCTGCTGCCCACAGGTACTATTATAATACGCAGGCGATGCAAAAGCAACGGCATTCGTGGGGCCATAAGCGGCAGATAGAGCCGCACCATAAGCCGGTATGAGAGTAAGTGCAGCGTTTTTATCACGCCTCCGCTCCCGGTTTCAGCGGGCCGTAGAAGTAGCTGGCTGTCGCGCCGCCGTCGACGAGGAAGGTGGAGCCGCTGATAAAGGCACCCTTGTCGCTCATGAGGAGTTCTGCCACATTGGCCACCTCGTCCGCCGTGCCGGGGCGGCCTGCGGGGCATTTGGCAAACATGTTCTTATAGAAATCTCCCCGAGGTCCATTGAACTCGTCCAGTGCCAGGGGTGTGACGATGATACCGGGGGCAATGTCATTGAGCCGCGCGCCCCGTTTGCCCCACTCCACCGCCTGGGCCATGACCCGCCTTTCGTTGCAGCGCTTGGCCATCTGGTAGGCATGGAGCGTATCCCGGATGTTCTCCGGCTGCAGGAAGTCCAGCGCCAGGAGTTCTTCCGTGGGAGTGGTTGCCAGCAGCAGATCCTGCTCTGCCGTCAGGGCAGGCATACGCCAGCCGGACTGGCTGGAGATGGTGACACCCACGCCGCCCTCGGCAATGACCTTACCCACCTCCTCCAGCAGCACCGCCGTGCCGTAGAGGTCCACCTTCAAAATTGCCTCAACGGGCGCCTGACTGGGAGAAACGCCTGCGGCGTTCACCAGCATCTGGATGGGACCGCACTTCTGCCCCTCGGCGATCAATGCCCGGATAGATTCCCGGCTGGAAAGGTCCATTTCCATGGGCACCACATCAAAGCCTGCCTCGTTCATGGTTTTGGCAATGGCCTGGGCGTTTTCCATCTTCTTGTCGCCCACAACGATTTTCATGCCCGCACCCATTCGGCGGGCAATGGCCATGCCAATTTGCCCGGCGCCGGCCCAAAGCATCACATTTTTCATATCTCGTCCTCCTTGAATCGTTCTTTATCCAGCATCTTAATGACTTTGGCGGGATTGCCCACCGCTACGGCGTAGTCCGGCACATCCTTGGTCACAACGGAAGCCGCACCCACCACGGCGTGGCGTCCCGCCCGCACACCGGGCAGCACCGTTGCACCCGCGCCGACCCACGCATAGTCACCGATCTCCACCGGCTTGCAGGTCAGCACGTCCAGATCATAGGGATCATGATTGTTGGAGATCAGCTGGACGTTGGCGGCAATGCGGGCATGATCGCCGATGGTGATGCCGCCCCGGGCCATGGCCAGCAGGTTAGAATTGACGAAAACACCTTTGCCGATCTTCATCATCTCCAGTGCCGCGCCGCTCAGCGGCGGCGCAATGGTGCTGCCCTCGCCCAGGTTGTCGCCCAGCAGCTCTCGGAGCAGGGCGTTGTATTCCTCCGAAAACGGCAGCGTGTGGTTTAGCCGGAACAGCAGCTGCGCCGAGCGCTGCCGCTGAACGCTGTGCGGGACGGTACGCAGGTCTACCCGAATCTCCTCACAGTTCATTTTTCCGAACCTCCCCGACCCATTTTTCCAGCGCGGTCTTTGCCCCGTCCACGCTGCTGCCGTGGATGGCAAGGCCCCCGGTAACGACCGCGCCCGGCGCGGCCTGCCGAATGTCCTGCACCGTTCCGGAAAGCCCGCTGCCCTCGTGGGTGCAGAAGGGGTGGATGGTCTTGCCGGTGAGATCGTAATGCTCCAGAAATGTATAGACCGCCATGGGCATGGTGCCGCAGTAGTTGGGATAGCCCAGGTAGATCTCGTCATAGGCGTCCAGCGATCCCGGCAGATCCCGCACAGCCGGGCGGGCATTTCCCTGCCAATCCGCCTTGGCCTGCTCCACACAGGTCCGGTAATCATCGGAATAGGGCTGCGCCTGCCGGATCCGATACAGCTTGCCGCCGGTCAGGCCGGCCAGCATCTCAGCCGCCTTCTCGGTGTTGCCCACGGAAACGCGGCGGTATGCACCGCCAAAATAGTTCTCTCCCGCACGGGAGTAAAATGCAATTAAAATCGCCATGGTCGTTCTCCTTTTTGCATTATGGATGGTTCTGCCGCGGCCGGGTTGGGCCTCACCAGCCTTTTTTCTCCTTGGTGCAGTCGTGATTTTTCTTTCGCTCCTCCACCATTTTGCCAAACCATTCTACCATAGCCGGATCATAGTGGGAGAAAAACGCGCTCGTTTTCGTATCCAGGGCGGCGATTCTCTCCATATCGTTTTCCGAGAGCGTGAAGTCGAATACATTCAGATTTTCCTGCATCCGCTCCATGTGAGTGGATTTCGGGATGACCACCACCCCCCGCTGCAGGTGCCAGCGGAGAATGACCTGTGCCGCACTCTTGCCGTACTTTGCGCCGATCTCATGCAGCACGGGGTTTTGGAACATACCGCCCCGGCCCTCGCCGAAGGGCGCCCACGCCTCGATCTGGACGCCGTATTTGTCCATCCATTTCTTGGCCTCCGCCTGCTGGTTGAAGGGATGGGTCTCCACCTGATTGACCATGGGCCGAATGCGGGCAAAGGAGCAGATATCCACCAGCCGGTCGGGATAAAAATTGGAAACGCCGATGGCGCGAATGCTGCCGGCTTCATACAACTCCTCCAGCGCCCGCCATGCGCCGTAATAATCGGAAAACGGCTGGTGCAGCAGGCACAGGTCGAGGTAATCGGTGCGGAGCTTTTGCATGGACTCCAGCACAGACTTCTTGGCTTCCTCGTAGCCATAATGCTCCACCCAGACCTTTGTAGTCAGAAAAATGTCCTTGCGGTCGAGGCCCGATTTTTCGATGGCCGCACCCACCTGCTCCTCGTTGAAGTAGCTCTGCGCCGTATCGATGGCCCGGTAGCCGACGTTCAGCGCATCCAGCACGCAGCGCTCGCACTCGTCCTGTGTGACCTGATAGACGCCATAGCCGAGCTGCGGCATTTTTACGCCATTTCGTAACGTGACATATTCCATAGCAAAAGCCTCCTGTTGATTTGAATTTTATTCTGTGCTATTATGGTAGCACCCGGTAGTTGCTACCGGTCAAGAGCTTTTTTTCAAAAACAGGAGGATTTTTTTATGTACTCCATGAAAGAGGCCTGTGTCCTCACCCATATGACCTATGAAAATCTGAAATTCTACTGCAACGAGGGACTGGTGCCAAATGTGAAGCGGGACAGCCGGAACTATCGGGTCTTTGACGAGCATGATATCAAGTGGCTCCAAAGCTTGAACTGCCTGAAAAACTGCGGCATGAGCATTGCGGAGATGAAGGAATATCTGGCCCTTTGCCTGCAGGGCGAGAGCACAATTCCGGCGCGCAAAATCATCCTCGCGGCCAAAAAAGAGGCCCTGCTCCAGTCTATCGCGCAGCTGCAGGATGCCATCGCCTACATTGACTGGAAGCAGGGGTTCTATGATGATATATTGTCCGGAAAAACGAAATATTACAGCAATCTGATACCGGAGTCGATGGAATAGTGCTTCGGGGATAGCTGCCCATTCATGTCGGTTTAGTGTACGCCACCCACCAAGGCGCCCCACACGCGCGATGCCGGATCTGCCGGCAGCTCGTGCAAGCCTTGATAGCAGGCCGGGGCATCCGCTCATGCGGATGTCCCGGCCCTTTTTCATCTCACGGGCGTCTTTCTTTTATGGGCGGTTTTGTGCCGTCGGTCGTATCTTTTCCACAATGACGCACAGCAGCACCGTCAGCAGCATATCCGGCAGGGTGTAGCCCACAGGGGTATCCACGCTCATCAGCAGCCGGTAGGCGATGAAGCCCACGAGCCAGATCACCAGGTTCCGGCTGTCCGCCGCCACGGCAAAGCGATCCCGCTTCAGCAGGAAGTGATCCGCGATCTGCACGGCGATCATGGGGGCAAACACGGAGCCGATCAGGTACAGGAAGTTGGTAATATCGTCCATGGGGAAAATGATCGCCCCGGCCACGCCGATCACCGTCACGGCAATGGCAGTATTTTTCCCGTTGATCTTGCCGGACAGGGACTCGGCGGAGATGCCGGCCGACCAGGCGTCCAGAAACGTGGTGGTGACGGTGGAGAACACCAGAATCACCAGCGCGGCGATGCCCAGGCCTGCCTTCACCATGATGGCGGCGATGTCGTACTCCCCGGTGAAGATGGCCGCGCCCATGCCGATGACATACATCCAGCAGGACACCAGGCCATAGGTCACCACGCTGGCTACCGTGGCCCGGACAGGCTTCTCCGCCTCGCGGGTATAGTCACTGATGAGCGGCAGCCAGGACAGGGGCATGGCCACCGCCAGCTCCACCGCCGCGCCGAAGGTCAGGCCTTCGCCGCTGGGGGCCGCCATGGTGTTGCCGGAGAAGAAGATCACCTTGCACAGCACCAGCGTCAGCACAAACAGCGCCGCCATGGTCACCTTGTTGATCCAGCCCAGGTCGGTGATGCCCACTACGATCCACAGCACGATCAGCCCGCCGATCACCAGGCACCACACCCAGCGGCCCACATTGAAGATGCCGCCGATGGCCAGCGCACCGTCATAGATCATGATGGCGGTCCAGCCCACCAGCTGCAAAACATTCAGCAGGGCAAACAGCAGGCCGCCCTTCTGCCCGAAGCTCATCTTCACCGTCTCCATGGCACTGCGGCCGGTGCGGCCGCCGATCAGGCCCGCCAGCAGCATCATGGCGCAGCCGATGATGTGCCCGATAACGATGGCCAGCAGGCCCTTGCCCATGCCCAAAGGTGCGAAAGCCGTACCTGTCAGGATCTCTGCCAGGGATACGCCTGCCCCGAACCAGATCAGGGCGTTCTGAAAGGTCGATGTCTTTTTCATTCTACGAACTCTCCTTTCAGCGCAAACATGTGGTCCATGGGGCCGGAGCCCTTGCCCAGATCCAGCATAGCCGCCAGCGCGCCGGAGATGTAGGCCTTGGCCCGCTCCACCGCCGTGTCCAGATCATATCCCTTGGCAAGATTGGCGGCGATGGCGCTGGAGAGGGTGCAGCCGGTGCCATGGGTGTTGGGATTGTCGATGCGCCTGCCCCGGAACCATTTCCCGCCGCCGTTGCGCCACAGCAGGTCGTCGGCGTCGTTGATCTGGTGGCCGCCCTTGCACAGCACGGCGCAGCCGTACTTGTCATGGATGATCCGGGCGGCGGTCTCCATGCCGGCGGCATCGGTGATGGTCACGCCGGACAGGATCTCCGCCTCGGGAATGTTGGGAGTCAGCACTTCCGCCAGGGGCAGAAGCTTTTCCGTCAGGGCCGACACGGCGTCGTCCTGCAGGAGCTTTGCCCCGGAGGTGGCCACCATCACGGGATCCACCACGATGTGCTTTGCGCCGTACCCGCGGAGCTTGTCCGCGATGACGGCGATCAGCGCCGCGGAGGAGACCATGCCGATCTTCACCGCGTCGGGGAAAATGTCCGTAAAGACCGCGTCCAGCTGCTCCCCCAGAAAGTGGGGCGTGGACTCCAGAATGTCTGTGACGCCGGTGGTGTTCTGGGCCGTCAGGGCCGTGACCGCACAGGTGGCGAATACGCCGTTGGCAGTCATGGTCTTGATGTCAGCCTGAATACCGGCGCCTCCGCTGGAATCACTTCCAGCAATGGTCAATGCTGTTCTCATAATATTTGTCCTTTCTTTTTACAGCACAGTTTTTTAGCGCGATGCAAGGTGGTGCCCCCAATGCACCGCGTGAACACGGGGAAATCCCCGTTCGTTCCTGATTCAATTGTCCAGTCTCTCCCAGGCGGCAGGGAATTCCGCCAGCGATGTGAGATAGACCTCCGCCGCATCCCGCAGGCCGGCTTGGTCCGACTCGCCGTTGGCGTCGTACAGACCCGCCGTGCGGTAGCCCGCCGCCTTGGCGGTACGCAGAGCATAGAGGGAATCCTCGCATACCAGCGTCTCTGCCGGAGCGGTATGCAGCGCATCCGCCGCCAGATGGTAGATGTCCGGCTGATGCTTGCTCTTTCCCAGCTCGCCGGTGGTAAAAATAGCAGAAAGATAGCCCAGCAGGCCCAGCCGCTCCAGTGCCCGGGTCACATGGGTGCGCGGGCTGGAGGTGGCCGCCGCCATGGGGATGCCCCGGCTCTGCAGAAAGGCCAGTGTCTCCCCTGCTCCCGCCTTGGCGGGGACCTCATCATAATAGAAGTCCCGCAGCATAGTCTGAATTCCGCTTAAAATTTCCGTCTCGCTCAGCGGCAGCGGATAGTGGGCCTTCAGATAGGCGGCGCCCTGCTCCATGCTCATGGAAAACAGGATGGTGTTCAGCCCCGGCTCCGGCACAAGGCCCTGGCCGCGGAGATAGCGGGCTCCCAGATCATTCCAGATGGCCATGGAGTCCAGCAGCACGCCGTCCAGGTCAAATATAACGCCGCGGATCATGCTTTCAGCATCTCCTCTGTGGCTGCTTTCAGTTCCTGTGAGGCGGCCCGGATATCCGCCGCGCCGTAGATAGCGCTGATGACCGCCACGCCGCAGATACCGCTGCCCGCCAGGCGGGCCACATTGTCGCGGCTGATGCCGCCGATGGCCACCACGGGAATGGACACAGCCTGGCAGATGGCCTTCAGCGTATCGTAGGACACGTCATCGGCGTCGGCCTTGGAACCGGTGGGAAACACCGCACCCACGCCCAGATAGTCCGCGCCGTGCTTCTCCGCCAGCAGCGCCTGCTCCACCGTCTGAGCGGAGACACCGATGATCTTGTCCGGCCCCAGCTTGGCCCGGACGTCCAGGGCTTCCATGTCACTCTGCCCCACGTGGACGCCGTCGGCGTTCATGGCCAGGGCAATGTCTACATTGTCGTTGACAATGAAGGGCACATGGTACGCCCGACACAGGGCCTGCAGCTCTTTAGCCTCCTGCAGAAAGGCGGGTTCTTCCAGCGTTTTTTCCCGCAGCTGCAGCATGGTCACGCCGCCCTCCAGGCTCTCCCGCACCACGTCTGTCAGGGTGCGGCCGTTGAGCCAATACCGGTCTGTCACCGCATACAGCAGCAGGTCCTTTTCAGCGCACTTCATATTTGGCTCCCTTCTCCAGCACCGCACCGTCCATGTGGTAAATGGCGTCGATGATGCGGTTGCGGTAGGTGGAGTTGCCGTCGCTCTCCGTCATGTGGCTCCAGCCGATCTCACCGGCCAGACCCATGGCGCACACGGCGGCCGCGGCGGCCGTCAGCCTGTCGTCGGGGTTGGCCACCAGGAAGGCGGTCATCATGCCGGACAGCTGACAGCCGGTGCCGGTGACCTTCCCCATCTCCGCCCGGCCGTTGCGGATCACATAGCAGCGCTCGCCGTCGCTGACCAGGTCGATAGCCCCGGTCACCGCCACAATGGCCCGACTCTTTTGGGCAAAATCCTTCACAAATGCCACCGCCGCATCCAGATTGGACTCCGTCACCGCGTCGGCCACATCAGCGTCCACGCCCTTGGTAGTGCCGCTGCCCAGAGCCAGCGTCTTGATCTCGGAGATGTTGCCCCGGATCACGGTAAAAGGCAGAGCCTTCATCAGTTCCACGGCGGTATTGGTGCGCAGAGCGGAGGCACCGGCCCCCACAGGATCCAGCAGCAGCACATGACCCAATTCTGCCGCCTTTTTTCCGGCCCGGAACATCCCCTGGATGCTGCGCTGGTTCAGGGTGCCGATGTTGATGTTCAGTCCGCCGCAGATGGTGGTGATGTCCTCCACGTCCTCCGGCTCGTCAGACATAATGGGACTGCCGCCGCAGGCCAGCAGAATGTTGGCCACATCGTTGACAGTGACATAGTTGGTGATGTTGTGTACCAGCGGCACAGTTCTGCGCACGTTGTCCAGACAGGTTCCCAGCATAAAAACACTCCTTTTGCATGCAAAAATGCGGATATGCCAATGAAAGCATATCCGCATTACGTATTTCACGCGCCGCGACGGTATGTCCCTACGTTGGCATTATCCAAATCAGGTTGAAGGGTCTGGGCGATACAGCCCACTCTCAGCCCGCTCCGGCGAGCTCCCCTTTTTACGGGGTTATGATACCACTGATCATCAGCTTTTTCAAGCTTTTTTTCATTGCTTATTCCACAAATATAAAATGCAGATTCGTCATAGAGTCAAGTCTATTTCGCCGCAGATGCACCCACCTCGGCCACATAGGGGCGCAATAAGCAGCTCAAAATCCGCATCACAGTAAGTCAAAAAGTGTGTTTCAGCTAGGATCGAAGCATTATCGCTCGGAGATTGCACAGCTTTATAGCACAAGAGATGCGGCCGACCTAAACAAAGAAGATCGGACGGTATATCCGTCCGATCTTCTTTGTCCCTTTCTGCGCATTTCCGCGTGTGGGTCAGGGTGTGGGGCAACCTTGACCCACACCCTGACCCACAGATTAAATCCACCAGAAAGTAAAGAAAAAGTCCTGTTTTCTCTCGAAAACAGGACTTTTTGGAGCTGCTGGGCGGATTCGAACCGCCGACCTCATCCTTACCAAGTGATAAAAAGCCCTCCGGCCGTTGGTATATAAGGCTTTGCGGGCGTTTTTACCGCAAAAAGGATGAGGTCGAAAACGCTTTGCTCCATGTGTTCCGTCCGCTCGTTTCCCCGTGTGGGTCAGGGTGTGGGTCAGCGCCGCAAAGAGCATCGGTGTGGGTCAACTTTTGGCGGGGCGAAAATCGTTCCATTTTGCGCTGCTGTAGACAATAAAAGGGTACCTTGCTAAAAGTATAGAGCCACCGGGCGGAGAAAGGCTCTCCCGCCAGACGGCTCTTTATTTTCGCAGTCGTTTCCCGTATGGGTCAAAATGTGGGTCAAGCGGAAACCTCTGCGTCAAACTGATTGGTAGCATCATAAACGAACGGTCGAAACTGCACGATCCTTACCTCTTAAATAGTATACCATAGTTTTTGCAAAATTTGAAGCAGAAAATTGGAATCAGTGTCGTCACTTTTTATTCCAATATCGCACCGCTGCAAACAAAAAATAAAACCCCCGGGGTCTCTTGTCATGCAAGAGGCCCCGGGGGTGCTGTTTTATTTTGCCGCTTAGTTTTTTCTTTTTGACTTACGCCTCCCGCTCCTTACGCTTCAGGACGAAGGCTGCGGCGAGAATCGTCACGGGCAGGGCGATGACCCAAACCAGCACGCCGGTATCGCCGGTGGCGGGGGTATTGCTGCCGCCGGTCTGAATGGTCACATCGCTCATGTCATAGAGCCGGGTCTGGGTGTTTGCGAAGCGGTAGTAGGCCGCCAGGGCGTAGTAGCCCTGCTCGGTGGCCATGCCGTCCAGGTCGCCGTTAGCGGTGTGGCGGAAGCCGCCGCCGGTTACATAGAAGCCCGCCAGCGCATCCAGGACGGTGAGGCCGTTCTTGATGAACCGGCTGTCGGTGGTAGGATCAATACCCAGGGCCGTCAGGGCCACGATGACCTGATCGCAGGATTCGCTGTTCACGGTGCCCCAGCTGCCAAAGCCTCCGTCATTGCGCTGCAGGGCGGAAAGGGCCTCCAGAGCCTTATCCACAGCAGCCTTCACGGTCTCGTTGGTTTTATAGTAGGGAGCCAGAGACTGAATGGCCATTGCGGTCATGTCAGGATCTGCGTCGTTGCCGCTGAGGGTCCAGCCGCCGCCCGGAAGCTGTGCGTCCAGAATTGCCTGGATCAGCTTCTCACGGGTCACATCACCGGAGGTCGGATAGTTGTGGCTGTCCAGAGCGATGAGCGCCCAGATGGGGCCGTTGATGCCCTGCTTCTGCACATAGGCCATGTTATCCAGACCCTTCAGCAGGTTGTGGCCGCCCACATTGGTGACATCCTTGCCGATAGAGGTGAGGGCCAGGATCACCCGGGCGTTGTCGGTAACTTTGGCCCGGTGCAGGCGCTCATTGGCGTCAGCCTTGGCCTTCACATACTCCACCACATTGTCATAGTACCCGGCGGGCACGGGGCGGCCGCTGCGGGCCAGGCCAATGACCATCCACTCGCCGCCGATGGAGTTCACCGTGGGGGTGCCCAGAGTACCCATGAAGTCGCCGGTGGTCTTGTAGAGTTCGTCCAGCTTCTCGGTCAAAACTGCCTTTCTGAGGGCAGCCAGCTTGGCGACGGCAGATTGCAGCTTGTCAGCGTTGCTCACCTGCGCCTGCTGCTCGGGGGTCAGGGCGTCGAAAGCGGCCTGGGCGGTGAGGACGGCCTCGCCCCTCTCCAGGGTAACCTCACCGATGGCGTCGATCTTGGCCTCAGCGTCCTTGATAGGTGCCTCCAGGATTCTCTTCATCTCGGCAAACACGGCCTCGGCCTTCTCCACCTCTGCGATGGTGAGGCAGTCCTTCTGCTCTGTCGTCAGGGCGACGAACCTCTTTTCGGCGGCGGCCACTGCCTGGCTGTCGGCCACGGACAGCTTATCGGCCTCCGGCAGGTCGGAAATCTGAGCCTTGAGAGTGTCCACGGAGCGGAAGCTCGCAATGGCCTGCTCCAGCTTCTCCAGCTTGGCGAGGTTGCTCACCTTGGACTGCTCGGCCTTGCTGAGGATGCCGTAGGCAGCCCGGGCGGCGGAAACGGCGTTCTCGGCGGCGGAATAGTTCTCGTACTTCACGGCGGCAGGCAGGTCGTCGATGAGCCCAACGACATAGTCCGCACCGGTGTCGGCGCTGACGACATGCAGGACATACCACGTGCCGTCGTTGTTCTGCTTGTTGCCTGCCTGATTGTTCATAGTCAGCCAGTTCTTCGCGCCGCAGCCCAAATAGATGGTGTCGCCCACCTTGACGGGGATCGTCTCCGTGCGCTTGAAGAAGCTGCTGCCCTCAGATCTGTCCGTGACCTTCTCATTCAAAAACGTCTTGACCTGGAAGTTCTTGTTGCTGGCGGTGGGCGTCAACTTGACGGATGCAGACTCTCCGTTGATGATCAAGGTGTAATCATACTGTCCACCAGCCTCGCCGGGGGTAAAGTTCGGGGTCAGCATCGCCCCGTCCACGGTCAGGGCCTTAACGGTGGTGTCGGAATTGCCCCAGGTGCCGCCCAAGTCCGCACCGTAGCCGCTGGACGTGAACATGATACGGATCACATCGCCGCTTGTCAGCTTGCCGTTCTTCACCGTGAACGCACCGAAGCCCTCGTTGACGAACCAATCGTTCAGCGTGCCCATCCAGCCGGCGCTCTTGTTGCCGTCGAACTCGCCGAGGCCGTTGATGGAGGAGATGTAGTTGCTCTCTGCGCCCACCACCGTGGCGTTCTTGGTTTTCAGCGCAGCGACCACACAGGACATCATGGTGCTGTCGGCGGACAGATCGACCCATGTATCCACCAGCGTGCCGTCCCAAGGTGCTCCGGCCTTCTTGGAATAGGTGGTGTTCTCCACAATGACCTGCACCTTGCCGTAGTTGGCGGCGGCTTTCTTCATCGCCACCACAGCGGACTGATAGGCGCTCTCCACCGCAGTGACAGAGGCGGCGGCGTTGATGTTCTTCACGCCCTCGTCATAGGCGGCCTTCGCCTTGTCGCCCAGGCTGTTATACAGCGTTTGCAGGCGGGAGAGAGCAGCAGTCCTGGCGGCGGCCACAGTCTCCTCGCTGTCGGCGGTCATGGCCTGATACTCCGTCTTGGAGACCATCTTCACCTTGAACGTGATGGTGCTGCCATCGACCACATCACCGGGGATAACATACTCCGCTAGATAGTAGCCGTCATACGCCGTCTTCATGTCGTCGGGCGTGACCAGTGTCTGCGGCTCCATCAGGTTCCACGTCGTGCCGCCGTCCACCGACCACACGGGCCAGTATTTCTCGTCTGTGGTGTCCAGATAATAGCGGATGAACGCGTGGTCGCCCGCCTTGGCGCTGCCGGGCATACTGCCGGTAAGCTTCGCCCACACGGGGTTGGGAACAGTGCCGTCCACATTGGGCGTCACCACCCATTTGATATTGGGATATCCGTAATAAGGGTTGCCGCCGCCGTCCTTTTTGGGCAACTGGTTTTCGTCAACGTCGACCTCCAGCGTCACCTTTGCCGGGGTCTTTAAGCTGTCGGCATCGATCTCCGCCACCGCGGCCAGGCGCTTGGTCTCGTTGGCGGACAGCAGCTTCTTCTGATAGCTGTTCAGCCCGCCGTACACCGTCTGAATGTCCTCCACCAGCGTCTTATAGTTGGCGTTCAGGTCGTTCAGGTCGTCGGGCAGATAGGACAGGTTCTGCCGCAGCCCGGCGATGACCGCCGCGTGGTCGATGGCCGCCTTGCCCAGCTCCTTCAAGAGGGTGAAGTCCGCGTCATAGGTCTCCATCAGGGCCGTCAGGTCGGTGGCCTTCAGCAAATTGGCCGTCAGGGTCTCGTACTGAGCCTTGAGCGCGGCGTAGCCCTCCGCCGTGAAGTCATAGTAGTGGAAGCTGTCGAAATACGCCTTGGCCTCGGCGGCCTTTTCGGCGCGGTACTGCTTCAGCAGCGCGGCGGGATTGTCCGCCTCGGTCACGTGGATCAGGGCGTAGTCGCCGCCGTACAGGGAGTAATACTCGCCGATGGTGGTGCTGCCGTAGATATCCACGCGGGTGTAGTCATCCGGCGTCACGTTGAACATGGCCACGGTGTACCAGCCGGGCTTGGTGAACACGTATTGCAGACTGCCGTCCGCGCCGGTAACGGCGGTGGTCTTATGGGTGGGCTGGGACAGGGCCTCCGTCTCGGACGGGTCGCTGATGAACAGGGTGATGCCTGCGGCGCTCTTGCCGCTGCCCAGGTTGGTGGTGTTAGCCCCCGTCACGGTGGCGGAGAACTTCGCCTTGTCGCCCACCTTGGCGCTGCCGGGAGCGGTCATGTCGATCAGAGCCACGCTGCTTTGATAGTGCTCCTCGCTGGCGTTCAGCAGGTTCCATGCCGAGCTGTCAAGTCCGCTGGAATCCTCCTTGTTAAACAGGGGCTGGGCGACACGCACCATTTTCACGCTGTCGCCGTTGTGCAACTGCACGTTGCGCCAGCCGTTATCGGCGCTCTGACTCTCACGGGAAGACCAGTAATACAGCCCCGCGCAGCTGCCGTTGACGTACACCATAAACCGCGGGTTGGTATCGCCGGTATTGGCGTAACTGTAACCAGGCAGACTGGTATCGTCGTGGGCGTCCAGCGTGATATTGGCCGCGTTATACGCGCCCAGCAGGTTTGCGCTGCCCGCTGCCAGCGTCAGGCTGCTGTTGGTATACAGGCTCGTGCCGCCGAAGCCGGGATACAGGGCGGAGAAGTTGTTGATGTAGGTAAAGGAAACCGTCACGTCCGTGCCGCTGGTCAGCTGGCGATAGGCGTTTTTCAGCGCCGTCATGTGCTGGCTGAAGCTAGTCAGCACAGCGTAGTCCTCGGTGGTGCCGCCCACGATGCGGTAAGCCATGTCAGTCTTTAGGACGGCGTAGGCGTCGGTATAGGCCGTCCAGCTGTCCGCCGTATAGTCGCTCTCCTTCAGCTTGGCGGGGTCGTACTGCTGCAGCAGGGCTTCGGCCTCCGGCTTGGCCGCCATGTACTTGTTATAGGCGGCGGCATAGGCTTCTTTGTTCACCAGCTTGTGGGCATCCGTCGCCGCGGCCAGCTTGTCCACGTTCTCCTGCTGGTCGGCGGCAATGTTGGCCGTGGTGGGTTTGCCGTTTTCATACAGCTTGTCCAGCAGCGCCTGACCATCCTTTACCGCCTTGGCGTAGGGCTGCCAGGACAGGGAGGTGCAGTTATCGGCGCTGGGCTTTTCCCAAAGCGTGTTTTCAGGCCAGCCCTCTTCTAAGCTGTTGCTAAGATTCCACCGCCAGTCGGTGTTCAACGCCTCATACAGCGCCGTGGCGTTGACCCGGCTGGTGGGGATCAGGTTGGCGATAGCGGCAGGATATGCAGCATTGAATTCGGCCAATGCCTCGTCAACCTTTGTCTGTGTCACATCTTCATTATCATAGACAGCCTGCGCTTTCTTTACAATGGTAGATAGTTCATTCCAGAAGCCCGTTTCGCTGGTTGCTTTTCCATTCCAGCAATCATTTTCGGTATAATAGCCCGTGGTGGGAACGCTGTCAAGGGCTGCTTTCAGCGCACTTTTGTCGATTGTCTGACCGGCAGTGCTAAGGTTGGCGTCATAGTTCCCATGGTAACAGGCTTTGCAGGATTTTCGGCGTGCCTTATGACGATTTGGAGGAATTATGAGTGAAAACAAAGATAGATTGAATTTCCGGATGAAGCCGGAAACGGCGGAAAAGTTAGAGCACTGGTACAAGGCCGACCACTGCCGCAGTAGGAATGAGTTCGTGGAAAAGGCCGTGAACTACTACGCGGATGCGCTGGCGGCGGAGAACAGCACCACGCTGCCGGTGGCGATACAGACCGCCATCGACGGGCGGCTGAAGCTGCTGGAGGATCGCATGGCGTCCATCCTCTACAAGCAGACGGTTGAGATGGACATGGCAATCTCCATTCTGCTGCAAAGTGTCAATGTGGACGAGTCCGTGCTGCGTCAGGAGCGTGCCAAGAGCGTCGCGGCGGTCAAGCACACCAATGGTCGTCTGCGCATGGAGCAAAAGCTCCGTGAGTTGGAGAACGCGGAATGGCAAGGCTGATCGTCAAGAGCCCCTATATCAAGTGTGGCGGCGGGCAGAATGCAAGCGGGTATCTGAACTACATTGCCACCCGTGAGCGGGTAGAGATCGTGCCGGATGACCGTCCGCCTACACGCAAGCAGGAGCAGCTCATTCAAAAGCTGGTGAAAGATTTCCCCAACACGAAAGAACTTCTGGAGTACAATGACTACACAAACGCCCCCACCAAAGCCAACGCATCGTCTTTCATCACGCTGACGCTGGAGCAGAACTGGAGCCGCGTGCAGTCTACCGAAGGCTACGCTAAGTACATCGCCACCCGTCCCAGAGCCGAGCGGCTGGGCAGTCACGGCTTGTTTGGTGACGCGGATCATGTGTCGCTGGACACGGCCATGGACGAACTGAGCCATTACACCGGCAATGTGTGGACGCACATTATATCCCTAAAGCGGGAAGATGCCATGCGGCTTGGCTATGACCATGCGGCAGCATGGCGGACGCTTCTGCGGGCGCACCGCAACGACATCGCCGCCGCTATGAACATTGACCCGAGGGACTTCCGCTGGTACGCGGCCTTCCATAATGAGGGCAATCATCCCCATGTCCACATGATGGCGTGGTCGGCGAAGCCAGGGCAAGCGTACTTGGATAGGAATGGTATCAAAGAAATCAAATCAGTGCTGACCAACGAAATCTTTCAGCAAGAACTGCTGCATCTCTACGAGGAGAAAAGTGTCTCCCGTGACGAGTTGGTACATCAGACTCGGCAGGCTATGTTAGAGTTGGCGCAGCGTATGCGGGATGGTCTCTGCATCTGCCCGACTGCGGAGCAAAAGCTCTGGGAGCTGTCACAGAAGCTGGATGACGTGCAGGGGAAGAAAGTGTATGGCTACCTGCCAAAGTCACTGAAGCAGTTGACGGATGATACGGTGGATGCCATGGCGAAGCTGCCCACGGTCAACAAGTGCTATCAAAAGTGGTGGGAGCTGCAATGTCAGCTCAATGATTACTACTCGGAACAGCAGCGGCAGCGTCCGCCGCTGTCACAGCAAAAGGAGTTTCGGCAAATCAAGAATGCGGTCATCCGTGAGGCAGAGCATATTCGCCAGGGCCGTATGTCCTTCGAGGACGCAGCCTTGGCGCAGGAGGACGAGCCGGTGGATGACCGCAGTATGTCTTATGACTGCTGGGAGCTGCGGAAAATCATTGCTGACGAAAACATACCACTGGAGGAACGGGACCATGCTGCTGCGGAGCTGGAGCAAATCGCCTGTCAAGGCGACCCCCACGCCCAATACCTTATGGGACTGCTGTTCCGTGATGGTGGATTGCTGGTGCCAGATGCAGAGCAGGCAAAACACTGGCTGGACGGGTCGGCACAAGAATTGCCTGACGCGCAGTATGCCTTGGGGAAGCTGTACCTCTCGGACAATCCTGATATACACAATTCCGCGAAAGGTCTCTTCTGGCTGCAACAGGCGGCGGACAGCGGGCACGAGTACGCCGCCTACCGTTTAGGCAAGGAGTATCTTACCGGAGAAAATATTTCAAAGGACACCACACGCTCAGCAGCGTACTTGAGACAGGCAGCAAAGCAAGCCAACCCCTACGCGCAGTATCTGTTGGGAAAGCTATACCTCATGGGTGAGGGCGTTCCAAAAGATAAGGACGCCGCACAATATTGGTTTTCCGTGGCGGAGCGGAACAGCCACGCCTACGCCGGATATTTCCTTGACCGCATGGAGCGGCAGGAGGATTTGCCGCCGCCCAACATTCTGCTGTCCGCCACGCGGCTGCTGCACCACATGGGCAATATCTTCAGAGACAACGCACCGCGTCCTGCAGCGCCCACAGGCGTTCAGATTGACCACAAGCGCCTGCAGCGCCTGCGGGAAAAGAAGATGGCCCTGGGACACAAGTGGAATGACCATGAGGATGAGCAGAGCCACAACATGAGAGGGTTATAACAGTCCATATTCTGCGCTGCTGTAGACAATAAAAGAGCCTTTCAAAAAAGTAGTAGCTATTTGGGCAGCTTTGTGGTATGTATGTTTGCTAATAAAAAGCAAAGGAGCTGATTCAATGGCCAAGAAACGCGCCAACGGCGAGGGCAACATCCGCAAGCGCAAAGACGGCCGGTGGGAGGGCCGCTACACCGCTGGCTACAACCCCGAAACCGGCAAGCGCATCATCAAAAATGTCCTGGGCAAGACCCAGGCGGAGTGCAAGGCGAAGCTGGCCGCCGCCATGGAGGCCAGCAAGGGCGTCGATGTCAGCCGCGCAGATGAGTATACCGTGGCCACATGGCTGCGGAGCTGGTACGACATCTACGCCAAGCCCAATGTGCGGGTGGCCACGGCTGACCGCTACCGCCTGATGATTGAGCAGTACGCCATTCCCCGCATCGGCAGCATTAAGCTCACAAAGCTGACTGCCCACGACCTGCAAAAGCTCTACAAGGAGCTGATGGAGAGCGGTCGCACCAACCGCAAAAGCGGGCACGGCAATCCGGGTCTCAGCAGCACCACCGTCCGCAGCCTGCACTTGATGCTCCACAACGCATTGAACCGTGCCGTAAAAGAGCGCTTGATCCTCTGCAATCCCACCGGGGACTGCATCGCACCGAAGGTGCAGAAATTTGAAATGCAGATCCTCCAACCGGAACACATCAAAACTTACCTTGACGCCGCAGAGAAACGGGGACTGCTGCCCATGTTTTATCTGGAACTGGTCAGCGGACTGCGCAAGGGTGAACTGACCGCCCTCCTGTGGAGTGACCTCGACATCACGGACAAAACCATCTCCGTCAGCAAGCAGTACGTCAAGAACCCCAATGGGGAGTTGACACTCTCGCGCCCCAAAACGGAGACATCGGTCAGAAAGGTCAGTATTCCACAGGAGGCTGTTGACCTGCTGGTTGCCGAACACAAGAAGCATCCCGACAACCCATATATGTTCCCATCGCCCGTCACAGGGGAGATGTATTACCCCGATTCCATTGTGAACCTGCATAAGAAAATTCTGAAAGACGCTGGACTGCCGCACATACGCTTTCACGACCTCAGACATACCTTCGCAACGCTGGCACTGCAAAACGGTGTGGATGTAAAAACCGTCAGCAGTATGCTGGGGCGCTACGATGCGGGGTTCACTCTCCGTACCTACACCCACGCCACCCGCCAGAAGCAGGACGAGGCCGCCCAGACCATGGGTAGCTTCATGGAACAGGTGATGTGAGCTGATCAAACTGCACCACAATAACAAACTAGAGCTCCTGCCCATGGGGCAGGAGCTCTAGTTTACTCATTTCACCGCATCCAGAGTGTCATGGCTACCAACAGGACGCCTAGAAAACCGAAGCTGATGGCGGAGAACAGCACCATGAACCGCCCCGTCTGCCCCTTGACGTGCTTTGTGTATTCCCGGAAAGTGATCAGACTGGCCAGTGACGCCACCAGCGTCCCCGCGCCGCCGATATTCACGCCCACCAGCAGTCCTCGATAGTCGTCGGTGAACCGGCTCAGCAGGATGGCTGCCGGTACGTTGCTGATGACCTGACTGGTCAGTGCCGCCACCGGCATGGCCCCGTGGGTGAGCAGCTTCCGGAACAGCTCACGCACCGGCTCAATCCGCGCCATGTTGCCCGAAAAGGTGAAAAACGCCGCAAACGTCACCAGCAGTCCCCAGTCCACGCCCAGCAGCGCACGGCGATCCAGCACCAGCAGAGCCATCACGACAACGAGCAGTCCCAGCCAGTAGGGGATTCCCCGCAGCACCATAGCCACCGCCACGCAGAACAGTACGCCGTATACCGCAGTACGACGCTTGTCCGGCAGTGTCTCCTGCTGGGGGACAGTCAGCCCTTCACGGGGCAGAAACAGACAGCACAGCAGGATCAGCGCCGTGGACAGCAGGAACGGCGGCAGCATAATGGACAGGAATTCCCCGTTAGGGATGTTGTAGTGGTTGAACAGATACAGGTTCTGGGGATTGCCGAAGGGCGTCAGCATACCGCCCAGGTTGGCGGCGCAGTTCTGCAGAATGAACGTCAGCGCCGTCCATTTCGTCTGGCCGGTGCGCTCCAGCACAAACCAGCTGAGGGGCAGGAACGTCAGCAGTGCCGTGTCGTTGGTCAGCAGCATGGAGCCCACCAGCGTGATACCTACCAGCGCCGTCACCGCGCCGCGGGTGGTGTGGAACACCTGCACCAGCCTCTGCGCCAGCAGAGGAAACAGTCCCACGCGGCGCAGCGCACCCACCACCGCCAGCACGCATAGCAGGCAGGATAGCGTTTTCACATCGTAGTAGCCAAGATAGGCCGCGTCAGGCGGCACGAACACCGCCGTCACCGCCGCAGCCAGCACCGCAATCACCGGCATGGCGTTGGCCTTACACCATCGTAACAGCTTCATAAATACCTCGCACAGCCTCGTAAGAGGCAGAAAGAATCAACGGCAGGTACTGTAGCATATCCTGCCGCAAAATACAAGAACGCGGCGAAACAAAGAAAAGGCTTTTCAGAATAACGGCTTTTCCGTCCGCTCATCTTTTGCCCTTTCCGAGCATTTCCCCGTGTGGGTCACGGTGTGGGTCAGAGCCACCGGCATCGTCGGTGTGGGTCAGCTTGCGATGGTGTGAGAATCGTTATGTTTTGCACTGCTGGAAACAATAAAAGAACACCTTGGAAACAGCATCAAACTCTTGCAACTCATATGTATCCACAACTTTGACCAAAATACGATGCAATTCCTTCACAGAGACTTTCCTTTGATAATAAGTGTACCATAAATGCAGGCAGTTCACAAGTTTTTACGCTGCTCATATTTTGCGCTACAGTAAACAAAGAAAAAGTGTTGTCTCTGTCAGACGCGCAGCTATGTACTGACTTCTTCTCCAACAAAATATTTACATTTTCTTTCTACAGAAAAATGCCAGGAAGCCGCCTGTCTCAATGAGACGGACGGCTTTTTGGCAAAGAATCAGTAAGAAGAGAGCAATGTCAATCGTGCGGCATCTTTGCAGTCTTTCCTCTTCCAAAGCAGAGGTAGTACCCAGATGCTGCGGCATAGACCACGACCACCCATTTCAGAGCGGACAGGTTCGCGACCAATACGCAGATGAACAGCAGTACCACAAGCACCATGGCGATACCCGGCACCACAGGATGCGGTATCTCAAAGGGGCGCTCCAATGTCGGCTCCTGCCGGTACAGGCGGATATTGGACAGGATGACCAGCGCATACATGATGAGCGCCGCAAACACGGAGATCGTCACCATTAGCGCAGTTTTTCCGGTCAGGCACAGGCAAAGCGCCAGCGCTGACGGGATCAGCAGTCCAAAGGTCGGTGCACCATGACAGTTCAGCCGCGCGAACAGCTTCGGCAGATAGCCCACGCGTCCCATGGCATACGCCTGACGGGAGAACGCCATCACGATAGAAGAGAAGGACGCGACCATGGCAAAGAGCGCAATCGCGGCAATTACCTTCGGAAGAACAGAGCCTTCACCCAGCGCCAACTCAAGAGAGCGGGCCAGCGGATAGTCCACTTTGGCGATCTCGTGGTAGTCGGCAATGCCTGCGGGCAGCAGCAGGTCTATGAGCGCCGTGATAAACAGCGTAACCAGCGCGGGAACATAGCCCCGCAGGATGCCGGTTTTGGGGTCTTCCATCTCCTCAGACTGCATAATGGGGCCATCTACCGCGAAGTAGAACCACATGGCAAAGGGAACGGCTGCGGCCACGCCGGATAATCCCGCCGCAGGCGGTTCGTCCAGCATCAAGCGCTCCGGCTGAAAGTGCGGCAGCGCTACCACCGCAAACAGCACCAGTCCCGCCAGTGCCGCAATGGTGGCGATCAGTTCAAACCGGGAGGATGATTTCGCGCCCAGCAGATTCAGCGCCACAAACAGGCAGAAGAACACCACAGTGGCGGTCATGGCGGGGATCGTCGGGACGAGGTAATGCAGCAGTTGGCCGGTGGTGATCGCCACCGCGCAGGGCGCGACAATGTACGCCACCAGCACGGAAAAGCCCGCAATAAATCCCGCAAAGCCACCCATGGAGCGGCGGGCGTACTCAGACGCACCACCTGCGCTGGGGCTGCTGATCGCTAACTCCATATAACAGGCCATGAAGCAGACATACATCGCCGTTACCGGCAGAAACGCCAGCAGGAAGGAGCCGGGGCCGCCGGTCTCAAAGCCATAGCTGAAGCCGTAGTAGTTGCCGGAGCAGACCGCCCCTACCGCCAGCGCCCACAGGTGCCGGGGCTTTAGGACTTTTTGCAGCTTACTCTCCAGCATAGGCTTTTTGGAACAGTTCTTCAAACGCCTCCACGGTCATTTCGCGGGGATTGCTGGGGGTGGAGACATTGGCCATAGCCGCCACAGACAGGGCGTGGAAGTCCTCCGGCTTGATCTCCGGATGCTCGCGCATAGGCTTGATGCCCACATCGGTGCACAGCTGGCGCAGACCGTCCACACAGGCGGCAGCGGCTTCTTCCGCAGTCTTGCCGGTGACATCAAGTCCCATAGCCTCGGCCACATCGGCGTATTTCTTGGTGTTGGCGGGCAGATTGTAGGCGGTCACAGTGGGCAGCAGGATAGCGTTGGCCACGCCGTGGGGCAGGTCGTAACGGCCACCCAGGGCTTCTGCCATGCAGTGAACGGCGGCCACATCAGAGTAGCCGAAGGCGATACCGGCGATAGTGCTGCCCAGCATCATGCCGGTGCAGGCGTCCAGAGAACGGTTATTCACCGCATTGCGGAGATTCTTGGAGATAAGCTTGATGGCGTAAAGCGCATAGGCGTCCGTGTGGGGAACGGCCAGCTTGCAGGTGTAGGCTTCCACCGCGTGGGTCATGGCGTCGATACCGGTGGCGGCCATGATGTGGGGCGGCAGACCCATCAGCATGGTGGGGTCAACCAGCGCTATTTTCGGCGCGGCCTTGGCGTCGAAGATGTTCAGCTTCACATGGGTCTCGGAATCTGTCACCACGGCGAAAGGCGTTACCTCACTGCCGGTGCCGGCGGTGGTGGGAATAGCGATCAGCGGTGTGATGGGACGCAGCAGCTTGTCCGCGCCGCACCAATCCTGCACCTTGCCGCCGTGGGTCAGCAGCGTGCCGATAGCCTTGGCGGTGTCCATGGAGCTGCCGCCGCCTACTGCCACCAAGCAATCGATGCCTGCGGCCCTGGCGGTCTCATAGCCCTCGACACAGTGATAATCTCTGGGGTTGGGAACGATCTTATCGTAATAAGTATAGGGAATGTCGGCGTCTCGCAGACTGGTCTCTACATCACGGGTCAGACCGGCACGGATGACACCCTGATCGGCCACGATCATCACATGAGTAGCGCCCAGAGATTTGGCGCACACACCGGCTTCCTTGACAGCGCCCACACCGAAACGAATGGTGGTGGGGAGTGAAAACGTATATTGCAGCATATTCATATCCTCCTATGGAACGAGGCAGGGACAGGCATCGTCCCTGCCTCACTTGTTATGATACGATTGGTTGGATTTCCGCTCAGCGGTTGCGGGCCAGCTCGGCCACGGTGTTCAGCACACGGTCGATGTCGCTCTCGGTGCAGTAGGGAGCCATGCCCAGACGGATCAGGCCGCCGCTCTCAGCAAGGCCCAGCGCAGCCACGGCTTCCACGGCGTAGAAGTCGCCATGCCAGGAGTTGATGCCCTTGCTGCCAAACACCTCCGTGACCTGTTCGGGTGCGTAGCCCTCCATGGTAAAGGAAACGGTGGGGGTGCGGGGCTGACCCTCAGCGGGGCCGTAGACCGTCACACCGGGGATAGCCCGCAGGCCCATACGCAGCTTCTTGGCCAGCTCCATCTCGTGGGTGTCCATGGCCAGCACACCGGCCACGATGTTTCTGCGGCGACCGGTCAGGCCCTTCAGCTCATCCTCGAAGTACTCAGCGTACTTTTCGCCCTCGGCGGCGATGAAATTCACGGCGGCGGTGATGCCTGCCAGCGTCTCGTACTGAGGCGTACCCATGTGGAAGCGGCGCCCGCCCTCGGCGATATCGTCACACATGGTGTTGTTGAAATCCAGAGAGGCGATGTATTCCTTCTTCAGATAGATGACGCCGCTGTGAGGGCCAAACCACTTGTAGGGGCTGCACAGCAGAGCGTCGGTGCCGATGGCCTTCACATCCACGGGACGGTGGGCGGAGTAGTGAACGGCGTCCACCACAGTAAACGCGCCGTGCTCGTGCGCCAGATCGATGAACTTCTTCACGTCGGTGATGGTCCCCAGGGCGTTGGAGGCCCAGTTCACGGCAACGACCTTCGTCTTGTCGGACAGCTTGGACTTGAAGTCCTCAAAGTCCAGCTGCTGGGTGACAGGATCCAGCCGCACGGTCTTGACCACGCAGCCCAGGCGCTTCAGGGACATCCAGGGAGCGCTGTTGCAGCGGTGGTCGATCTCGGTGATGATCAGCTCGTCGCCGGGCTTAAAGGTCTTGGACAGGTTCAAGGCCAGATTGTAGCTGTTCTGCGTGGAGGCCATGCTGAAGCCTACCTCCTGCACCTCGCAGCCCAGGAAGTCCGCTACGGCGGCGCGGGCCGTTTCCTCGGTATAGCGGGCCATGGTGCTGGCACGGAAGTTGCCGTCCTCATTGGCGTTGTCGTTGACCATATAGCCCACCATGGCGTCCAGCACCAGCTGGGGGATCTGCGTACCGCCGGGGCCATCCAGATAAGCAATGGGTGCGCCGGCGATCTCCAGCTTGCAGGCCGGGAACTGTGCGCGGATCGCGTCTACGTCGTACTTGAAACCGTTTTTCATGATATTGTCCACCTTTCTATGCACAAATTATTTGCTTTTGCCTTTGTACCTTAAGTGTATCACTCTATGCTCAATATCTTCAATGACACGAAATCCAAAAAGGTCGTTCCCAAATTGTAGTTTTTACAACTCTGCCTGCCTTTGTAAATTCTTATGCCTGAAAATATTGCGCTAAAGTCTGAAAGTGGATATAATAAAAACAATATAATTAGAAACGGAGGGATCGCTTGTGGTTTTGCTGCGGGATATACTATCGGCCCCGTTATTCTCCAACTTTCGGATCGTGTCAGGCTTCAACGGCATCAATACGCCTGTCACGCAGGTAGGCTTTTTCGAGTGGGAGTCCGGCGCGGATATTGAAAGAAACTTTGAAAAAGGCGAGTTTATTATCACCACATTGACGGCGATGAAGGACGATCCCAGCCGTGCGGAAATGTGTCTCCGGACACTAATTCGCCATCAGGTATCCGCCATCGCCATTAAGGATATCTATTATAAAGAGATTTCCGCGCAGCTAAAGGAGTTTTCAAACACATGGAATGTGCCGATCCTGTTTTTCAGTGACACATTTATTGACAATATTATTTTCCACATAAAAACGGCGCTTCTAAAAGAAGACTCCGCCATGCAGGAGCGGATCGTGAAAAGCCTTCTGACCGATCCTGCTCCTGCACCCGAACAATGTGAGGAGTACGCCCGCAAGCTGAACCCGTTTTTTGAGAAGCAGCTCCTGTTCTGCGCCTATATCTCTGTCAGTGATCTGACATCTGCCACACCTGTAAGAAAACCGCTGCGCTTTGATACTTACGGGAATTTTGAAACGCGAGGCGCACAGGCTTGGCAGCAGAGCTCCGGTAAAGATTCCCTGCCGCCGCTGAAATATTCTATTCTTCCTTACCGGCAGGGCGCCTTTCATATCTGTACCACAACGGACATAACTGCGTTTGAGCACGACTTCCCTTTGAAATTCGTCAAGAGCTTTTTCCCGGATTTTGGCAGCGACTACCGCATCGGCTTCTGCACAGAACCGGGAACACTGGCCGACCTTGCACGATCCATGAAAAAGGCGTTCTTCGCCAATATCACGTGCACGATCGACGAAATATCTTCTCTGGATTTTTCCGAAACGGGTATGGATCAGCTTCTCTGCCCCGCTTGTTCCTGTAGTTGGAGCAAACAGTACTATCAAAAGCTTTTGGAAAAGCTTTCTGACGCCGGAGATAATTTGGGGGTGTTGATCTCCACCATGGTCACCTATACCAGATGCTGCGGAGATGTAGCGCTCACCTCGAAGCTGTCCTATCAACACGGCAACACCATACGCTACCGATTGCAAAAGATACGCAAAGCATGGGGAATCAATGACGCGTTGAGCTTCGATGCCCAGATGGTCATGTTCTGCCGGCTGCACCATATCTATCAATTGCTGGAAGAGACACAATTGCTGGAAGAGACAATGCCCTCGTAATGCTTTCAACGAAAAAGTTCCCTGGTTCAAATTTTGAACCAAGGAACTTTTCGTTACATGACAAGTCCGCAAATAAAGCATGCCGGGCCACTACGATGCCGGATTCACACTCCGCACCTACACCCACGCCACCCGCCAGAAGCAGGACGAAGCCGCCCAGACCATGGGTAGCTTCATGGCACAGGTGATGTAAACGCCGAAAATGATAAAAACACCGGAGAGGCAACCGAACTTCCTCTCCGGTGCTCTTTCGCTCTTTCCGCATATTTCCGCGTGTGGGTCAGGGTGTGGGTCAAAGTTGACCCACACCCTGACCCACAGATTAAATTGGTCAAAAAGCAAAGAAAAAGTCCTATTTTCGATAGAAAACAGGACTTTTTGGAGCTGCTGGGCGGATTCGAACCGCCGACCTCATCCTTACCAAGGATG
>CAMBKF010000005.1 GCA_945868085.1 uncultured Oscillibacter sp.
AGACGCGGCGATTCAGTAGAGTCATGATGCGTGGGCGGGGCAACTCTTACCCGCCGCACGGACGCCACATAAACGACGCCTTCCCCGGCCTGTGGCCTCTCCGGTTCAGACGGTCACAGCTTAAGCTGCGACGGCAACAGTATTAGTGTTGTCAGTTCATTTTTAATTGCCCGTTTTATGGTGGCCAGGCGCCACCGCCCGCTTATCCTGCCTCCACACCCCCGTCGAAACCGGTACGCCCCCATATATTTACTCTCGAAAAGCCAAAGGTTTTTCCGAGAATGGGGTTGCAGCCTGCTTCCGCAGATCGGAAGGCTATTTCTTCCCCGGGTGCCGGGAAAATCTCCCGGCACCCGGACAGAATACAAAAATTTTATCGCCCGTAGGGATCCGGCAGTTTCTCCGGCTCCGGATACTCCACGCCCTTGGTGTCCACGGTGACGGAGGCCATCACCTGGGGCTTCTTGGGCTTGTTGGTGATCATGTTCCGGGGGGCCGACGCAATGGCGTCCACCACGTCCATACCCTCGATGACCATGCCGAAGGCGGCGTATTCCCCGTCCAGATGGGGGCTGTCCTTGTGCATGATGAAGAACTGGCTCCCGGCGGAGTCCGGTGCCTGGGCCCGGGCCATGCTCAGAACGCCCCGGGAGTGGCGCAGGTCGTTGTTAAAGCCGTTGGACTTGAACTCGCCCTTGATGCAGTAGCCGGGGCCGCCCATGCCGGTGCCATCGGGGCATCCGCCCTGGATCATGAACCCGTAAATGCACCGGTGGAAAATGAGCCCGTTATAAAATCCCTTTTTAATGAGGGAGATGAAGTTATACACGCTCTGGGGCGCCACATCGGGGTACAGCTCCGCCACGATCTTGCCGCCGTCTTCCATGGTAATGGTCACAATGGGATTGTTTTCCATGTTCCGTCTCCTTTATCTGTTTTTCTCGCGCATGGCCCGGTCCATCTCGCGCTTGGCGTCCCGCTTGGCCACGGCTTCCCGTTTGTCGTAGGTTTTCTTGCCCTTGCACAGGCCCAGTTCGATCTTCACCCGGCTGTCCTTGAAATACACGGACAGGGGGATCAGCGCGTAGCCCTGCTGCTTCTGCAGGTCGTGCAGCTTGCGGATCTCCCGCTTGTGCAGCAGCAGCCGCTTGGGCCGGTCCGGATCCTTGTTGAAGATGTTGCCCTTGTCATAGGGGGAGATATGCACCCCGTAGGCAAACACCTCTCCGTCCTTGGCCTGGCAGTAGGAATCCTTCAGATTCAGCGTGCCGGCCCGGATGCTCTTGACCTCCGTGCCGAACAGCTCCACCCCGGCCTCATAGCGATCCTCCACGAAATAGTCATGGAACGCCTTGCGGTTCTGGGCGGCGATCTTAATGCCCTTTTTCTCCATGGAGGACCTCCTTTCTCCGGATGGTATAGTATAGCACACTTTTTCCCCCATTGCAAGAGCGAAGGGCCTCTCTTTTGGTCGGAAAAGGTTGACACGTTCTCTGAACCGTGATAAAATCACTTATACTAAATCAAGAACATACAGCCATGGCCTGTAACGACTTTTTTGGCCGGCCACCGCTGTCCGACCTTGCCGCACAGGTGTTTCCTGTGCGTTTTTTTATTGCAAACCTGGAGGAAGAAAACCATGATCCTTGTGCTGAAGAAAGATACCTCACCCCGGCAGGAAGCCCAACTCACCGCCTATCTGGCGGGCCTGGGCCTGACCGCCGCCCGGCAGCTCTGCCAGGGCAAGCCCGTCCTGCTGCTCTCGGGGCAGACGGACCGGGCGGACGCCGGTATTCTTTCGTCTCTGCCCATGGTGGAGAGCGTCCTGCCCCTGGCGGATCCTCTCCCCCTGGCCTCCCGCCGCCGGCACCCGGCGGATACCGTGGTGCAGGTGGGGGATGTGTCCATCGGCGGCGGGCACTTCTGCCTCATGGCCGGCCCCTGCACCGTGGAGTCGGAGGAGCAGCTTCTCTCCATCGCCCGCAGCGTCCGGTCCGCCGGGGCGCAGATCCTCCGGGGCGGTGCCTATAAGCCCCGCACCTCCCCCTATGACTTCTCCGGCCTGGGGGAGGAGGGCCTGGCGCTGCTGCGCACCGCCCGCCGGGAAACGGGCCTGCCCGTGGTCTCCGAGATCATGAGCGCCGCCGACCTGCCCCTGTTCGCGGACGTGGATATCCTCCAGGTAGGCGCCCGGAATATGCAGAATTACGACCTTCTGCGCGCCCTGGGCCGCTGCCGTAAGCCGGTGCTTCTCAAGCGCGGCCCCGCCGCCACGGTGCAGGAGCTGCTCCTCAGCGCCGAGTATATTCTCTCCGGCGGCAACGAGAACGTCATTCTCTGCGAGCGGGGCATCCGCACCTTCAGCGGCGGCACCCGCAGCACCCTGGATCTCTCCGCCGTCCCCCTGCTCCATGAGCTGACCCACCTGCCCGTCATCGTGGACCCCAGCCATGCCGTGGGCCGGGCCTCCCTGGTGCCGCCCATGGCCCTGGCCGCCGCCGCCTGCGGGTGTGACGGCCTGCTCATCGAGGTCCACAACGACCCTCTCCACGCCCTGTGCGACGGGGGCCAGGCCTTGCTGCCGGAGCAGTTTGCCCATTTGAGCCGCCAGGTGGCGGCGGTGCGCAGGAGCGCGGAGCTATGAGGACCGTTTCCATTCACGCCTCCCGGCCCTATGAGGTCCGTATCGGCAGCGGCCTGCTGCCCGACCTGGGGGCGCAGCTGCGGGAGCTTTTCGCCGCCCCCCGGTCCGTGATGGTGGTGTCGGACGACACGGTGTCCGCCCTCTATGGCCCGGCGGCGGAGTGTTCCCTCCGGGACGCGGACTTCCGCCCGCAGCGCTTTGTCTTTCCCCACGGGGAGCGCTCCAAGACCCTTTTGACCTATGCCGCCCTACAGCAGACCCTCCTGTCCGCCGGCTTCACCCGCAGCGACCTGATCGTCGCCCTGGGTGGCGGCGTGGTAGGGGACCTGGCTGGCTTTGCCGCCGCCACCTACCAGCGGGGTATCCCCTATGTGCAGGTGCCCACCACCCTCCTGGCGGCGGTGGATTCCTCTGTGGGCGGCAAGACCGCCGTGGACCTCCCCGGGGGCAAGAACCAGGTGGGCGCGTTCTGCCAGCCCGCCCTGGTGCTGTGCGACCCGGGTCTGCTGCATTCGCTTCCCCCACAGGAATACCAAAACGGCTGCGCCGAGATCGTCAAATACGCCATGCTCTCCGGTGAGCCCCTCTATTCCCTCCTGCTCTCGGAGCCGGTCTCCCGGCAGCCGGAGCCGGTCATCGCCGCCTGCGTGGAAATAAAACGCGACTTTGTCCAGGCAGACGAACGGGATACCGGCCGCCGCCGGCTCCTGAATTTCGGCCACACCGTGGGCCACGCCATTGAGAGCTGCTCCGGCTATGCCGTCTCCCACGGCCCGGCGGTGGCCATCGGCATGGCCGTCCTCACCCGGGCCGCCTGCCATCGGGGTATCTGCCCCCCGGAGACCCTTTCCGCCCTGGAGCGGCTTTTGGCCGCCTATGGCCTCCCCACCCATACGGACTATTCCGCCCAGGCCATCGCCCGGGCCGCCCTGTCCGATAAGAAGCGCCGGGGGGATGCCCTGCCCATCATTCTGCCGGAGGCCCTGGGTCGCTGCCGGGTGGAGACGATCCCGGCCCGGGACTTTGTTTCCTGGCTTCGGGACGGAGGTCTGTCATGATCCAAACCATTCTCCCCGGCCCCCGGACAGGCCGGATCACCGTTCCCTCCTCCAAGTCCTATGCCCATCGGTTTTTCATTGCCGCCGCTCTGGGTCAGTCCCCGGTCACTATCCATTGCCGGGGCATCTGCGAGGATGTCCGCGCCACCATAGCCTGCCTGCGGGCCCTGGGTGCCGGGATCCGGGAGACCGCGCCGGAGACCTATGAGGTCACGCCCCTCTCCGCCCCGCCGATGAAGCCCTATTTCCTGCCCTGCCGGGAGAGCGGCGCCACCCTGCGCTTTCTCCTGCCCCTGGTGGGTGCCCTGGGTATAAGTACCGTGTTCTATCGGGGGGGCCGCCTGCCCCAACGCCCCTTAGAGCCCCTTTTATCGGAGCTGGCCTGCCACGGTGAGGTCACCGCGGTGGATGACTGCTACCTCTATTGCCAAGGGCAGCTGCGGTCCGGGGACTACGTCCTCCCGGGGGACGTTTCCTCCCAGTTCGTTTCCGCCCTGCTGCTGACCTTGCCCCTGCTGCCGGGGGACAGCACCCTCTCCCTCACCTCGGCGCCGGAATCCGCCCCCTATATCGCCATGACCGAGTCGGTCCTGGCCGCAGCGGGCATCTCTCTGCGCCGGGTGGGCGACCGTTATCTGATCCCCGGCGGCCAGCGCTATCAGCTCCCCGCCGAACTCACCGTGGAGGGGGATTGGTCCTCTGCCGCCTTTTTCCTCTGCGCCGGGGCCCTGAGCCGGGCGGGGATCGCCGTAGAAGGGCTGTCCCTGTCCACCCGCCAGGGTGACAGCGCCATCATTTCTCTGCTGCGGCAGATGGGCGCAGAGGTAGACCTCACCCCCGGCTGCGTCACCGTCCGGAAGGGACGGCTCCGGGCCGCGGATATCGACGCCCGGCCCATTCCCGATCTCATCCCGCCTGTGTGCATCCTGGCCGCCACGGCAGAGGGGGAGAGCCATATCCAAAACGCCCGCCGCCTGCGCTATAAGGAGTCCGACCGCCTGCGCGGCATCGCCTCCCTGCTGGTGTCTTTGGGCGGCTGCATCTCCCTGTCGGGGGACGGCCTGGCCATACGGGGCGTATCCCCTCTGTGGGGCGGCACAGTCGACCCCATGGGCGACCACCGTCTGGCCATGTCCGCCGCCCTGGCGGCCTTGGCAGCAGACGCACCCGTCACGATCTGGGATGCCGACTGCGTGAGCAAGTCCTATCCCACCTTTTGGGCGGATTTTCAGTCTTTGAAAGGAGAATCGCCATGTCCAGCACCATCGGAGACGCCCTCCGTCTGACCCTGTTCGGCCGCTCCCACGGCCCGGTCATCGGCATGACCCTGGCGGGCATCCCTGCCGGAAAGGCCGTGTCCCCGGCGGTGCTGCAGACGTTTTTGGACCGCCGCGCCCCGGGCCGCAGCCCCCTCTCCACAGCCCGGCGGGAGGCAGATATTCCCCGGTTTCTCTCGGGCCTGAACGGCGGTGTCACCACCGGGGAGGACATCACCGCCGTCATCGAAAATACCGACGTCCGCTCCGCCGACTATAAAAACCTTTCCGCCGTGCCCCGGCCCGGCCATGCGGACTACGCCGCCTATGTGAAGTATGGCCGCATCGAACCCGGCGGCGGCCCGTTTTCCGGCCGGATGACGGCGGCGCTGTGCATAGCCGGGGGCATCTGCCTGCAGCTGCTGGCGCAGGAGGGCATTTCCGTCCTCTCCCGCATCCGCTCCATCGGCCCTGTGGACGACCGGGGCCAGCTGCTCTCCTCCACGGCGGATAAGCCTTTCCCTGTGGTGGATGATGCCCGGGGCGAGGCCATGGCCCAGGCTATTTGGGAGGCAAAGGCCGCCGGCGACAGCCTGGGCGGCGTCATCGAGTGCCGGATCTTAGGCGTACCCGCCGGGGTAGGCGGCCCGCTTTTTGACGGGCTGGAGTCCCGGCTCAGCGCCGCCGTGTTCGCCATCCCCGCCGTGAAAGGCATCGAGTTCGGCAGCGGCTTTGCCGCCGCCCGGCTCCGGGGCAGCGAAAACAACGACCCTTTTGCCTTGGACGATAATGGTAAAATCGTTACGAAAACCAATCATTGCGGCGGCATTTTAGGAGGGATCTCCACCGGACTGTGCATTGATTTCCGTGTGGCCATCAAGCCCACCCCCTCCATCGCCTTGCCCCAGCAAAGCGTGGACCTGGAAACAATGCAGCCGGTGACCCTGCAAATTTCCGGCCGGCACGACCCGTGCATCGTGCCCCGGGCGGTGCCCTGCGTGGAGGCGGCGGCGGCCTTCGCCGTGTATGACGCCATGCTGGCTGACAGAAAGGAGACGGAACATGGATCTGACTGATCTGCGCCGGGAAATGGACGAGACCGACCGGGCGCTGCTGGCCCTTTTTGCCCGGCGGATGGCCCTGTCCGAAGCCATTGCCCGGGTGAAGCAGGAGGCGCACCTGCCGGTTCTTGATCCCCGGCGGGAGGAGGAAAAGCTGCGCCAGGCGGCCAATTCCGTGCCCCCGGAATTAGCCGAAAACGCCCGGGACCTTTACCGCCTGCTCATGGCCCAGAGCCGCGCTTACCAGGAGAAAATTCTCTCCGGCGAGGTGGAGTGATGCGCTGCGGATTACTGGGGCAAACCCTTGCGCACAGCCATTCTCCGCTGCTGCACAGCCTGCTGGGGGACTATGCGTACACCCTGTTTGAAAAGGCCCCCGACCAGGTGGAGGACTTCTTGAAAAACGGCCCCTGGGACGGGCTGAACGTGACCATTCCCTACAAAAAAACGGCCTATGCCCTCTGCGATTCTCTCTCGCCCATGGCCCGGGAAACCGGCAATGTGAACACCCTTCTGCGGCGGCGGGACGGCAGCATTTTCGGGGACAACACCGACGCCTTCGGCTTCCGGTATCTGCTGAAAAAAACCGGGGTCCCCGTGGCCGGGAAGCAGGCCCTGGTGCTGGGCACCGGCGGAGCCAGCGGTACCGTATGCACCGTTTTGCGGCAGATGGGCGCCGCCGTCACCGTTCTCTCCCGCACGGAGAAAACCGGTGATTTGTATGGAAAAAATAATGGGATACTATATAGCACATACCGCCACATATCCCAGTATAAAGACGCACAAATCATAGTAAACGCCACCCCGGTGGGCATGTATCCCCGCAACGGGGAGGCCGCCGTGGATCTGGAAATGTTTTCCAATCTCTGCCTCGTGGCGGATCTCATCTACAACCCCGCCCGGACGGCCCTGCTGCTCCAGGCGGAAAGGTTGGGCATTCCCTGCGCCGGGGGGCTGAGCATGCTGGCGGCCCAGGCCGCCGCCTCCGCCGCTCTGTTTTTGGGTAAGGCTATGGATGCTTCCAAAATTTCCCAGGTAGAAAACGCCTTGCGCCGGCAGACGGAGAATCTGGTTCTCATCGGCATGCCCGGCAGCGGGAAGACCACCCTGGCCCGGCTGCTGGGGACGGCCACAGGCCGGCCGGTCTGGGACTGCGACGAGGAGATCGTCCGGCGGACGGGGCTCTCCGTGGAGGAGATCTTCGACCGCTGGGGCGAGGAAAAATTCCGGGCCCTGGAGACGGAGGTCCTGGGGGACCTGGGCAGCCGCTGGGGCGGCATCCTGGCCACCGGCGGCGGCTGCGTGACAAGGCCGGAGAACCGGGACCTGCTGCGGCAGAACGGGAAGGTCATCTGGCTGCAGCGGGACATTGGGAGGCTCCAGGCCCCCGGTCGGCCTCTGCTGCGCCGGAACGACCTGGCGGAGCTATACCGGCAGAGGTGCTCTCAATATGAAAGCTTCAGCGATGGGGCTATTTTGAACAACGGCGCCCCGGAGGATGTCCTCCGGCGGCTGAAGGAGTGCATAGAATGAAAATTTTGGTGCTGAACGGCCCGAACATGAATCTGCTGGGTCTGCGGGAGCCGGAGATATATGGCCGGGAGACCTACGAGGATCTGGTGGCCCTGGCGGAGCAGACCTGCCGGGAGGCGGGGCTGGAATGCGTTTGCGTGCAGTCCAACCACGAAGGCGTGCTCATTGACGAAATTCAAAAGGCCCGGGTCGACTGCGGCGGCATCGTCATCAATCCCGCCGGATACTCCCACACCAGCATCGCCATAGCCGATGCCCTGCGGGCGGTGGATCTCCCCGCCGTGGAGGTGCACATCTCCGACCCGGATAAGCGGGAGCCCTACCGCCATGTCTCCTATACCGGCATGGCCTGCCGCAGGATCATCAAGGGAAAAGGGCTGGCCGGCTACCGGGAGGCCATCCTTTATCTGAAGGAACTGGCGAAGAAGTAGTTTTTTCTGTGGACGAACGGCCGCCGCAGTGGTATAATGCCTGTGCCGACAAGGCAAAGGGGAAAGGAGGGCGTGGAGCCCCATGAATTATAAGATGGTTTTATTCACCATGGGACGGGTGGTGCTGCTGGAGGCGGCACTGCTGGTGCTGCCCATGGCGGTTTCCCTGCTGTATGGGGAAAAGTGCGCTCTGAGCTTCGCCCTGACCATTTTAGTGGCCCTGGCCGTGGGTTTCCTGCTGACGAAGCTGTGCCGGGGTGAGCACGGCAGCAGCTCCATCAAGGACGGGTTCATGATCGTGGCCCTGACCTGGATCATGCTCTCCGCCATTGGCGCGCTGCCGTTTGTATTCTCCCGGGAGATCCCGCTCTATGTGGACGCATTTTTTGAGACGGTCAGCGGCTTTACCACCACCGGCGCCACCATTCTGCCCGATGTGGAGGCCCTGAGCCGGGGAATGCTCTTCTGGCGGAGCTTCACCCACTGGATCGGCGGCATGGGCATCCTGGTGTTCGTGGTGATGCTGCTGAAGACCCCGGACCGGTCCATCAACATCCTCAAGGCGGAGATGCCCGGCCCCACTGTGGACAAGCTGGCCCCCAAATCCAGGGACACAGCCAGGATCCTATATCTGCTGTATATTGCGCTGACTGTGCTGGAGATCGTGTTCCTCCTCTGCGGCGGCATGAGCCTGTTTGACAGCGTGGTACACGCCCTGAGCACCGCCGGCACCGGCGGCTTCGGCGCGTACAACGCCAGCGCCGCCAACTTCAGCCCCTACATCCAATGGGTGCTGACGGCGTTCATGTTCCTGTTCGGCGTGAACTTCAACCTCTACTATCTGCTTCTGCTCAAACGCGGGAGCGAGTTCCTGCGCAACACGGAATTCAAGGTGTATGTGGGCATCGTCCTGGTATCCGTGGCGGCCATTACCATCGACATCCTGCCCCTGTACCAGTCCTTCTCCGTTTCACTGCGGCAGGCGGCGTTCCAGGTGACCTCCATCATGAGCACCACGGGCTTTATCACCGCAGACTTTACCGTGTGGTCCCCCCTGAGCAAGATGGTGCTGCTGATGCTGATGTTTGTGGGCGGCTGCGCCGGCAGCACCGCCGGCGGTCTGAAGGTGTCCCGGCTGGCCATTTTGTGCAAGATGATCCGGCGGGAGCTGCGCCACACCCTGCGGCCCCGGATGGTGGACGTTATCAAGGTGGACGGGCACCAGCTCAGCGAGCAGACCGCACACAGTATCGTGGTGTATTTTGCCCTGTACATGCTGTGCATTGCGGGGCTGCTGGTGGCGCTGTCCTTCTCCCCCTTCGACCTGGAGACGAACCTGTTCGCCTCCATCTCCTGCTTTAACAACGTGGGCCCCGGCTTCGGCATGGTGGGGCCGCTGGGAAACTACTCCCCGTACTCCCCGGTCATCAAGCTGTTTTTGTGCGCCGGGATGCTGCTGGGGCGGCTGGAGATCTATCCGATGCTGCTGCTGTTTGTGCCGGCGGCGTGGCGGAAGAAGTAAGGGACGGCGGCTTTACAGCTGTTGCGATACAAGGGTATTACGGATTGCTACACCAGTGACATTGCCTTTTACAAGAGAGGCTGTGCGGGCCTATGGCGGCGGGATGTGGGCACCCCGCCCTACGGGCAATTGGATAGACGACGCAGGGGCGGGCAGCGGTGTCCGCCCCTACGCATGGGTTGGTAAATCTGTGCGGATATGAAACGGGCGGGGTAGAACCCCGCCCCTACGCATATTGGGGAGAGGCCGCGGCAGGCGGCGACCTCGACGGTGCGGCTTCAAAGTTTATTTACATTTTTTTAGGAGTATTTTAAGGAAAGACGGGCATACTGTAACCACGGTAAGGGAAACAGCATACCTTGCCGGTCTCATCTTTTTCATTTCTCTTTCTCTTTTTCTTTTTTCAACGCAGGCAGGCGGGACAATGTCCCGCCTGCCTGCGTTTTTGGGCTGTTTTTTCATATCGGTACACTGTTTGGCATAGGATGAAATGTATCATTCAGTCTTGGGAGTGTTGCCGATGAAAGGAAACATGGAACAGCGGGCCTGCGACGAGGCCGTTTACATCATAGAGAGCCGGGGGACCGTACGGGACGCCGCACGGAAGTTCGGCATCAGCAAGTCCACGGTACATAAGGACATTTCCCAGCGGCTGCCCCTGTTCAACCGCTCCCTTTACCTGCAGGTAAAGGCGGTTCTGGAGGAAAACAAGGCCCAGCGGCACATCCGGGGCGGGCTAGCCACCAGGAGAAAATACAAGGGATGCTGACAAAAAAACACATCCGCCGGGCCTATCGGGCCGGCGGATGTGCTTATATTTACTTATGATACAGCTTCTTGACCTCGTATTTCGGCTCGCAGCTGACGTGGATGCCCAGGCGCTTATAGAGCTTCTCATCCTCCTCGGAGAGGATGACGGAGAAGTGCGCCTCGCTGCCCCGGAGATCGTCCAGCTTCTTCAGCACCCGCTCCGCCAGCGGATTGGTGACGGCGGAAATGGACAGGGCGATAAGCACCTCGTCCGAGTGCAGGCGGGGATTATGGTGGCCCAGGTGCCGAAGCTTCATATCGCTGATGGGAGCGATGATGGAGGCGGGCAGCAGGTCCAGGTCCTTGTCAATGCCCGCCAGGAGCTTGACGGCATTGAGGAGCATGGCCGCGGAGGGGCCCAGGAGCGAGGTGGTCTTGCCGGTGACCATGCGGCCATCGGGCAGGAGCATAGCAGCGGAGGGCGTGCCCGTCTCGGCAGCCTTATCCAGGGCGGCCTTCACCGCCGGGCAGATATCCGGGGTGACTCCCGCCTGCTGCATGACGATCTCCAGCTTGCGGACCACGCTGTCATCGCACTTGCCCTTGACACGGTCCACCAGGCCCGTATAGTAGCGGCGGAGGATCTCCATGCGGCTGGCCGCCTGGCAGGCGGCATCGTCCACAATGGCGAAGCCCGCCATATTCACGCCCATATCCGTGGGGGATCTATAGGGGGATGTGCCCTGGATCTTCTCAAACATGGCGTTGAGCACGGGGAAGATCTCCACATCCCGGTTATAGTTCACGGTGGTCTTGCCGTAGGCCTCCAGATGGAAGGGGTCGATCATATTCACATCGTTGAGGTCGGCGGTGGCGGCCTCGTAGGCCAGGTTCACCGGGTGCTTCAGGGGCAGGTTCCAGATGGGGAAGGTCTCGTACTTGGCGTATCCTGCCCGGACGCCCCGCTTATTCTCATGATAGAGCTGGCTCAGGCAGGTGGCCATTTTGCCGCTGCCGGGGCCGGGCGCCGTGACCACCACGATGGAACGGCTGGTCTCAATATAGTCGTTCTTGCCCAGGCCGTCGTCGGAGACGATATGGGCCACGTCCGAGGGGTAGCCGGCGATGGGATAGTGCTTATAGCTCTTAACGCCCAGGGCGGTCAGGCGCTTGATGAAGGCATCGGCGGCGGGCTGGCCGGCATACTGGGTGATGACCACGGAGCCTACATAAAAGCCCAGGCCCCGGAACACGTCCGTCAGGCGGAGGACATCGTCGTCATAGCTGATGCCCAGGTCGCCGCGCATCTTGCTCTTTTCAATGTCCCCGGCACAGATGGCGATGACGATCTCCACATCATCCTTCATGGTGGCCAGCATGCGGATCTTGCTGTCGGGCTGGAAGCCGGGCAGCACCCGGGAGGCATGGTAGTCGTCAAAAAGCTTGCCGCCGAACTCCAGATACAGCTTATCGCCGAACTGGCTGCGGCGCTCCTTGATATGCTCGGCCTGCAGGGCCAAATATTTGTCGTTGTCGAATCCGATCTTCATGTGCAGTACCCCTTCTTTACGCGTCTCAATTTTCAAAATAACAGTGCAATTATACATCCCCGAGGGGCCGGAGGAAAGGGGTTTTCCCCTTTTCCGGGAGCCAAATTTCAGAGGTAAAATTTGTGGAAAATTTGGCGGCGGGGCGGCTTGTTTTTCTTGAATTTTTGGGGTATACTGAAAAATACACCCCTATTTTTCCGGCGAAAAATCACCGGTTTTTCCGCCGGGGCTTTTATGAAACCACTATTTTCCGGGAGGCTTTTATGCGCTTTCATATTATGCACAAAAAGATCAACCAGACCGCGGAGGAGTACCGGGTCTTTTTTGAGACAGACAGCATCGACGAGGCCAAGGACTTCGCCATGCGCCTGGCCTTTGACGAGACGAACAATGTCTATGTGCAGGACACGAAGCGGGACGAGATCGTGCGGGATTTCGACGCGCTGGTGTACCGGGTCTGAAAAGAAAAGTCAAAAGCAAGGGCATCGCGGCTTTGCCGCGATGCCCGTTGTTTACATATTTTACAGGTAGCTTTTACAGGTAGCTGCGCATGTCCTCGGTGGCCATGGACTCGTCCAGGCTCAGGGTGACGGTGAACTTGACGCAGTTCTCCTCGCTGAAGCGATCCAGCCAGTGGAGGAACTTCTCCGCCTCTGCCAGGTCGCTGCTGGCAGCGATCTTGGACAGGTTGTCCACGAACACATGGGAAATATCGTAATTGCCGGCGTAGAGGCCGCTGATGAAGCCGCGCAGGCACTCAAAAGAATTCAAGCTATACTCCTTGGCATTGACCAGACGAACGCTGGACTTAATGTCAAAGGTCATGTCCGCACCGGGCTCGATGCAGACCACGCTGCCGTTCTCAGACTCCACGGCGCTGTGGATCAGGTCGATGAGCTGCTTTGTCTTGCCGGCACCGTTTGCACCCATAATCAGTCTAACCATAAGAAATCACTCCTTTGTCTTTTTGCGGTTAACTTGCATTTAATATACCATACTTATTTCCAAATGGCAATGGAGAAAGCAAAATTCATCAATTCTTCACGATTGATTTTCCAGCTTCCCCCGCAGGGCGGCACCCAGGTCTTCATAGCCGGGTTTGCCCAGGAGGGCAAACATGTTCTTCTTATATGCCTCCACGCCGGGCTGGTCAAAGGGATTCACATCCAGCAGGTAGCCGGACAGGCCGCAGGCGTAGCAGAAGAAATAGATCAGCTCCCCCAGGGTGAAGGCATTGCGCTCGCCGCAGCACACGCGGATATTGGGAACGCCCCCCTCCACATGGGCCAGGAGCGTGCCGTCCATGGCCTGCTGCTTCAGGTCGCTCATGGTCTTGCCCGCCAGGAAGTTCAGCCCGTCGCCGTTTTCCGCGTCATAGGGCACCGTCAGCTCCCCGGGGCGGGGGGCAAAGCGCACCACGGTCTCAAACAGATTGCGGCGGCCCTCCTGGAGATACTGACCCATGGAGTGCAGGTCCGCGGTATACTCCACACTGGCCGGGAACAGGCCCTTGCCCTCCTTGCCCTCGGACTCGCCGTACAGTTGCTTCCACCACTCCGCCATGAAGCGGAAGAAGGGATCAAAGCAGGCCAGGACTTCGATCTCCATGCCCCGGTGCTGCAGCTCATACCGGGCGCCGGCATACTGCCAGGCGGGATTCTGCGCCATATCCGCCTGGGCGCAGACATCCATCATGGACGCCGCGCCGGCCATGAGCTGCTCCACATCAATGCCCGCTACGGCAATGGGCAGCAGGCCCACCGCCGTGAGGACGCTGTAGCGCCCGCCTATGTCATCGGGCACCACGAAGCTCTCATAGCCCTCGGCCGCGGCAAGGGATTTCAATGCGCCCTTCTGCCGGTCGGTGGTGGCGTAGATGCGCTTTGCGGCGGCCTCGTGGCCGTACTTCTTCTCCAGGAGCTGGCGGAAAAAGCGGAAGGCCACTGCCGGCTCCGTGGTGGTGCCGGACTTGGAGATAACGTTCACGGAGAAGTCTACTCCCTCCAGCAGTTCCTCCACCTCTGCCAGCTGGTCATTATCCAGGCCGTTGCCCACGAAGTAGATATTGGGCGTTGCCTTCTTTTTCAGGTTATAATTGGGGGAACAGAGGCACTCGATAACGCCCCGGGCCCCCAAGTAAGAGCCGCCGATGCCGATGACCACCAGGGCCTGGGAATCGGCCTGTATCTTCCGCGCCGCCGCCTGGATGCGTCCAAACTCCTCCCGGTCGTACTGCTCGGGCAGGCGCACCCAGCCGGTGAACTCGCCCCCGGCGCCGGTGCCGGCGCGCAGGTGGTCATGGGCCAGGCGCAGACGGGGCGTCAGCGCCGCCTCATAGGGCAGGGGAATAAACTGCCGCATATTGTGAAGATCCACAGAGATCATAGAAAATGCCTCCTCTTTTGTTCTTTCTCCCTATGTTACATCCAACCGGTGGAAAATACAAGAGAAAACCGCCTGATTTCTTATCCGAAAACCGCGGTGCGGAGCAGGCGGGTAAACAGGTCCCCCCAGGTCATGCGCTCCACGGACTCCGCCGCCGTCAGAGGGAGCTCCGCCAGGGTGGTATCCCCGCTCTGCACCGTGAGGGTGCCCACGGTCTGCCCCTTTTCCACAGGGGCCAGCAGATCCTCCTGCAGGGTCACTGTCCGGGTGAGGCTGCCCGCCTGGCCCTTGCCCACCAGGAGCTTGCTTTGGGCGAGCGAGCCCTCCACGGTGGGGGCGCGGCCCAGCTTTACGGAGGCCACCGGCTTTTCCTCCGGGGTGACATCCGCCAGGGCGTAGGTGGAGAAGCCGTAGTTCAGCATGGTCTTGGCATCCTCGAAGCGCTGCTGACTGGTCTCGCCCCCCAGCACCACGGCGATGAGCTCCATGCCCTCCCGCTCCGCCGTGGCGGAGATGCAGTAGCCTGCGGCATCGGTGGAGCCGGTCTTCAGGCCCGTGGCCCCGTCATAAAAGCGGATAAGCTTATTGGTATTGGAGAGGCCAAACTCGCCGCCCCGGATGGTATCCATCCAGATAGTGGTGAAGCGGCGGATGTCCGGGTGGTGCAGGATCAGCTCACGGCTCATGAGGGCAATGTCCCAGGCGCTGGTCACATGGCCCTCCGCCGGCAGGCCCGTGGGATTTACAAAGTGGGTATCCCCCATGCCCAGCTCCATGGCCCGGTTATTCATCTGCTGGACGAACAGCTCCGTGACCCCGGCCACCTGCTCCGCCAGGGCCACGGCGGCATCGTTGCCGCTGGAGACGCAGACGGCCTTCAAAAGCTCCTCCACGCTGATCTGCTCCCCCTCGGACAGGTACACCTGGCTGCCGCCCATGGAGGCGGCATTGGCACTGACGGTGACCATATCCTCATATTTCAGCTCTCCCCGGTCGATGGCCTCCATGACCAGCAGGAGCGTCATGACCTTGGTGACGCTGGCAGGCTCCAGATTCTCATGCTCGTTTTCGGCGTAGAGCACCTGGCCGGTCTCCTTTTCCATGAGCAGCGCGGCCTTGGCCTCCACCGGCAGCTCCACGGCATAGACCGGCAGCGGCAGACACAGCGCCAGCGCCGAAAGCACCATCAGCAGCGCGAAAATCCTCTTTTTCATGACTCGCCCTCCCCACAAATTGCTGGGCTATCCTATGCGCCCGAAAGAAAAATCATGCCGGACGGCATTTTTCGGTTGCATTGGACGAAATTCTCTGCTATAATAGCTATCGCGATGCAGGGTTAGTACATCGGTAGTACATCGGCTTCCCAAGCCGAGGAGGCGGGTTCGATTCCCGTACCCTGCTCCAAAAAGAAAGACACCCGTAAGGGTGTCTTTCTTTTTGGATTTGAATATGCAGAACGCCTTACCGGGCGGCATGGGCGGCGCGGCGCTTTTTCCATGTGGAGCGCAGCAGATGCCACGGGGGCAGCAGGTACAGAAAACAGGCCAGCAGCACCGCCCCGGACGGGGCACCTACGGCATCCAGCGGCACCGCGCAGGCGATGGACCACGGGACCAGGGGCGCCACCACCACGGCGGAATCCTCCAGCGCCAGGGCCAGGGCAGAACGGTCCGGCTCCGTGTCCCCGGCCAGCTGCTGAGTCAGCATGATGGTCAGGGTCTGATTGCAGGCGATGAGGCCCGACACCACGGACGTGAGCAGAATGGCGAAAAAGGGCGTTGTATGATCCGCCAGGCGGCTGATATGGGATTTAAGCTTCGTCAGCAGGCCGGTATTCTGAAAAATCCCCGCATAGGCGGAGGAGATGCAGACGATGACGGCCACCTTCAGCATGGAGACGATGCCGCCGCCGTCGAGCATCCGGGCCACGTCCTCCTGCCCGGCGGCAAAGCCCCAGAAAAGCAGGCGGGGCAGGTCCCGGAGGGCCGTATGCTGCACCAGCAGGCACACAGGCAGGGCCGAGAGAATGCTGGCGGCCATAGATATCCGCACCCGCACCTTGCACAGAGACAGCAGCAAAAGCACCGCGGCGGGAAGGATGGCATAGGGGGAGAGGACAAACTCCCGGGCGAAAACGGCGGAAAGGTCCGGGACGCTGCCGCCGGCGCTGGTCAGGAGCCCCAGGACGGCGTAAATGCCGCCCGTCAGGAGGAACGGGACCAGGGATGAGCGCAGCATCCTCTTAATGTTGGCAAAGATGTCCGTTTCCGTCACGGCGGCCGTCAAAAGGGCGCTGGTGGAGACAGGGGAGCAGCGGTCCCCGAAGTAGATCCCCGAGAGGATGGCGCCGCCCATAAGCATCGGCGACACCCCCAGGCTCATGCCCATGGTGCTGCAGATGACGCCCATGGTCGCCGCCGTGCCGAAGGACGTGCCCGTGAGCACGGAGATCAGGCAATTCAGCAAAAACGCCATGAGCAGGAACACCGCCGGGCGGATGGCCCGGGCCGCAAAGCACACGATGACCGGGATCGTGCCGGCCTGGCGCCACAGGGCCGTCAGCATGCCGATGAAAACAAACGTGAGCAGCACATCCTTGGCCGTCTTGATGCCGGAAACGGAAAAGCGGCAAACGCTGCGCAGAGAATAGCCCGCGCGAAGGCCATACAGGACAAATATCAGCAGCCCCGCCAGCATGGCATACACAATGGAGACATCCAGCAGGAGGCATATCAGCAGCGCCGCGCAGAACAGGAGAATCGACAGGTATTCCATAGAAATGCCCTCCCAGAGGTTGGAAATTCTTTGGCCAGCATAGCAGATTCTGTCGATATATGCAAGTTCTTTGTGCGGCGGAGAAGGCAATAAACATAAGCAGGCGCCCCGATGGGGCGCCTGCTTTATGTCTATTCTTATTTTTGTCTATGGACGGGGTCACAGAGCGGCCATTTCTGCGGCGACGCTCTCCTCACAAGAGCGCATGGCCTCCAGGGTCTTTTCCAGCAGCTCATCCAGCTCCCAGCCCAGGCGCTCGGCACCGGTGATGATCACATCCCGGGAACAGCCGGCGGCGAACTTCTTATCCTTGAACTTCTTCTTGATGCTCTTGAGCTCCATGTCCTGCACGCTCTTGCTGGGGCGCATGAGGGCGGCGGCGCCGATAAGGCCCGTAAGCTCGTCGGCGGCGAAGAGCACCTTTTCCATCTCATGAACCGGCTCTACATCGCAGCACAGGCCATAGCCGTGGCTGCACACGGCGTGGATGAACTCCTCACTGCAGCCGGCCTCCTGCAGCAGCTCCGGAGCCTTGACGCAGTGCTGCTCCGGCCACTGCTCAAAGTCAATATCGTGGAGCAGACCCACGGTGGCCCAGAAATCCGCATCCTCCCCGTAGCCCAGCTGGTTTGCATACCAGCGCATGACACCCTCTACGGTCAGGCCGTGCTGGATGTGAAACGGCTCCTTATTATACTTCTTCAGTGCGGCAAGAGCCGCATCTCTGCTGATACACTCTTTCATAAAGGGCATCCTCCTTATATGGATTTTGCCCTATTGTAGCAGTAAATTTCGCTTATTGCAAGACCTATCTTTTAAATCGACATTTGTTTTTCCAGAAGAGACAGGATCTGCCGGGCGTGGCGGTATTCATCCCGGGACAGCTCCAGGAAGATCTCCGTCAGGCACTCGTCGGTGGTCTCCTCCGAGGCCCGGCGGTAATTCAGGCCCCCGCAGCTCTCCTCGTGGTACAGCAGGCGCAGGATCTCCCGCCAGGAGGATGCGCACTTCTCCCCCGGCTGCGGCACCGCCGGGCAATAGATCTGGCCGGTAATAAGATAGTACACGCCCATGAGCCGCCGGGCGTGGCCCCCCTCCTCCGCCGCCAGTCGGCGCATAAGCTGCCGGGCCATGGGGGAGGGCGCCATGGCGGCGTAGGTCAGGTAGCCCCGCCGGTCCGACAGCTCCTCCTCGATAAAGCCCCGGATGACCTCCACATCCTGCTGCGCGTTCACCCCCATGCAGCACACATTCACCGCGTCCTGGGCCGCATCCGTCGGATATGGCTGCAGGGTGGGATCCACCCGCTGCCAAATCGCCCTCTTTTGCTCTACGGTCTGATGATTCTCCATGCCAGCACCCCTTTCTCTGCCATCCATTGTATGCACCATAGGATGGACGCTTTACTTTTTGAGGAAAATCCGATACACTGGGGAAAAGGAGTGTGTTTGCCATGACATTGCAGCAACTGAGGTACGCCGTGACCGTGGCCGAGTGCGGCACCATCAGCGCCGCCGCCGAAAAGTTGTTCATCTCCCAGGCCCAGCTGATGCAGGAGCGGTTCGGCGGCCAGGAACAGGGGGAAAAGCGCTTTGCCGTGTCCAGCCAGCACTTTAACTTCACGGTCTGGGCTTTCACCCAGCTTGTGCAGCGGCTGCCCAACCAGCGATACAACCTCCACTTCCGGGAGACCACCACCTACGAGGTGCTGGAGGATGTGAGCCAGCTGCGCAGTGAGATCGGTGTGCTGGCCCTCAACGAGGACAACGAACGCTACCTGCGCCGCCTGTTCAGCAAGCTGGAACTGGAGTTCACAGAGCTAAAGCGTGTGCGCGCATCCATTATTATGTCTGCGGAACACCCTCTGGCCGGGCACAGGTCCGTGACAGTGGAGGATGTGATCCCCTACCCCTGCATCACCTTTGAGCAGGGAGAACACAATGAGCTGTTCTTTTTTGAGGGACTTTCTGCCGCCGCCCAGTCCCCCCGCCGCATCTGCGTCCGGGAGCGGGCCACCGAGTACCAGCTTCTGCAGGAACTGAACGGATTCTGCCCGGATGTGGGCGTGGTCTCCCCGGCTATGCCGAATTTTATCAGCGTGCCGCTGCTGCCGGAGAAGTATCACTCTATCGGCTATATCCTGCGCAGGGATATGACCCCCTCCCCCATGACGCTGGAGTACATCGCGGCCCTGCAGGAAGCGGCGTCGGTATAGAAAAAAACTATATACAACTTAGTTTTTGCGTATTTTACAAATAACAGATCTTTCCTTATACTGAAGGCAACAAAACAAAATGCTGAAAGGAGATCTGAAATCATGAAAAAAAATATCGCTGTTCGCGCGGTGGCCGCTGTGGCCCTGCTGGCCGTGATCATCCTGACGCTGGTATCCCTGCTGACCGGGAGCCACAACGTTTTCACTCAGGTCACCGGTCTGCTGTTCGGCTTTATGCTGTTTGGCGAACTGAGCCTGGTATGCTCCCTGCTCTGACACCGCTTCGTTTTCTCTCTCCACCCCGCCCGGTGAGCCCTCCGGCTCACCGGGCATTTTTGCGGCCATTTTGCCTTGGCAGCCCGTTGAACGTACACATCCATGCGGGCGGGGCAGAGCCCCACCCCTACGCACAGCAAGGCACCCCTGTATCGGGCGGACAGGGGCGTCCGCCCCTACAAAACGTTGGGAGATAAGATGTACGCCCACCGGGCGGCGGGGTGTGGGCACCCCGCCCTACGAAGGACAAGGGATGCCATTCGGCGGGGCGATGTGGGCATCGCCCCCTACGCAGGGCCCCGGAGAACGGATTGCCACACCAGTGACGTCGGTCACTGGTTCGCAATGACAGCATTTTTACCAGGGGTGCATACAAGCGGGGCGGGGCGATGTGGGCACCCCGCCCTACGGGCTTTCTGCGCCTACCGGGCGGGGCGATGTGGGCATCGCTCCCTACGGATGGGTCGGAACCTGGCGCGGCCGGGACGATGGGCGCGCATTGGGGGTGTAAAATTTTCCTGGACAGGGAAAAATAGAACGGGGCGGATTGCTTTTGCCCGGCGATTCTGCTATAATAAAATTTGTATGTGTCGAAATATGTCTTTTGGTGCAATTGCAACATTGAAAAGGGACATTATTTGATATAGTACGGATGAGAAAACCTCAGAAGGAGGAAGGATTCATGTTAGAGCTGAAAAACATCTGCTACCGCGTCTCCACCCCGGAGGGCGAGGCAGATATTCTCAACCACATCGACCTGGTGATCCCCGACCACAAGCTGGTGGTATTTACGGGCCCCAACGGCGGCGGCAAGACCACCCTGGCCAAGGTCATCATGGGCCTGGTGCAGCCCACGGAGGGACAGATCCTCTACAACGGCCGGGATGTGACGGGCCTGTCCATCACAGAGCGGGCCAGGCTCGGCATCAGCTACGGGTTCCAGCAGCCCCCCCGCTTCAAGGGCATCACCGTCCACGACCTGCTGCTGTTGGCGGCGGGCAGCGAAAAGCTCTCCAAGGACCGCTGCTGCCAATATCTGACCCGGGTGGGCCTGTGCGCCAACGACTATCTGGACCGGGAGGTGGACGTGTCCCTCTCCGGCGGCGAGGTCAAGCGCATTGAGATCGCCACCATCCTGGCGCGGAACAGTCAGCTGATGATCTTTGACGAGCCGGAGGCGGGCATCGACCTGTGGAGCTTCGCCCGGCTCACGGAGACCTTTGAACAGATCCACCAGGAGGGCAGATCCACCATGATCATCATCTCCCACCAGGAGCGCATTATCCAGCTGGCGGACGAGATCATCGTGGTGTCAAACGGCTCTATCGCCCACCGGGGCACCACGGAGGAGATCTTCCCCCTGATCCTGGCGGACACCCTGGGCACTTGCCCGGTTCTGGAGAAAAAGGAGGTCAAGCTATGATTACCGACATCGACGCCAAGCTGCTGGAAAAGATCGCTGATCTCACCGGTAAGCCCGTGGGCGCCTTCAACATCCGCAAGGACAGCGGCTGCGAGGCACGGCAGTCCACCGAGCACATCGAGATCACCCCCAAGACCGACGGCAAGCAGGGCATTGACATCCGCGTGAAGCCCGGCACCAAGGGCGAGCAGTGCCACATCCCCGTTATCATCAGCAAGACGGGTCTGTCTGAGCTGGTGTACAACGACTTCTACATCGGCGACGACTGCGATGTGGAGATCGTAGCCGGCTGCGGCATCCACAACTCCGGCTGCAATGAGAGCCGCCACGACGGCGTACACACCTTCTACATCGGCAAAAACAGCCGGGTACACTACTCCGAAAAGCACTACGGCGAGGACGCCCCCGGCGAGACCGGCCGCAACATCATGAATCCCCAGACCATCGTACACCTGGGGGAGAACTCCACCATGCAGATGGACACCATCCAGATCCGCGGCATCGACTCCACCAAGCGGGACACCCGCTTCTACTGCGAGAAGGGCAGCGAGGTGGTGGTCACCGAGCGGCTGCTGACCCACGGCAAGCAGGAGGCCGAGAGCGACATGCTCATTGAGCTCAACGGTGAAGACGCCAAGGGACGGGTCATCTCCCGGTCCGTGGCACAGGACGAGAGCAAGCAGGTGTTCCACCCGGTGATGGTGGGCAACAGCCAGTGCTTCGGCCATGTCCAGTGCGACTCCATCATCATGGGCAGCGCCCACATTCAGTCCATCCCCGCTATCACCGCCAACTGCCCCGATGCCCAGCTCATCCACGAGGCCGCCATCGGCAAAATTGCCGGCGACCAGCTGCTGAAGCTGGAGACCCTGGGGCTGACCCCGGAGGAGGCCGAGGAGACCATCCTCAAGGGTTTTTTGGCGTAAATTTCTATGAGAAATGCGAAAAAGAAGACCGCCCACACGGGCGGTCTTCTTTTTCGCATAAAATCAGCTGTGCTTTCTCTTGGCGGCGCGGCGCTGGAAGAACTTCACCAGCTCCACCACCGGGATCACCAGCACGGCCAGAGCCAGGGCGATGCCGTATTCGGCCCAGCCCACGGGGGTGAAGCCGAAGGCATCGGCGATGGGCTTTACCTCCAGGACCAGGGTGGTAATGAGGAGGCTGCCGATCATGGCCGCCCACAGGACCTTATTATGGCTGCGGCTGGAAAAAATGCTGCGGCGCTGGAAGCGCATATTGAAGCTGTGGAAAATTTCGCACATGCTCATGGTCAAAAAGGCCATGGTCATGCCGTGGGGCGAGACGCCGGAGGGCATCTCGAAGCAGCCCGCCTCCACACAGTGGCCGATGATATAGGAGGCCAGGGTGATAACGGTGATGAGCACGCCCTGGTACACTACATCAAAGCCCAGGCCGCCGGAGAAGATGCCGTCATGGCTGTCCCGGGGCGGACGATCCATGACATCCAGCTCCGCCCGCTCCAGGCCCAGGGCCAGGGCCGGGAAGCAGTCGGTGATGAGGTTGATAAACAGCAGATGCACCGGCCCCAGGAGGGTGAAGCCCAGGAGGGTAGCAGTGAACACCCCAAGCACCTCGCTCATGTTGGAGGCCAGGAGGAACTGGATGGTCTTGCGGATGTTATCATAGATGCGGCGGCCCTCGCCCACGGCGCCCACGATGGTGGCGAAGTTATCGTCGGAAAGGACCATGTCCGCCACGTTCTTGGTGACGTCGGTACCGGTGATGCCCATGCCCACGCCGATGTCGGCGGTTTTGATGCTGGGAGCATCGTTGACGCCGTCGCCGGTCATGGCGGTGATGGTGCCGCGCTTTTTCCAGGCGGTGACAATGCGGACCTTGTGCTCCGGCTGGACCCGGGCATAGACGCTGTACTTAGGCACGATCTCTGCCAGCTGCTCATCCGTGAAGGCATCGAGCTCGCTGCCGGTGATGGCCTGGTCGGCGGAATCCAGAATATCCAGCTCCTTAGCGATGGCCACGGCGGTATCCTTATGGTCGCCGGTGATCATCACCGGGCGGATGCCCGCCCGGCGGCACTGATGGATGGCGTCCTTCACCTCCGGGCGCACGGGGTCGATCATGCCCGCAAGGCCAACGAAGCACAGATCCCGCTCCAGGATCTCGGGGCTGATGTCCTCGGGCAGGGCATCGCCCCAGCTGCGCTGGGCGGCGGCCAGGACCCGCAGGGCCCGGTCGGCCATGGCCTTATTCTCCTGCAGGATGGACTGGCGCTTTTCCTCGGTCATGGGGTGTACTGTGCCATTTTCCACATAAGCGGTGCAGAGGCGCAGCACCTCGTCCGGGGCGCCCTTGGTGTACTGGAGGAAGCCGCCGTCGATCTCATGGACGGTGGACATCATTTTGCGGGAGGAGTCGAAGGGGGCCTCGGCCACTCGGGGCTGCTGCGCCTCCAAGGCGGGCTTTTTCAGACCCTCTGCGGCGGCGAAATTCACCAGGGCCGCCTCCGTAGGCTCGCCCTGGGCCCCCTCCTCTGCCCAGGCAGCGTCGCTGCACAGGGCCATGGCCGTGGCCAGAAGGCGGGTCTCACCGGTATGGTCCACCACGGTCATCTTATTCTGGGTGAGGGTGCCGGTCTTATCGGAACAGATGACCTGGGTGCAGCCCAGGGTCTCCACCGCCGTCAGGCGGCGGATCACCGCACCGCGCCTACTCATATTGGTGACGCCGATGGACAGCACCACCGTCACCACTGTGGCCAGGCCCTCGGGTATGGCGGCCACGGCCAGGGACACGGCCACCATGAAGGTCTTGAGAATGGACTCCAGGGAGTAGTCGCCCGCAACCAGGAGGTCAAAAATGAAGATGAACACGCAGATGGCCAGCACCAGGTAGGACAGGGTCTTACCCAGCTGGGTGAGCTTGCGCTGGAGCGGCGTCTCCTCCTGCTCCGTCCGGGCCAGGACGCCGGCGATCTTGCCCATTTCGGTGTCCATGGCCGTGGCGGTGATAACGGCGCTGCCACGGCCATAGACCACGGTGGAGCCCATGTAGCACATGTTCTTCCGGTCGCCCAGGGGGACATCGCCCTGGGCGGTGATAGCCTCGGCGGTCTTATTCACCGGGACGCTCTCGCCGGTGAGGGCGGCCTCCTCCATTTTCAGGGAGGCAGACTCCAGCAGGCGGCCGTCGGCGGGGACGGCGTCCCCGGCCTCCAGGACCACCACGTCCCCGGGCACCAGGTCGGCGCTGGGAAGCACGGTGACCTTGCCGTCCCGCAGCACCTTGCTGGTGGCGGCGGTCATGGTCTGGAGGGCCTCAATGGCGGCCTCGGCCTTACTCTCCTGCACCACGCCCAATACGGCGTTGAGCAGCACCACCACCAGGATGATGAACACCTCCGTAAGGCTCTCGTGGGAGAGGATGCTGGTGACGGCGGACACGGCGGCGGCGGCCAGCAGGATCAGCAGCATGGGGTCCTTCAGCTGCTGCACAAGGCGCTGGAAATTGGTGATCTTCCTGGCTTCCTGCAGGCGATTGGGGCCGTGCTTTGCCAGGCGGGCGGCGGCCTCCTCCCCGCTCAGGCCCCGGGGCGAGCTGCCCTGGGCGGAAAGCACTTCTTCCGTGGTTTGCAGATATTCCGGTTTCATAGTTTCCTCCTTTTCTGCCCCATGGGCAAAACAAAAAGACCCCTACACAGGCACAAAGCGGCCTATGTATGAGTCTCATTCTTTCAAGACAGCCCGGGCCCCGGGGGGCCGTACTGACGGGTCTGGCTCATCCCGCAGGGCAGGATGGAATTACTCCCTCAATGTGGAAATCAATTTGTTCTTCCTATCTTATACAAATCATGCCGCATTGTCAAGCCCCCTATGCCGGGAGGGAAAAATTCTTGACGGCACTTTTATTATACGGTAAAATGATGCCAGCGAAATTTGACGGATGCTGCCGGATAGGGCGGCACGAAACAGACCGGAAAGGAGAACTTCCATGTACGATTACGCTTTATATGGTTCCCGCATCAGCACCTTAGGCACCCTGGGCATTATTGCCATTCTACTGGCCATTATCGCCACGATGCTGGCCTTCATCTTCATCGTGCCGGCCAAGCGGCGGGAGAAAATGGGCAAATTCGGTAAATTCCTCCACGACGCATGCAACTTCAAGTTCCTGATCGTGGAGAAGATCCTGCAGGCACTGTATATTTTCTTCACGGCGCTGGTGATCCTGGTGGGCTTTTTCATGCTGTTCTGCTCCGACTGGAGCGGCTGGATGGGCGGCAAGGGCATCCTGCTGATGATCCTGGGGCCCATCGCCGTGCGCCTGAGCTATGAGCTGGTGATGATGGCGGTGCTGGCGGTGAAGAACATCATCAGCATCAACAACAAGCTCCGCAACCAGAACGAGGGCGCGGCGGGCACGGACATCTTTGATCCCGACATGAGCAGCCTGAAGGAGGCCTTCGGGGTGAAGGAGGAGCAGCCGGCCAAGGCGCAGGCAGCTCCGGCGGAGAGTGCTCCTGTCCAGGAGACGAAGGAAACGCCTGAACAGTAATTGAGATTCATATAGGCGCAGAAGGCCCTCCGGCGGATGCCGGAGGGCCGCTTTTAATTGGGTGGGGAATCAAGTGTTTTCTCCCGGCCGTATCCGCACAGGGGCAGCAGCAGGCAAAGGGCCAGCAGGGCGGGGCGTCGAGAACGCCGCCCCCTACGGATGTGCTGCAAGGAGTGCAGTGGGCGGGCCCATGTGGGCATCGGCCTCTATAGAGCGGTTTTTTGTGAAAAAACTCCTCCGACCATTGTCGGAGGAGTTTTTATGATCCAATTACTCGGCGGGGTAGACAGAGACCTGCTTGCGGTCCTTGCCCAGACGCTCGAAACGGACAACACCGTCAGCCTTGGCAAAGAGGGTATCGTCGGTGCCGATGCCCACGTTCTTGCCGGGGTGAATGTGCGTGCCGCGCTGACGCACCAGGATGTTGCCGGCCAGAACAAACTGACCGTCAGCACGCTTGGGGCCCAGGCGCTTGGACTCGGAATCACGGCCGTTCTTGGTGGAGCCCATACCTTTTTTATGGGCGAAGAATTGCAGACCGATATACAGCATAATTCAGTACCATCCTTTCTGATAAGATGATTGCGGGGGAACAGGAGGTCACTCCTCCATTACTTCGATGTTTTCGGGGTATTCGTCATGGAGCTGGGTGAGGTAGACCATAAGCCCCGTCAGCAGATTCTGACAAGTGCTCTCCGCCGGGGCGGACAGGCCGCCGGGCAGGCGGAAGGAGATCTTCGCGTCCTTCTCCCGGACCTTTACCGAGGCGCACAGGCCCATCACGTCATTGACGGTGCTCTCCACCAGACGGATGGCACTGGTGACGGCGGCGCAGACGATGTCTTCGCCCTCCTCGCCCCAGCCGCTGTGGCCCTGGACATCAAAGCCCACGATGCGGGCTTGCTCCACTAGGAATGAAACGGTGGTCATACGCTCTTAGAAAGTGATCTTGCCGATCTCAACCTTGGTGTAAGGCTGACGATGACCCTGGCGTTTGCGATAACCCTTTTTGGGGGTGTACTTGAAGATACGGATCTTCTTGCCCTTGCCGTTCTTGACGACGGTGGCGTCCACCTTGGCGCCCTCCACCACGGGAGTGCCGAACTTGGTGTTCTCCCCATCCACGATGGCCAGAACCTGATCGAAGACCACGCTGTCGCCGGCGTTGACATCCAGCTTCTCAATGAACAGAGTGTCACCCTCAGAAACATTGTACTGCTTGCCACCGGTCACGATGATTGCCTGCATACTTGTTGCACCTACCTTTCCTTTATTACGGACTCGCTGTCGGGGGCGGCCTGCCAGGGGGCAGACGCTTGTGACCCATTCAAAGCGGCTTATATAGTTTAACAGACTTTAGGAAGCCTGTCAACTGATTTGGGGAAGTTTTTCGGCTTTGTTGATTTACACTCTTATTGCAAAGTTCTTTCGAACTAAAAATTAACGAAAAGAGGTATTTCAACATGAAAATCAAAGTCTGTGGTAAGGCGCACCTGGAGGGTGTAGCGAAGAAAACCGGTCGGCCCTACAACTTCAATCAGATTCACTACCTCGGCAAGGCCCGTGGTGTCATCGGCGAAGCGGCCCTGACCATCGCCCTGGATCCCGACATCTATCCTATCGAAATGATCGAAGTCGGCAAGGAGTACAACGTTGACTTCGACAATCGTGGCTACGTCTTCGACTTCTCCCCGGCGAAGTGATGGACAAGCCAACTTTCCCATTCCCATTTCCGCGTGTCCCTCCATAGCCATAGGGCGGCGCAGCCGCCCTATGGGGCAGGGGGTCAGTATTACCCCCCTGCAACTTCTGTGAATCTGTGATTCTTTGACAATGATTTGTCAATCTTTGGAGGTATTTTATGCCACGCTCCCGGAAATGGCTTATCACCATCAATAACCCCATTGAGCATGATTTTGACCATGCCCGTATTAAGGCCGCTGTACTTGACTTCCCATCCCTCGTCTACTGGTGTATGTGCGATGAACAGGGCGATGAATGCGAAACGCTTCATACCCATGTGTATGTTGTTACTCGTGAGGCTACAAGCCACACGCAAATTGACGCTCGTTTCCCCTCGTTCCACCGCGACATTGCCCGTGGCAAGTCCTCGGAAAACCGTGCCTACGTCCTCAAGGACGGCGAGAAGTTCAACAAGCAGTCGGACGGCTCCTACTCCTACAAGGACACCGGCGGCCACCTCCATGAAGGTATCAACTTTTCTTGCCAAAAAGGACATGAAAAAAGGTCGCAAGGTTTGGTCTAACTTCGGCATTACCGGTGCTTATAAATGTGAAAAATCCGACTTCGGCAAATACATGATGTCCGATGGCCGTCTTATCATAGATGAAGCTGGCTTGGAATACGATAATCGTAAAATGGCTATGACCAACGATGAAATTTATTTCTTCAAATATCATCGTCATTACCAACTGGACGTCGATTTCTTTTCCCAGGGTTTGGACGTTGATATAAAAATTCGTAAGCTTGCCCGTCATATCTATCTGATTAAGCCCTCTTTGCTCCCGTTCTTTATCAAGAGAAAAGAAATTGGACGTAGAGTAGGTATCAATGATATGACTAAAGAAATATGTGATGAATATTTCTTTGTCCCGTTTCTTACTGGTGGTACTAAATTAATATTCTGCCCTCCCCTCTGGAAACTCTTTAATACCCTGGCCCGGAAACCTCTTCCGGAAAAACACTGGGAAACATGGTGAAGCCCCCGCCGCCTGGCTGGGGCTTTTCCTCTGCCCATAAAAAGCGGAGGATATATGAATATACCCCCCGCTCTAATTTGCGCTGTTTTTACCCCCGGTAAAAAGTTATCCTACGATTTCGTACCCATTGCGTACAAGCCATGCCCGCGCCTGGTGTTCCTGGGCAAAAGTCCGGCTCTTGCGCTTTTGCCTGTCCCGCCCGGTGATGGCCTGGCCGCTGGCCGCCTGTATCTGATACCGGACTTTATCGTGCTTGATAACGCAGTTATAATAGACTGCCTGGCCCTGGCCGTTGATTGCTTTCATTCGCCCACCTCTTTCGTTCTTTCTCCCCGTCCAGCCGATAGGGCAGCTTTTGAATCTACACTTTCAATTTGTCTCTTTGCACCGTACACGCACGGTGATACTCTCCACATTGGGGTGTGTGAATTGATACGCCTCTATCCATTTTGCAATGTCCTTGAGCGGCATTGCCTGGTAGTGCTGAGTTTTGTTGTCTATGCCCGGAAAATAGCACCGGATGCTCATTTGGTATTCTTTCGCCTGTTTCATTCGGCCACCTCCATTTTCTCCATGCAGTCCCCACAAATGAGGTTGACCGCCTTGGTGGCCCGGACACTGTTCTTGCAGCACGGACAGATATATTTCCGTGTGCTGCTGCGCTTCGGCGGCTGTACGCTCCCGCCTGGCTGTGTGCCGCTGTTCCCGGCCTTGCCGCCGCTGCTCGGTGGTGGTGTCCATCCGCCGCCCCGGTTCATTTGGATTTCCGTCCAGCCCTGCGCAATGATGTAGTCTATAAGTGCTTCGCTCGGTTCCGTCAGCGTCCATCCGTATGTTGGATGATGGGAAATCACCAGGCCCCGCCGCTCTGCTTCCTCTTTGAATTTCTTGTTGTGGTAGCTGCCGCCCCGGCTGCAATCCTGCACCCCGTGAGCGAGATTGTAGAGGTGTACGGCCTCATGCGTGATGGTGGCCACCACTTCCTCTATTGGCCTTTGCAGCGTCTCCGCTCCTATGTTCAGTTCATGCCGCTGCTCCCCCTTGCGCTTCCATATCTTGGCCACTGTAACGTGTCCATAGGCCCGTGGGGTGCTCTGTATGGTGATAATTGGTTCTTCCAGCTCCCCGCCAAACCAATCCGCATTGATTGCCCGGAAAATCTTCTCCAGGTAGCCCGCTGTCCTGCTGGTCTTGATAGTCTCTTTCATGTTCTGTTCTCCTTTACCCCGCTAAAGCGGATTTTGTCTTTAGATTTGAACCCTGAGCCCCTATGTCGGATTTGACTTTTTACCTCCTTTGCTATAATTTTTAGGGTGATGGGCGTAAACCGAAGGGAAAATCTTCCCCCGCGATTTTGCCTTTGAGTTTTCGCCCGTCGCCCATTAAGAAAATTTTTGCAAAGGAGGTAAAAAGTCATATTCCGACATTGGTCGTTAGACCAATACCTCGGGTGGAACCGTATATTAAGTTTTTGCCGTCCCCCGCAAGGCAAAAAGTTAATATGCGAAAGTCCACCCATCCCAGCGCAGCAGCGCTGTGCCTGTTCCCGTCCCGCCGCAGCGATAACCCTCGTCCCTCGTCTCCGCAGCAGCGGACAACAGGCACTTGCGCTATGCGGAAAAGTATGGTATCATGGCAAAAACAAACGCCAAGGCAGAAATGCCCCGGCGTTTGCTGCATTTTATGGCCTTTTGAATCTACACTTTCAAAGGAAAACAGCCATGAAGAAATACCGCCGTATAGACTGGAATGACCGCTTGCTCATTGAAAAGCTCTATAATCACGGTCAAAACTGCTCCAGCATAGCGCATGTTCTCGGTTTCTCTCCCTCCTCCATCTACCGTGAAATAAAGCATGGCCTGTACCCGCACCTGGGCGCAGAAACCACCCGGCGACCATTTCATTACTCTGCGCAAATCGCCCAGGACCACGCCGATTACCACGCCACCTCAAAAGGCACACAAATAAAGCTGGGCAACAACTACGGCTTCGCCGCAGATGTTGCCCAGCAAGTCAAGCATGGCATCTCTATTGATGTAATTGTAAACCAAAAGAAGCAGGCCAAACAGTGGACAGTCAGCACTACCACTCTATATCGCTACATAGATCGCGGCTATATCCCCGGCGTTACCAATAAGCACCTCCCGGAAAAGCCCCGCCGCAAGCATCGCAAGCCCGGCATGGTAAAGGCCACTCGGGCACCGAAAGGGCTCCCCATAGACCGCCGCCCGGCCCACATAAACCGCCGCTTGTCCTTTGGCCATTGGGAAATGGACAGTGTCATAGGCACCGCAGAAGGCAAGCGGCAATCCCTCCTTGTCCTCACCGAACGCCTTACCCGTTTTGAAATCATCTTCAGAGCCAGCAGCAAGACCGCAGCAGCCACCACTAAGGCCCTAGATAGAATCATTCCTCAATTCCCGCAATGTACATTCCAAACGATAACCGTGGACAATGGCAGCGAATTCCAGGACTGTCATGGTATGGAGCATGATAAGCAAGGCAACCAGCGTCTGACCGTCTATTACTGCCATCCTTATTCCTCCTGTGAGCGTGGCAGCAATGAGCGCAATAACCGAATCATTCGCCGTTACTTCCCCAAAGGCAGGAGCATGGCGAAAGTCACACAAAAGGACTGCGACAAAGCCGCAGCCCTCATAAACGCCATGCCCCGAAAAATCCTCAATTACCAATCCGCTGCTGACCTATTTAATCGAGAAATCGAAAACTTGCTCAAAAATCAAAAGTGATATTCTTACGAAACTTTTTGCAATGGACTTGACAATCTACAGAAGTTTTTCGGCTTATTTTGTGGGATATCTGAGCTTTTCCTCCGTCCAGGAGGCGATGAGGTCGCGATACCAGGCGCAGCAGGCCCGGCCCTCCTCCACACTGAGGTTTTTATAGTTGCCGCACTCGGCGGCGGAGCAGCCGGGCATGGGGCCGCTATACTCGGCGGCCCGGGCGAAAACCGACTGCAGGAGGGCGATGGACTGGGAAAGAGTCAGCTTGTCCCCGTCAAAGAGGAAGTAAAAGCCCGTCTGACAGCCCATGGGGCCGAAGTAGATCACCGCGTCCCGGCTCTCGGAATTGCGCAGGAAGGTGGCGATGAGATGCTCCACGGAGTGCATCTGACTGTTGGACAGCAGGTCTCCGGTGTTGGGCTTTTTGAACCGCAGGTCAAGGGTCACCACGTTCCCGTCCCGACGGGAGAGGTACAGGCCGGGCACCAGCACATTGTGGTCCACGGTAAAGCTGGCGATACGTTCCATTATTCCGCCTCCAGATTGTCGATAAATTTCATGGCCACGCCGTTTAGTTCCCGGATGGCCTCGGGGAAGTTAAAGAAGAAGTCGTGGTGCTCCAGCACACAGTCGCTGACGGACTTCAGGGACAGGAACGGCACGTCATTCCGGTAGCACACCTGAGCCACGGCGCCGCCCTCCATCTCGCACAGCAGAGGGTGGAAGGTGTCATAGATCCAGTGGCTGCGGGGGGTATCGGTGGCGAACCAGTCGCCGGTGGCCACCAGGCCCGTGCGGTAGGACAGGCCGGTCTTATCCATGGCGGCCCGGGCCTTTTCCGGCCAGGCGGTGGGAAACTCCACTTTATTCACCGTGGATACCAGGCCCACGGGGTCCCCCAGGGCGGAGGTGTCGGAATCGTGCTGCACAAAGCCCGTGGCCAGCACCAGGGTGCCGATGGGGACATTTTCAAAGCAGCCCGCCACGCCTACATTCAGCACCACATCCGGGGCATAGCGGCTGATGAGCAGCTGGGCGGACATGGCGGCATTCACCTTGCCCACGCCGCCGGCGCAGGCCACCACATCCTCCCGGACCTGGTAGAAGGACGCGCCGGACACCTTCTCGATCAGGTGGGCGTTTTCATTTTTCAGCAGGCTCTCGATTTCGCCGTCCATGGCGTACATCATGCCGATCTTCATGGAGAGATCTCCTTTCGGGTTCATTTAAATTCCTGCTTATTGTACCTTTTTTGGGCTCAAATTGCAACAGGTCGTTGCCGGAAGCGGGAAAATAGGGTAAAATAGGGGCGAGAACGGAGGTGAGGCCATGGACGCGGTGGGCATCATATGCGAATTTGACCCCCTGCACCGGGGCCACGAAAGGCTGCTGCGCCGGGCCGGGGAATCGGGCCGGGCGGTGGTGTGCGCCATGAGTGGGAACTTCACCCAGCGTGGCGCCGCGGCCTGCGCAGAGAAATTCACCCGGGCGGAGATGGCCGCACGGTGCGGGGCCGATCTGGTGGTGGAGCTGCCCACCCCCTGGGCCATGGCCACGGCGGAGAAATTCGCCGACGGCGGCGTGTCCCTCCTGGCCCGATGCGGTGTGAAAACCCTCTATTTCGGCAGCGAATGCGGGGACGCGGACGCCCTGTGGGCCGCGGCGGAAACGCTGCTGCGGGCGGATGTCCACCGGGCCATCCGGGCGGAAATGGACGGGGGGCTCCCCTACGCCGCCGCCCGGCAGGCGGTGCTGCAGCGGGAGGCCGGGTGCGGCGCCCTCCTGGCCCAGCCCAACAACACCCTGGCCGTGGAATATCTGAAGGCCATCCGGCGGCAGGAGCTCTCCATGGGCGCCGCTACGCTGCGGCGGGAGGACGGCGGCCACCACGGGGCGGCCTCGGCGTCCCGGATCCGGGCGCTGCTGGCGGCAGGAGAGCAGGCGGAGTCGCTGGATCTGATGCCGTCGGCGGCGGCAGGTATTCTGCGCAGGGCGATAGAAAAAGGCCTGGCCCCGGCAGATCCGGCCCGGCTGGAGGGGGCCATGCTGGCCCGGCTGCGGCTGATGAGCGAAAATGACTTTGCCCCCTACGACGGGGGCGGCGAGGGGCTGTACCGCCGGGTGTATCGGGCGGTGCAGGAGGGGGTCAGCCTGGAGGACATCCTGGCCCGGGCCACCACCAAGCGCTACCCCACCGCCCGGGTGCGGCGGATGCTGTGGGCGGCGTTTTTGGAGCTGGAGCCGCCTGCGGAGGGCATCCCCTATGTCCGGGTCCTGGCCGCCACGGCTTTGGGCCGCAGGCTCCTGCGGCAGATGCAGGATGACGGCGTGCCGGTGCTGACCAAGGCGGCGGATGTGGGCCGGTTGGGCCCGGCTGCGGAGGCGCTGTTCACCCGAGAGGCACGGCGGACGGATGTATATGCCCTGGCCTGCCCCGGCTCTCCCCTCCCCTGCGGCAGCGACTGGCGGCGGACGCCGGTGATGATATGAGGCAGAATCGAACCGAATCTATTTGAAGGAGGAAATTCCTATGAAAATCACCCATGCGACCATGCGGGATCTGGCGGCGGTCACCGCGGTGGAGGCCGCGTGCTTTCCCCCGGCGGAGGCGGCCACGGAAAAGGATTTTGCCGGCAGGATCCAGCACTATGGAAACCACTTCTGGCTGCTGTTTGACGGGGACAGGCTCATCGCGTTTGTGGACGGCTTTGTGACGGATGAGGCGGATCTCACCGACGAGATGTACGAAAACGCCGCCATGCACAACGAAAACGGCGCATGGCAGATGATCTTCGGCGTGAATACGCTGCCGGAGTACCGCAAGCACGGGTATGCCGGGGAGCTGATCCGCCGGGCCATTGACGACGCCCGGGAGCAGGGACGCAAGGGCCTTGTGCTGACGTGCAAGGAAAAGCTCATCCACTACTACGGAAAGTTTGGGTTTGTGGACGAGGGCGTATCGGACAAATCCACTCACGGAAACGTTGTGTGGCACCAGATGCGGCTGACCTTTTGACAAGGGCGGCTTTGGGTCCGCCGGGTATTTGATTTTGGGCAAAAACAAAATAGGGAGAGCCGTAAGGCTCTCCCTATTTTTATGTTCGCTGATCCCCGCGCCCTATTCAAAGAAGGACCATATGGTTTCATAGAGGGCATCGGTGTTTTTCAGGGCGGTATCCAGGGGTTCGCCGGTGATGTAAGAGGACTGGTCATGGCCTGAGGGGTAGAGGGTGATCACCGCATAGGCCCCCGCCACCAGGCCGGGCTCCGGGGGTTCGCTGGTGATGTAAGAGGGCCGGTCATCGCCTGCGGGGTAGAGGGTCATGGTCTCATGGGTCCCCGAGACGGAAACAACAATGGAACACGCCTGGTCGCTGGGCTGTATCAGATCTCTGCTTTTATACGGTCCCTTATACTGGATGTCCGACAGGGCCGCACTGATTTTCTCCAGCTCCGCCGGGTCCGTCACTGTAATGCGCGCCCCGTTTACAGAATTATACAGGGTAACCTCCATTTTATCCGCATGGGCTATGGCCCCGGTGAGGGTCTGCACCTCTTTTTTCGCCGCGATATGGATGTGCGCCATGGCGCCCACCGCAAGGGCTATGACAATCAGTACAGCGCGCATAATAAATAGTTTCTTTTTCATTTCGTCCTCTTTCTCTCCCGTACACGCAAAAACCGGAGGGAGTGCGGCGAATCTTTGTACTTTTAGTTATAGCATATCTTCCTGAGCTTTGCAAGCTATTTAAATATTTATGCAATCCAATTTGAAAAAATACAGGGCCGCATCTGCTGTGCGGCCCTGAGGGTCAGGAGTTTTTCTCCAGATCGTCCTTGGTAATTTCCCTGTTTTTCCACTTTTTGGGCAGGCCGGGGCCGATGAGGGGAAAAAGATTTTCCGTGTTGGCCGTGGCCTGGATGTTATAGGTGCCCCAGCCGTTGATGATGTCGTGGATGTCCTCCGGGGGCGCGTGGAACTCGTGGACATCCGGGGTAGCATCGTGGGGCAGCTTATGTTTTTCGCTCATAGTGCATCGCCTCCGGTCATAGGATGCGCGGAGGGATGGGATTTTATGCGGAAATCGACGCGGATGCATCAGTCCTGCTCTGTGGGCTGCTCCGGCATGGAGCGCAGCTCCTGGCGGATCCTACGGAATCGCTCCGGCACCTGGGCGAGGTCCATCTCCTGGGGCACGGCCACGGTGCCGGCTTTTTGGGCTGTTTCATAGTACCAGCACTTATAATCCACCATTTCCATGGTATGGCGCAGGACCTCCAGCTGCTGCTGCAGGACCTGACGCTGGCGCTGAAACATGGCCAGGCGGAGAGTGATGGTGTCGTCCCCCTGCAGGGCCATTTCAATATACCGGCGGATGTCCTTGATGGACATGCCGGCTTTTTTCATGCAGCCGATCACCTGCAGCCACTCTATATCCGACTCCTGGAACATGCGGATGCCGCCGGAGGAACGCTCCACAAAGGGCAGCAGGCCCTCCTTGTCATAGTAGCGCAGAGTGGACGCCGTGACGCCCAGCAGCTTGGCCATTTCTCCCACTGTGTAAACCATCTGAAAATCCTCCCCAATTTTTTTCAAAACCCTCTTGACTTGAAGTGTGCTTTAAGTTGTAGAATATACATGAAGTTCAGGTACATCATACTTCCAAACAGAGATTTTGTCAATCACAAGGAGGAATCACGATGATTTTGAAGGAAACCTACACGCTGGCAAACGGCGTTCAGATCCCCAAGCTGGGGCTCGGCACCTGGTTCATTGGGGACGATCAGGCGGCCCAGGCCGTGGGCGCGGCGGTCAAGCTGGGCTATCGGCTCATTGACACGGCCCAGGCCTACGGAAACGAGCGGGGCGTCGGTGAGGGCGTGCGCGGCTGCGGCGTTCCCCGGGAGGAGCTGTTTGTGGCCAGCAAGGTGGCGGCGGAGCTGAAGACTTACGACGCGGCGGCCAGGTCCATCGACGAAACGCTGGAGAAAATGGGGCTTGACTATCTGGACCAGATGATTATCCACTCGCCCCAGCCGTGGAGTGAGTTCCGGGTGGAAAAGCGCTATTTTGAGGAGAACAAAGCCGTCTGGCGGGCCCTGGAGGATGCACAGACGGCGGGCAAGGTCCGGGTCATCGGCGTATCCAACTTCTTAAAGGATGACCTGGAAAACCTGCTGGGATCCTGCCGGGTAAAGCCCATGGTCAACCAAATTCTGCTGCACATCAGCAACACCGATCTGGGGCTGGTGGAATTTTGTCGGGACCAGGGGATCCAGGTGGAGGCCTACTCCCCCATCGCCCACGGCGAGGCGTTGAAGAACCCGGCCATCGCCGGGATGGCGAAGAAGTACGGCGTATCCGCCGCCCAACTCTGCATCCGCTACGCCATCGAGCTGGGGGCCGTTGCGCTGCCCAAAACCGCAAATCCCGAGCACATGGCAGACAATGCGGACGTGGATTTTACCATTTCCCAGGAGGACATGGAGACGCTGAAAAGCATGGCGCGGATCGCCGACTATGGCGAATTCAATGTGTTCCCTGTGTTCAGCGGGAAGCCGCTGGCCTAACACGGGTGTTTCCGGGCCGAGACGCGGAGAGCGGCCGTTTGGTAAATATAGCAAAAGCGAAAGCGGTGCAGCCCTGAGGCTGCACCGCTTTCGCTTTTTCAGGATTATCCTTACGCCGCGTTTCCGCCTGTATCTGTCCTGCCGACCACGGCTCCCTTTCCTTCTGCAGCGAAAGAAAGGGAGGAAAGAGCGCCGTCAAAACTCAGGTTTTAAAATCCTGCCGGGCGGCGGGGTGTGGGCACCCCGCCCTACGGATGACATGAAAGCGGGCAAAAAAATTACGGATCGCCACGCCAGCGGGCGCTGGTTCGCAATGACAGGGGGCGCATGGGTCCGGTATGCGGCGGGACACACAGGTCCCGCCGCATACCGAAGAATATTTTTTGTTGGACAGGATCTATGTGCCCTGCAGGGGGGCGATATGCGCGGGCCGTCGGGGACGCCGGCCCCTACGGTTTTACAAGAAATTCTGTGCAAAAATGGGATGGGCGGGGTAGAACCCCGCCCCTACGGAGGCGTAACAATGGGTTGGTGTAGGCGGGCGGACAGAGGCGTCCGCCCCTACGGCGGGGCATGAAGTACCGTGCGGACCTGGGCGGGACGATGTAGGCATCGGCCCCTATGGGCGCGCAACTCGGAATTTGCCGCGCCGGGCGACTACAAGGGCCGGCCCTGCACGCCCGCTTATAGATTCTCCTCAGCGCAAAAAAAGGCTGCCCCGAAGGACAGCCTTTTTATGATTTGAGAAATTACTCCTCGATGTCGATAACAACGCCGGAACCCACGGTACGGCCACCCTCACGGATAGCGAAACGCAGACCGTTCTCAATGGCGATGGGGGTGATCAGCTCGACCTTCATGTCGACGTTATCGCCGGGCATGCACATCTCGGTGCCCTCGGGCAGGGTGATGACGCCGGTCACGTCGGTGGTACGGAAGTAGAACTGGGGACGATAGTTATTGAAGAAGGGAGTGTGACGGCCACCCTCGTCCTTGGTCAGAACGTACACCTGGCCGGTGAACTTGGTGTGGGGATGAATGGAGCCGGGAGCGGACAGAACCTGGCCACGCTCGATCTCGGTCTTAGCAACACCACGCAGCAGAGCGCCGATGTTATCGCCGGCTTCAGCGTAGTCCAGCAGCTTGTGGAACATCTCGATACCGGTGACGACGGTCTCGCGCTTCTCGTCCTGCAGGCCGACGATCTCGACCTTCTCGTTCAGCTTCAGAATACCACGCTCCACACGGCCGGTAGCAACGGTACCACGGCCGGAGATGGTGAACACGTCCTCGACGGGCATCAGGAAGGGCATATCCTCCTTGCGGTCGGGAGTGGGGATCCACTCGTCAACAGCGTCCATCAGCTCCTTGATGCACTGATACTCGGGAGCGTTGGGATCGGTGGACTCGGAAACCAGAGCGTTCAGAGCGCTGCCGCGGATGATGGGGGTGTCATCGCCGGGGAAGCCATAGAAGTCCAGCAGCTCGCGAACTTCCATCTCGACCAGCTCCAGCAGCTCCTCATCGTCAACCTGGTCGCACTTGTTCAGGAAAACCAGCACGGAGGGCACGTTCACCTGGCGGGCCAGCAGCAGGTGCTCACGAGTCTGAGCCATGGGGCCGTCGGAAGCGGCGATGACCAGGATGGCGCCGTCCATCTGAGCAGCACCGGTGATCATGTTCTTGATATAGTCGGCGTGGCCCGGGCAGTCAACGTGAGCATAGTGACGCTTCTCGGTCTCATACTCGACGTGGGCGGTGTTGATGGTGATACCACGCTCGCGCTCTTCGGGAGCCTTATCGATGGAAGAATAGTCGGTGTACTCAGCGCCGCCCTGCATAGCCAGGTACTTGGTGATGGCAGCGGTCAGAGTGGTCTTACCATGGTCGATGTGACCGATGGTGCCGATGTTAACATGGGGCTTTGTTCTCTCAAATTTCTGCTTAGCCATTTGAAAAAATCCTCCTTAACAATTTGTATTGATTTGTTATTCTGCAATGTTTAACACTAACATTGCTATTTTACAGTATTTCCGGCAGAAAAGCAATCCTAAATTAGAATTAATCGTCCCGGCCGGCGTGCTTGCTCACCAGCTTTTCCTGCAGGCTCTTGGGCAGCTCCACATAGTGGCTGGGCTCCATGGTGTACTGACCACGGCCCTGGGTGCGGGAGCGCAGGTTGGTGGCGTAACCGAACATCTCGGACAGAGGCACGAAGGCATCGATCTGCTGGGCGCCGGAGCGCATCTCGTAGCCCTGGATCTGGCCGCGGCGGGCATTCAGGTCGCCGATAACGTCGCCCATATACTCGTCGGGCACGATGACGCACACCTTCATGATGGGCTCCAGCAGCACGGGATCGGCCTCGCGCATGGCCTCCTTGAAGGCCATGGAACCGGCGATCTTAAAGGCCATTTCGGAGGAGTCCACCTCGTGATAGGAGCCATCGTACAGGGTGACCTTCACATCCACAACGGGATAGCCGGCCAGCACGCCCGACTGCATGGCGCCCTGAATACCGGCGTCCACAGCGGGAATGAACTCCTTGGGGATGGCACCGCCGACCACGGCGTTGACGAACTCGTAGCCCTTGCCGGACTCGTTGGGCTCCAGAGTGATCTTCACATGACCGTACTGGCCGGAACCACCGCTCTGGCGCTTGTACTTGGTCTCGTGATTGACCTTCTTGCGCACCGTCTCCTTGTAGGCCACCTGGGGAGCGCCCACGTTGGCCTCCACCTTGAACTCACGGAGCAGACGGTCCACGATGATCTCCAGGTGCAGCTCGCCCATGCCGGCGATGATGGTCTGACCCGTTTCCTCGTCGGTATAGGTGCGGAAGGTGGGATCCTCCTCGGCAAGCTTGGCCAGGGCAAGACCCATCTTCTCCTGGCCGGCCTTGGTCTTGGGCTCAATGGCCACGCGGATCACGGGCTCGGGGAACTCCATGGATTCCAGGATGATGGGGTGCTTTTCATCGCACAGGGTATCGCCGGTGGTGGTATTCTTCAGGCCCACCACGGCGGCAATGTCGCCGGAATAGACCGTTTCCAAATCCTCACGGTGGTTGGCGTGCATCTGCAGCAGACGGCCCACACGCTCGCGCTTGCCCTTGGTGGCATTGAGCACGGCGGAGCCGGTGTTCAGCGTGCCGGAATAGACACGGAAGAAGCACAGCCGGCCCACATAGGGATCGGTCATGATCTTGAATGCCAGCGCGGAGAAGGGCTCATCATCGGAAGGATGACGGTCTTCCTCCTCGTCGGTCTTGGGATTGGTTCCCTTGATGGCGGGAATATCAGTGGGGGCGGGCATATAGTCCACGATGGCATCCAGCAGCTTCTGGACACCCTTGTTGCGGTAAGACGAACCGCAGACCACAGGCACCATTTCCACGGCCACGGTGGCCTGACGGATGGCTTTGCGGATCTTGGCCGTGGGGATCTCCTGCCCTTCCAGATACATCTCCATGATCTCATCATCGAACATGGAAACGGCATCCAGCAGCTTTTCCCGGTACTCATTGGCCAGGTCCATCATGTCCTCGGGGATCGGCTCCACGCGCATATCCTTGCCCAGCTGATCGTAATAAATATCAGCATTCATCTCCACCAGGTCGATGATACCCTTGAAGGTATCCTCCTTACCGATGGGGAGCTGAATGGGCACGGCGTTGCACTTGAGACGGTCATGCACCATGTCCATTACGTGGAAGAAATCCGCGCCGGTGATATCCATCTTATTGACGTAAATCATCCGGGGGACATGATAGTGATCCGCCTGACGCCACACAGTCTCAGACTGGGGCTCTACGCCGCCCTTGGCGCACATGACGGTGACAGATCCGTCCAGCACACGCAGAGAACGCTCCACCTCTACAGTAAAGTCCACATGGCCCGGAGTATCAATGATGTTGATACGGGTCTGGGGGAACTGATCCTTGGAGCCCTTCCAGTAGCAGGTGGTTGCAGCGGAGGTGATGGTGATACCACGCTCCTGCTCCTGCTCCATCCAGTCCATGGTGGCCGTACCCTCGTGGGTCTCGCCAATTTTATAATTGACGCCCGTATAGTACAAAATGCGCTCCGTCGTGGTGGTCTTGCCTGCATCAATGTGGGCCATGATGCCGATATTTCTTGTGTTTTCCAGTGTAACCTTTCTCGGCATACTGTTCTCCTTTTTTTACCGATTATGCCGCGATCACCAACGGAAATGGGCGAATGCCTTGTTGGATTCGGCCATCTTGTGGGTATCTTCGCGTTTCTTGACTGCGCTGCCGGTGTTGTTGGCAGCATCCATGATCTCACCTGCCAGGCGCTCAGCCATGGTGCGCTCGCTGCGGGCGCGGGAATAAGCGGTCAGCCAGCGCAGACCCAGGGTCTGACGACGGGCGGGACGCACTTCCATGGGGACCTGATAGGTAGCACCGCCCACACGGCGGGCCTTGACTTCGAGGCTGGGCATGATGTTTTCCATGGCCTCGGTGAAAACTTCCAGGGGCTCCTTGTCGGTCTTCTCCTTGATGATGTCAAAGGCACCATAGACGACCTTCTGAGCCACGCCCTTCTTACCGTCCAGCATGATGCTGTTGACCAGCTTGGTCACCAGCACGGAGCCGTACATAGGATCGGGCAAAATTTCTCTCTTGGGAACATTACCTCTTCTGGGCACTTTGCTTCCCTCCTTCATAAAAATATGATTTCATAGGTACTCAGCGGCGCTTTTCACCGCTGTACGGCCTGCCAAAGAGGTAATACATATATAAACCTTTTCGGCAAAGCTCAATTCAGATGTGCTTACTTGCTCTTGGGACGCTTGGCGCCGTACTTGGAGCGAGCCTGCATACGGCCATTGACACCCTGGGTATCCAGCGTACCACGGATGATGTGGTAACGGACGCCGGGCAGGTCCTTCACACGGCCGCCGCGGATCATGACCACGGAGTGCTCCTGCAGGGAGTGACCCACGCCGGGAATATAAGCGGTGACCTCGTAGCCGTTGGTCAGGCGCACACGGGCGATCTTACGCAGAGCGGAGTTAGGCTTCTTGGGGGTGGCAGTTCTCACGGCGGTGCAGACACCACGCTTCTGAGGAGCGGAAAGGTTGGTTTCCTTGTTCTTCAGAGTGTTCAGGCCCTTCTGCATAGCGGGGGAATTGGACTTGTAGGTGGCCTGCTTTCTGCCCTGCTTGACCAGCTGATTAAAGGTAGGCATGCTTAGTTTCTCCTTTCTATAGATTGATGTTGGGAGAAAGTCTCCCTATATTTTCCACGGAATAAAGGGATTTTATTCCGGATGGAACGGATCACTGGGGTTTTAGCTCCGCGGCGGCGGCGCAGCCCACGTCGATGCGGCAGGCTTGTCCCAGCCGGGACATGGTCATTCCCTGCTCCACAGGGACCCCCGCCTGCCGGCAAAGCTGCGCCAGGGGCTCCGTCAGCGCCGGGTCGGCGTCACACGCCAGGTAGACCCGCGCCGCCAGCCCTTTTGCCACGGCCTTCTGCGTCTGGCGCAGGCCGGTGACTCTTGGATGCAGGCTGTGTGTGTCCTCCACGCAGGTCCCTCCCGTTTGTGCATAACAAAATCCGCAGGATGCTACCCACGCAAGTTAGAATTATAGCATAGCCTTGAAAATGCGTCAAGAGCCAGGGGCGGATTTTTTTGTATATTTCACTGAAATTTTTCCGGTTATTCCGGCGAAATAGGCAAAAGCCGGGTGGGGCGCCCTGGTTGGGGCAAGAGGCATTTCCCGGCGGGTGGACAGAGGCGTCGGCCCCTACGGGCGGGGTGGAAGTGCAGCGTCGGGAGAATACGGATTGCCACAGCCAGTTTGCAAACTGGCTTCGCAATGACAGGTTTTTTTATAAGGAGTACGGCGTTTAACGGGCGGCGGGGTGTGGGCACCCCGCCCTACGGATGGCAAGGGGCAGTGCTCAGTAGTTTTTGAAACTTTTCCAAAGTTTCAAAAGCTTAAACGGCGGAGCGAAAAGAATTTTTCGATACGCTGAAAAGCCCCCGCCGGGAGCGGGGGCTTTTGCGTTTTAGGAAAAAGTTTTGCTTAAACCGTGAAGGATCAGTCCTCAGTATGGGCGGCAGCCACAGCGTTGGAGATGATCTGCACCTCGTGCTCCGGCTCTTCCTTCTCGGGGACCAGCTCCTCGGCAAAGTGGCGGTAGGCATTAAGGCCGGCGCCGGCGGGGATCAGCTTGCCGATGATGACGTTCTCCTTCAGGCCCACCAGGTGGTCCACCTTGCCCTTGATGGCAGCCTCGGTGAGGACCTTGGTGGTCTCCTGGAAGGAGGCGGCGGACAGGAAGGAATCCGTGGCCAAGGAGGCCTTGGTGATGCCCATGAGCAGCTGGGTGTAGGTGGCTTCCTTCAGAGGCTCGCCAGTCTCGGCGTTCACTTCACCGGCGGCGATGCGATCGCGGATCCTGGCATTCTCCAGCTCCACCTCCAGTACGTCGGCCATGGCGCCGGAGAGCAGGTTCGTGTCCCCTGCCTCCTCTACGCGGACCTTGCGCATCATCTGGCGGACGATGACCTCGATATGCTTATCGTTGATATCCACGCCCTGCTGACGGTACACCTTCAGAACCTCCTGGATGAGGTAGTTGTGTACGGCGCTGGCGCCGCGGATACGCAGGACATCGTGGGGGTTCAGGGCGCCGTCCTGCAGCTGCTTGCCCTTTTCGATGACGTCGCCGTCCTTCACCTGCAGGCCCGTGTGGGGCATGGAGTAGGTGCGGGTATCGCCGTCATCGGCGGTGACGATGATGTTCAGCAGGCTGCCCTTGGAGGCCTCCTCAAAGCGGACCTTGCCGGCGATCTCAGACAGAGTCGCCATCTTCTTGGGCTTGCGGGCCTCGAACAGCTCCTCCACTCGGGGAAGACCCTGGGTGATGTCGCCGCCGGCCACGCCGCCGGTGTGGAAGGTACGCATGGTCAGCTGGGTACCGGGCTCGCCGATGGACTGGGCCGCGATGATACCCACGGCCTCGCCGGGGCCCACGGGCTTGGAGGTGGCCAGGTTCATGCCGTAGCACTTGGCGCAGATGCCGCTGTGGGCCTTACAGGTAAGGACCGTGCGGATCTCGGCAGAGTGAATGTCGAACTTCTCCAGCAGGGCGGCGTCGTCCTCGGTCATCATATGATCCTTGGAGATGAGCACCTCGTCGGTGCCGGGCTTGCAGATGTCGTGAACGGGGAAGCGGCCCTTCAGGCGCTCGGAGAACTTCTCGATAACCTGGCCGTTTTCCTCGATCTCGGAGACCACGATGCCCTTATCCACGCCGCAGTCATCCTCGCGGATGATGACGTCCTGGCACACATCCACCATGCGGCGGGTCAGATAACCGGAGTCGGCGGTACGCAGAGCGGTATCGGTCAGGCCCTTACGGGCGCCGCGGGAGGAGGTGAAGTAGTCCAGCACGGACATGCCCTCGCGGAAGTTGGCCTTGATGGGGATCTCGATGGTCTTACCGGCGGTGTTGGCCATCAGGCCGCGCATACCGGTCAGCTGACGGATCTGCTTCATAGAACCACGGGCGCCGGAGTCGGCCATCATGAAGATGGGGTTGTACTTATCCAGGCTGGCGGTCAGGGCGTCGGTGACGTCGGCGGTGGTCTTCTCCCACTCGCGGACCACCAGCTTATAACGCTCCTCATCGGTGATGAAGCCCATGTTGTACTGGTCCTCGATGTCCACCACGCGCTGCTCGGTCTCGGCGATGAGCTCGTACTTCTTCTCGGGCACGGTCATGTCGGCGATGGAGATGGTGATGGAGGCACGGGTGGAATACTTGTAGCCGGTGGCCTTGATATTATCCAGCACCTCGGCGGCCACGGTGAAGCCGTACTGCTTGATGGTGCGGTCCACGATCTTGCCCAGGAGCTTCTTGCCGCAGATCTCGGTGATCTCGTAGTCGAAGAATTTGTCGGTGGGGGTGCCGTCCTCATTCAGCCGCTTCACAAAGCCCAGGTCCTGGGGAATGTTGCGGTTGAAGATAATGCGGCCGGCGGTGCCCCGGACCACATGGCGGACCTTTTCACCGTTCAGCTCCTTCTCCACCCGGACCCAGACGGGCTGGTGAATGCCGATGATGTGCTCGTTATAGGCCATGAGCACCTCATCCTCATCGCGGTAGATATTCAGGGGGTTATTGGCCTTTTCCTCGTCGGTGAGCTCGTCATAGTTCTTGCCGGCCAGGGCGAAGTCGATGCCTTCGGGCCAATACTCGTCATTCTCCAGCTGGCACATGCCGTTTTCAAAGCGCTCGATGGTCAGATAGTAGGAGCCCAGCACCATATCCTGGGTAGGCACGGTGACGGGACCGCCGTCCTGGGGACGCAGGAGGTTATTGGCAGAGAGCATCAGCAGTCTCGCCTCGGCCTGGGCCTCGGCAGACAGGGGGACGTGGATGGCCATCTGGTCGCCGTCGAAGTCGGCGTTGAAGGCGGTGCAGTTCAGGGGGTGCAGCTTCAGGGCGCGGCCATCCACCAGCACGGGCTCAAAGGCCTGGATGCCCAGACGGTGCAGGGTAGGCGCGCGGTTGAGCATGACGGGATGGTCCTTGATGATGACGTCCAGGGCATCCCACACCTCGGTAACGCCCTTATCTACCATCTTCTTGGCGGACTTGATGTTATTGGCCACGCCGTCCTCCACCAGCTTCTTCATGATGAAGGGGCGGAACAGCTCCACGGCCATCTCCTTGGGCACGCCGCACTGGTAGATCTTCAGCTCGGGGCCGACCACGATAACGGAACGGCCGGAGTAGTCCACGCGCTTGCCCAGCAGGTTCTGGCGGAAGCGGCCCTGCTTACCCTTGAGCATATCACTCAGGGACTTGAGGGCGCGGTTATTGGCGCCGGTGACGGGACGGCCGCGGCGGCCGTTGTCAATCAGGGCGTCCACCGCCTCCTGCAGCATACGCTTCTCGTTGCGCACGATGATATCGGGCGCGTTCAGCTCCATCAGGCGGCGCAGGCGGTTGTTGCGGTTGATGACACGACGGTACAGGTCGTTCAGATCGGAGGTGGCGAAGCGGCCGCCGTCCAGCTGCACCATGGGGCGCAGCTCAGGCGGGATCACCGGCAGCACGTCAATGATCATCCACTCCGGCTTGTTGCCGGACAGTCGGAAGGCATCCACCACTTCCAGCCGCTTCACCACACGGGCCTTCTTCTGGCCGGAGGTGGTTTTCAGCTCGGCGTGGAGCTGCTCGCTGAGCTGCTCCAGATCGATCTGCTGCAGCAGCTCCTTCACGGCCTCCGCGCCCATACCGGCACGGAAATCGTCCTCATACTTCTCGCGGTAATCGCGGTATTCCTTCTCCGACAAGATCTGGTTCTTCATCAGGGGCGTCTCGCCGGGATCGGTGACGATATAGGCGGCGAAATACAGCACCTTTTCCAGAATACGGGGGCTGATATCCAGCAGCAGGCCCATGCGGGAGGGGATGCCCTTGAAATACCAGATATGGCTGACAGGTGTAGCCAGATCAATGTGGCCCATGCGCTCGCGGCGCACCTTGGCCCGGGTGACCTCCACGCCGCAGCGGTCGCAGATCTTGCCCTTGTAGCGGATCTTCTTATACTTGCCGCAGTGGCACTCCCAGTCCTTGGTGGGCCCGAAAATGCGCTCGCAGAACAGGCCGTCCCGCTCGGGCTTGAGGGTGCGGTAGTTGATGGTCTCGGGCTTCTTTACCTCGCCGAAGGACCACTCACGGATCATTTCCGGAGAAGCGATACCGATTTTAATTGCATCAAATGTTGCGTAACTCATTGTAAAAGCTCCTCCCTTCCTTAATACTCATCTTCTTCGTCGGCGCTGTCAAAGGAAGCGTCCACTTCCTCGTCGTCGACCTCTCCGTAACCGGCATCGGCCAGCTCATCCTCGTCGGCATAGCGCATCTGACGGTCATCGTCAGCGTCCATGCGGGCCAGGTTGAAGGTATCCAGGGCGTCCTCGTCCTCCTTCAGCTCGATCTCGTTGCCGTTCTCGTCCAGGACCTGGATATCCAGGCACAGGGACTGCAGCTCCTTTACCAGCACCTTGAAGGACTCGGGTACGCCGGGGGTGGGCACGTTGTGGCCCTTGACAATGGCCTCATAGGTGCGGACACGGCCGGTGACGTCGTCGGACTTCACGGTCAAAATCTCCTGCAGGGTGTAGCTGGCGCCGTAAGCCTCCAGAGCCCAGACTTCCATCTCGCCGAAGCGCTGGCCGCCGAACTGGGCCTTGCCGCCCAGCGGCTGCTGGGTGACCAGGGAGTAGGGGCCGGTGGAACGGGCGTGGATCTTATCATCCACCAGGTGGTGCAGCTTCAGGAAGTACACATAGCCCACGGTGACCTTGTTATCGAAGCGTTCGCCGGTGCGGCCGTCATAGAGCCAGCTCTTTCCCTCGGGATCCAGACCCGCCTGCTCCAGAGCGGCGGCGATGTCCTTATCGGTGGCACCGTCGAAAATGGGGGTGGCCACCTTCCAGCCCAGGGTCTTGGCGGCATAGCCCAGATGGACCTCCAGCACCTGGCCGATGTTCATACGGGAGGGAACGCCCAGGGGATTCAGCACGATGTCCAGGGGCGTGCCGTCGGGCAGGAAGGGCATATCCTCCTGGGGCAGGACCCGGGAGACAACGCCCTTGTTGCCGTGGCGGCCGGCCATCTTGTCGCCCACCTGGATCTTGCGGCGCTGGGCGATATACACACGGACCACCTCGTTGACGCCGGGCCCCAGCTCATCGCCGTTTTCACGGGTGAAGACCTTGGCATCCACGATGATGCCGCTCTCGCCGTGGGGCACCTTCAGAGAGGTGTCACGGACTTCTCTTGCCTTTTCACCGAAGATGGCCCGCAGCAGGCGCTCCTCGGCGGTGAGGTCGGTCTCACCCTTGGGGGTGACCTTGCCCACCAGGATGTCGCCGGCGTGGACCTCGGCGCCCACGCGGATGATGCCGCGCTCATCCAGATCCTTCAGGGCATCCTCGCCCACGTTGGGGATGTCACGGGTGATCTCCTCGGGCCCCAGCTTGGTATCCCGGGCGTCGATCTCATATTCCTCGATATGGATGGAGGTATACAGGTCCTCTTTCACCAGCCGCTCGTTCAGCAGCACGGCGTCCTCGTAGTTATAGCCTTCCCAGGTCATGAAGCCCACCAGGATGTTCTGGCCCAGGGCAATTTCGCCCTGCTCGGTGGCGGGACCGTCGGCCAGGACCGTGGGATCGTCGCCGCCGTGGACCCGCTCGCCTACGGAGACGATGGGCTTCTGATTGATGCAGGTGCCGTGGTTGGAGCGGAGGAACTTGATGAGCTTATACTCCTTGGTCTCGCCGCTGTCGTACTTGACGGAGATGGCACGGGCGTCCACCTTGGTGACGACACCGTCGCCCTCGGCCAGGACGGCCACCTCGGAGTCCAGGCAGATCTTGTGCTCCATACCGGTGCCCACGATGGGGGCGTGGGGCTGCAGCAGAGGCACGGCCTGGCGCTGCATGTTGGCGCCCATGAGGGCGCGGTTGGCGTCGTCGTTGGGCAGGAACGGGATCATGGCGGTGGCGATGGACACCATCATACGGGGGGAGATGTCCATATAGTCCACATACTGGGGCTCCACCTGGATGATCTCATCCCGATGGCGGCAGGTGACACGCTTGGCGGTGAGGTGGCCCTCCTCATCCACAGGCTCGGCGGCCTGGCAGACCACATACTGGTCCTCCACGTCGGCGGTCATGTAATGGATCTCGTCGGTGACCTTGCCGGTCTCGTGGTCCACCATGCGGAAGGGGGCCTCGATGAAGCCATACTCATTGACCCGGGCGTAGGTGGCCAGGTAGGAGATCAGGCCGATGTTGGGACCTTCAGGGGTCTCAATGGGGCACATGCGGCCATAGTGGGAGTAGTGAACGTCACGCACTTCCATGTTGGCGCGCTCGCGGCTCAGGCCGCCGGGGCCCAGAGCAGACAGACGCCGCTTGTGGGTCAGCTCCGCCAGGGGGTTGGTCTGATCCATGAACTGGCTCAGGGGGCTGGAGCCGAAGAACTCCTTGATGGCAGCCGTAACGGGCCGGATATTGATAAGGCTCTGGGGGGTGACCACGTCCAGATCCTGGATGGTCATGCGCTCGCGGATGACGCGCTCCATACGGGAAAAGCCGATGCGGAACTGGTTCTGCAGCAGCTCGCCCACGCAGCGCAGACGGCGGTTGCCCAGATGGTCGATATCGTCCTTGGTGACCAGGCCATGGGCCAGGGCGTTCATATAGTTGATGGAGGCGAGAATATCGTCCACGATGATGTGCTTGGGCACCAGCTGGTCGGCGTGGAGCTTGCACTGGTCGATGAGCTCCTGGCCTTGATACTGGCCCAGCAGCTCCTGCAGCACATCAAAGCGTACCCGCTCCTTGATGCCGCAGGCGGCCTTGGGATCGAAGTCCACATAGCGGCTCATGTCGCACATGCGGTTGGTGAAGATACGGACGGTGGCGCCGTCATCGGCCAGAACGGACACTTCGCCCACGCCGATGGCGTCCAGCTCCCGGCACTCCTTGCCGGTGAGGACGTGGCCCTCGTCAAAGAGGATCTCGCCGGTGGCGGGGTCGGCCACGGGCAGGGCCAGCTTGCGGTCCCGGGCGATGGACCAGAGGGTCAGCTTCTTATTGAACTTATAGCGGCCCACAATGCTCAGGTCATAGCGCCGGGGATCGAAGAAGAGGTTATTCAGCAGGGTCTCGGCGGAATCCAGCGTGGGGGGCTCGCCGGGGCGCAGCTTGCGGTAGATCTCCAGCATGGCCTCCTCATAGGTCTTGCAGCCGTCCTTTTCCAGGGTGGCCACGATGCGCTGGTCGTCACCGAAGCGGTCCAGGATCTCGCTGTCGGTCTTCAGGCCCAGGGCACGGATGAGGCAGGTGATGGGGAGCTTGCGATTTTTATCGATACGGACCCAGAACACCTCGCTGGTGTCGGTCTCGTATTCCAGCCAGGCGCCCCGGTAGGGGATGACCGTGGCCGTCAGCAGGGGCAGGTCGGTCTTCAGGTCCACTTCCTTGCCGTAGTAGATGCCGGGGGAACGGACGATCTGGCTGACCACCACGCGCTCAGCGCCGTTGATAACGAAGGTGCCGGAGTGGGTCATCAGGGGGAAATCACCCATGAAGATCTCCTGCTCCTTGATCTCGCCCGTCTCCTTATTGTGCAGGCGCACGCTCACCTTTATGGGGGCCGCGTAGGTGGCGTCCCGGGCCTTGCACTCCTCCACATCGTACTTGGGCTGCTCGTTCATGCTGAAGTCGATGAAGCTCAGCTCCAGGTTGCCGGCATAGTCGCTGATGGAGGCCACATCCGTGAACACCTCCCGCAGACCGGTATCCAGGAACCACTGATAGCTCTTCTTCTGGATCTCCAGCAGGTTGGGCATCGCCATGACCTCTTCGTGTCTGGCAAAATTCTTGCGCAGGGTTTTGCCGTAATACTTGTCCTTGGCCATCTTCAATACTCACGCCTTTCTTGCTTTTATCTCAACTTGATTTGCTTACTGTTTTCAGGGCTTTTGGCGGGATGCGCATCGGGGTCTCGCGTGACACGCACGGACTTGTTGTTTCTTTTGCGCCCCGCCCGCTTGTATTTTCCATCGGGAGATGGTATCCTATGAACAGATTTTAAAAGGGGATATGCCCCCACTATCCGAACATAATCGATTCATTATAGCAGGTCAAGCGCCTGCTTGTCAATAGGTTTTTGCGGTTTTCCGGGCTGTGGCCCGGATTTTTTTGTTTTTGGGGCGCGGATAGGGGGATTACGGATTGCCACGGGCGCTTTGCGCCCTCGCAATGACAGGGTCTTTGCAAGGGGTGCGGTGGGCGGCGGGGTGAGGGCACCCCGCCCTACAGTTTTTTGCCAGGGGTGCAGCGCAGGATAGGCAGGCCGATGCTCACATCGGCCCCTACGAAATGGTAATGAGCAAGGAGCTGTCCCCCGGGATAAAAACAACCCCCTGCGCGGCTATTTCTGCCGTGCAGGGGGTTCCCTATATAATACGCGATCTAATTATGGCATCTTGGGTTCGTCTGTGGGGGCGGAGGGTTCCTGGGTTTTGGGGGCCAGGGCCTCCACGGCTTCCGCCGCCTCGGCATTGGCGCCCTCGCTATAGGTCAGGTCGCTCTCGGTGACCTTGCGCAGTTCCTTACGGCTAATGATGTCGTACATACAGGGTACCACCAGCAGGGTCATGAGGGTGGCATACACCAGGCCGCCGATGCACACCAGGGCCATGGGCTGCATCAGCGCCGTGCCCGCATCCCCGCCGAAGGCCATGACCAGCAGGCCCAAAATCGTCGTGATGGACGTCATGAGGATGGGCCGCAGGCGGGTGACGCCGGCCTCGATGATGGCCTCCCGCCGATTTCTGCCCTCCAGGCGCAGCTGGTTGATATAGTCCACCAGCACGATGCCGTTGTTGACGATGACGCCCACCAGCATCACAAAGCCGATGAGGGACACCACGCTCAGCTCCACCCCGCTCACCAGCAGAATGATAAAGCCGCCGGTGAAGGCCAGGGGGATGGTGAACATGACGATGAACGGCGACTTCAGGGACTGGAACTGGGCCACCATCACCAGGTACACCAGCAGGATGCCCAGGGCCAGCATCAGCAGCAGCTGCTGCATGGCGTCCATGATGGTCTCGTTTTCGCCGCTGAACTCCGTGGTCACTCCCGCGGGCAGGGTGAGCCCCTCCACCGCCCGGATGGCCTCGGCGGACACCTTGGTCACGTTATGATCCTCGTCCACCTGGGCCGTCACGTTGATGCAGCGGCGCTGCTCCTGGCGGTTGATGGTATTGAGGCTCACGGTGCGCTCCATGGTGGCCACCTCCCCCAGGCGGAAGCTCTCACCGGAGCTGCCGGAGGACGCGCTCCCCAGGGCGGACGCGGAGCCGGTCATGGAGCTGCCCATAGAGCTGCCTGCGGAGCCGGTCATGGAACTCATGGCGCTGCTCATGGAGGAATCGGGGGTGATCTCCAGCTCCAGCAGATGGTCTAGATCTACCGTCCGCTCCTCCGGCAGGGCGATGGTGACGCCCATATCCTGACCGTCCAGGGTCATATCCGAGCCGCTGGCGGAGGTGGACAGTGCCGAAGCCACCTGCATATACACCTGCGCCACGGTCATGCCGTGCTCCATGGCTTTGGCCCGGTCCACCGTCAGGTGGACGGCGGGCGCTGCGTCGTTCAGGCCGTCGGACACGGTCTGCACGCCCTCCACAGCGCCGATGGCCTCCCCCACGGTTTTGGCCGCCGCCTGCAGGTCCTCCATATTCTCGCCATAGACCCGCAGGGAAATGCCGCTGCCGGTCATCATCTGGGTCATATTGTCCGCCGCGCCGGCGTAGGACACCGTACACTCCATATCCTGGCACAGCTCCACGATCTTCTTGCCGGCGGCGTCGCCGCTCTCCCCCTCGGGGACGATGACATAGGCGGTGACATCATAGGCGCCGGTGCTGCCGTCCATGCCCGACATGGACATGCCCATGCCGGAGGACATGGCCGCGCCCACGGTCTGCACGTTTTCAACGGTCATGGCCCGGCGGGTCACCTCGTCCGCCAGCTCCGCCGCCTTTTCATAGCTGCAGCCCTCAGGCATGGTGACGGTGACGCTGACGGTGTTCAGGTCGATCTTCGGCATGAACACGAAGCCCCGCTGCAGCGTCAGCAGCGCAGAGCCCACCAGCAGCACCACCGCCGCCCCCAGCACCACGGCCTTGTGCCCCAGGGACCAGGACACGGCCTTGCGGTAGCCGGGATAGACCTTATCCAGCAGGCCGGGCTTGATGGGTTTCTCCTTTTTCAGCATCCCCGCCGCCATGGCCGGCACCAGGGTCAGGGCGATGATCAGGCTGGCCAGAAGCGAGAAGGTCATGGTCAGGGCCAGGTCCGTGAACAGCTGCTTGGTGATGCCCTCCACAAACACGATGGGCAGGAACACGCACACGGTGGTCAAGGTAGAGGAAGTGATGGCCCCCAGCACCAGGCCCGCACCGGCCACCGCCGCCTGGCGGACATTGGCGCCCTTGGAGCGAAGCCGGTAAATATTCTCAATGACCACCACGGAGTTATCCACCAGCATGCCCACCGCCACGGCCAGGCCCGACAGGGAGATCATATTGATGGTCACACCACAGAAGTACATGAGCACCACCGCGAAAATAACGCTGATGGGGATGGACACCAGGGTGATGACCGTGGGGCGCAGGTCCTTTAAAAACAGGTACAGGATCAGTATGGCGAACAGGGCGCCCCAGGCCAGGCTGGAAAAGATGGAATTGATGATGATGCGGATATAGTCCCCCTGGTCCATGAGGGGGGTGAACTCCAGGCCGTCATACTCCTGCTTCAGCTCCTGGAACCGGGTGGAAATATTCTCCGACACCTCCGCCGTAGCGTAGGTGGACTGCTTATTGAACATGACGATGACGCCGTTTTCCCCGTTGAGCTTGGCGTAGATCTCCCCGGAGTTATCCGTGACGAACACCTCCGCCACGTCCTCCAGCCGGATGGGCTCCACGCCCTCCATGCCCAGGTCGAACAGCACCAGCTGCTGCAGCTCCTCCCGGGTGGAGATATTGTCGCCCACGGAGACCATGTACTGCACGCCGTCCTGCTCCACATAGCCCGCCGGCATGGAGAAATTCTGTGCCGTCAGCAGCGCGCTGATGGTGCTCAGCTGCAGGACACTGTCCAAATTCGTCTGCTCCAGGGCGGAGGAGCGGCTCTGCTCCAGGGTCGCAAGGCCCGACTCCACCTGGGTCAGGGCGCTGTCGATCTGCACGCTGCCGGAGACGATCTGCTGGGCGCCGTCGGCCACGGTCATGGCGCCGGAGGTGATCTTCTCCACCAGCTCTGCCAGGGCGCCGTTATCCTCTTTAAACCGCCGGATCTCCTCCTGCAGGTCCTGCAGCTGCCGGGCGGTCTTATCGATCTCCTCCTGCAGCCGGTCCCAATCGGCGCCCAGGGCGGCCAGGCGCAGATCCAGCTCCGCCAGCTCCGACTCCAGGCGGATATAGCCGCTCTCAGCCTTGATGGCGGCGATCTGCTCCTCCTTCTGCTCCGTGGTCAGACCGGGGTCATTTTTAACGGCGGCAATGCGGATGTCATAGACCGCCTTTTCCGCATCCAGCTCCGCCTTGCGCTGCAGGATGGTCTGCAGCTCGTTCAGCTTCTCCTGCAGTTGATTCTTCCGGGCGTCCATCTGGCGCAGGCTGTCCCGCACAGACTCCAGGGCCTGGGTGGCCGCCTGGGTCACGGCCCCCGCCTCCGCCGTACGGATGGCGGCCTTGGCGTCCAGCAGCTGGCTGCGGGTCTGCTCCAGCTGGGCCTGGGCGGCATCCAGCTGTCCGTTTACCGCGGCGGCCAGCTTTTCGGACAGGGCGTTCAGCTTCTCCTGGCTGAGGATCACGTTCATCTGCCGCTGCAAAATGCCGCTGACGGACACGCTGGCCACGCCCGTGATGCCCTCCATCTTACTCGTCAGGGTCTTTTCCACGAACTCCGACAGTTCCGCCACGTCCATGCCCTCCCGGGACACGGCGGCGACCTCCACCGGCAGCATGGAGGGGTTGATCTTCAGCACATAGGGCGTGCCCACGGAATCATCCCAGCTACCCTGGAGGGCAGCGATCTTCTGCTGGATGTCCACGCCTGTGGAATCCATATTCACCCCCTGCTCAAACTCCAGCACCACCATGGACATGCTGTTCTGGCTGGAGGAGGTGATGTGCTTGATCTCGTTCAGCGTGGCCATGGACTGCTCCAAGGGCTTGGTGACGTCCGCCTCCACCGTTTCCGGGCTGGCGCCCATATCGGTGGTCACGATGACCACATAGGGGAAATCCATGTTGGGCAGCAGGTCCGGCGTCATCTTGAGGTAGGCTACTACGCCCAGCACCAAGATGGCCAGCACCGCCACAAACACGGTGAGAGGCTTTTTTACGCTGAATTTCGGCATCCGGTCTACTCCTTTTTGAGAAACAATGACCCATATTACATCATTACAAGCAGTTTAGCATGGCGCAAAATTTTTTTCAAGCGGCGGGGCGTACTGTTTACGAAACCGTTACAAAAACTAAACAGGCAGCAAAGTTTTTAAGCGGTTTTTGCGGACATTGAGAATCCAAAGAAACAGAGACGGGCCGCCTGCATAAGCAAACGGCCCGTCTCTTGAAGGGGGGGTATGAAAAAATTTGTAAAACTTATTTTTTGGCGGCGTCGGCGGCCCGGGCCTCCTCCTCCGCGTCGATGGTGGCCATATGGTCCAGCATCCGCACCACCTGGCAGCTGTAGCCCCACTCGTTGTCGTACCAGGCAATGAGCTTGACAAAATCGTGGTCCAGCATCAGGCCCGCGGTCTCGTCAAAAATGCTGGGGCAGGGATTACCGATGAGGTCTGTAGACACCAGCTGATCCTTGGTATAGCCGATGATGCCCTTCATATTGGTCTCGCTGGCGTGGCGGATCTCGTAGCAGATCTCGGCATAGGTGGTGGGGCGGGCGAGCTTGGCGGTCAGGTCCACCACGGACACGTCGGCGGTGGGTACCCGGAAGGACATGCCCGTCATCTTGCCCTTCAGAGAGGGGATGACCCGGCCCACGGCCTTGGCGGCGCCGGTGGTGGAGGGAATGATATTATTGAGGATGGAGCGGCCGGTGCGCCAGTCACTGCCGCCCCGGGAGTCCACGGCCTTCTGCTTGGCGGTGGAGGCGTGGATGGTGGACATGAGGCTCTGCTCAATGCCGAACACCTCGTGGATCACATAGGCCAGAGGCGCCAGGCAGTTGGTGGTGCAGCTGGCGGCGGACACCACCTTCATATCCGGCCGGTAGAGCTTGCTGTTGATGCCATAGACAAAGGTAGGCGTGGCCTCGTCCTTGGCCGGAGCGGTGAGCAGCACACGCTTGGCGCCGCCCTTGAAGTGGCGGGAGGCCTTCTCGGTGGTATTATTGGCGCCGGTACATTCCAAAATATACTCCGCGCCGCACTGGCTCCAGGGGATCATGGCGGCGTCATTCTCGCTGAACACGCGGATCTTGTGGCCGTTGACCACCAGGTTGCCGTCCAGATTCTCCACGGTGCCCTCAAAGTTGCGGAACACGGAGTCATACTTCAGCAGGTACACCATGTAGTCGATGTCCGCCTTGCGCAGGTTGATGCCGCACACGTCGAACTTCTCCGGACTCTTCATCAGGATCCGCAGAAGCACGCGGCCGATACGGCCAAAACCATTGATGCCGATCTTAATTGCCATAGTCCAAAAACCTCTCTTTATCCTCAGTCTTCAGCCCCGGAAGCGGGCCGATCTTTTCTAAATCCATTATATCATGGCAACGGCGTTTGTCTTGTGCAATTTCCAAAAATCATTGACGAAAATAATCTGTTATCCCCTCCTCTTTTATTTGAACTGCACAAAAAAATCCAAAATCATACCCTAACATTCCATACATTTCAAATGAGCAAATCCAATTTTCAGCCCCGAAAAAAGGATGCCCGGTCTTGCGCATACAGACAGGAAAAACGGCACCCGGGCGGGGCAAAAATGTCCCCGCTTGGGGCGAGGCGAAGCGGCGGAGGGGTGCGGATCGCCGCACCAGTGACATCGGCCACTGGTTCGCAATGACAGGTTTGCATGGAGTGCGACGGACGGCGGGACACATGGGTCCCGCCCTACAGCTGTTATTTTTGTAGGGCAGGGCCCGTGTGCCCTGCCGCCGGGGGCCGATCCTCCCAAAAGCCGATCCTCACAAAACGAAAAAAACCGCCCCGCACGGCGTGCGGAGCGGCTGAAATTTTTTACCGGACGGTCCGGTTGAAGCTCATGCTGTTTTTCTGCATATGTACGTCCAGGGTCACCCGGTCGGCCCGGATATAGCTGCAGGTATACTCATAGATGCGGCCGTCCTCGGTCTTGGTGCGGCGTTGGTGATAAAACGCGCAGCTGCCCTGGGGCACATGGAGCAGGTTGGCCCGTACCTCGTCCAGCACCACCGCCTCGTAGGTATCCTCCGCCGCGGCGGGGGTGATGCCCACATGGTACAGGAGGCTGTATATGCTATGGGTCTGCACCAGTTCCCGGGTAAGATTGGGGTAGAGGAACTGGGGATAGTAGCTGGTCTCCAGGATCAGCGGCTCTCCGTCCACATTACGCACACGGGTGAAGCAGTACACCGTGGTCCCCTCCTGGAGCTGCATTTTGCGGCTGATCTCCGGGGGCGGCACAATGATACCGAAATCCACCATGGTGGACGAGGGGACCTTGCCCATGGAGGAGATCTCCGTAGTGAAGGAGTAGCGCACGCACTTGCCCCGGGCATTGGGGTCGGCCACGAAGGTGCCCTTGCCCCGCTTGCGGACCACCAGCCCCTCCTCCTCCAGCTCGCCGATGGCCTGGCGCACCGTATTGCGGCTGATGCCCATGGTCCGGCACAGCTCAGCTTCCGACGGCAGCAGGTCGCCCACGCCCAGTTCGCCGGAGGAAATATTCTGCTTGATAATGCCTACCAGCTGCGTATACAGCGGAATATCGCTGTCCATGCTCAGGCGGCTGGCAAGAATGGTATGGTTCTGCATAGGGATGTCCTTTCCCGCGCTCACGGCTTTTGGTTAAACGTCATTCTATCATAGAAAAGGAGGGCGGTCAAGCCGCCCTCCGCAGACTGCTGATAAAGTGTGAAGACTACGACAACGGTAAGGAAGGGTGTGTGCGGGAAACCCAAGAAGGGTGTCCTGCGCCATTCAAATCCATGTTTTTTGAAGCTTATTTATGCTTCAAAAAAACGGACAGCGTATCGAAAAAAAAATCGATACGCTGAGGAGGGCGGTCAAGCCGCCCTCCTCAGGCTGCCGGTAAGGTGTGAAAACTACGACAACGGTTCAGCCAGAAATTTTATTTATGATCCACGGAATACATGTGCTCAATGAGGCACAGGAGCTTATCGGAGTAGCCCATCTCGTTGTCATACCAGCTGACGACCTTGACGAAGGTGTCCGTCAGAGCGATGCCGGCCTTGGCGTCGAAGATGGAGGTGCGGGCATCGCCCAGGAAGTCGGAGGAGACCACAGACTCCTCGGTATAGCCCAAAACGCCCTTCAGCTCGCCTTCGGAGGCAGCCTTCATAGCCTGGCAGATCTCCTCATAGGTGGCGGCCTTCTTCAGGTTCACCGTCAGGTCCACCACGGACACGTCCAGCGTGGGCACACGCATGCTCATGCCGGTGAGCTTGCCGGACAGCTCCGGGATCACCTTGCCCACGGCCTTGGCGGCGCCGGTGGAGGAGGGAATGATGTTGCCGGAAGCGGCGCGGCCGCCCCGCCAATCCTTCAGAGACACGCCGTCCACGGTCTTCTGGGTAGCGGTGGTGGAGTGTACGGTGGTCATCAGACCGTCGGCAATGCCGAAGCTGTCGTTGAGGACCTTGGCAATGGGCGCCAGGCAGTTGGTGGTGCAGCTGGCGTTGGAGACGAACTTCATGTCGGAGGTGTACTTATCCTGGTTCACGCCCACCACGAACATGGGGGTGTCATCCTTGGACGGGGCGGACATGACCACGTGCTTGGCACCGGCGTCAATGTGGCCCTGGGCCTTCTCCTTGGTGAGGAACAGGCCGGTAGACTCGATGACGTACTCGGCGCCCAGCTCCTTCCAGGGCAGGTTGTGGGGATCGCGCTCAGCGCTGACGGGAATGCTCTTGCCGTTGATGATGATGTTATTGCCCTCGGCCTTCACCTCGCCGTCAAACTTGCCGTGCATGGTGTCGTACTTCAGCATATAGGCCAGGTAATCGGCCGGACACAGATCGTTGATGCCCACGATCTCGATTTCAGGGTGATGAATGGCCCGGCGGACCACCATACGGCCAATGCGGCCAAAACCATTGATAGCAACTTTAATACTCATTTCGAAAGCTCTCCTTCCAGGTGGAATATATCAAACATATGGTACATTCTGTATTATACCCCTCTCTCTTGAAAAATGCAATATCATTTTTCATAGTTTTCCCCTTTTTATGACATTTATTTTTTTCACCTATTAACCAGTATTTTTCAGCGCTCTTCTTGTCTTTTCGATTTTATTCTGATATAATCATGAACTGATCTTTTTATTTTTGCTAATGTCAACAGTGGGGATAAATTCCCGCCCGCGGCAAATTCTATCGGTGAAAGGAGATTCCGCATGGAACATTCACCTCAAGAGGCGCAGCTCCTGACCCAGGTGCTGCCCAATATCGCCGCTCAATTCCGCACCACTTTAGGCAATATGCACGCCGCCCTGGCCCGGGGAGACGACCCGGACGCCTGCATCCTGCGCCAGAGCTACTACCGCCTGCTGCGCACCGTTACCAACCTTACCGACGCCGTTATGCTGGCGGAGGATACCCCTCTGCCCCGACAGGACACGGACCTGACGGCGTTTTTTGATGAGCTGTGCCGCCAGGCCCAGGAGCCCCTGTCTGTCTGCGGCCTGACCCTGGAGACCGATCTGCGCCCCCGGCAGCTGATGACGGGCATCAACCGGGAATACACCGCCCGGATCTTCTGGAACCTGCTGTCCAACGCCGCCAAATTCACCCCCGCCGGCGGCCGCGTCCGCGTGACGCTCATGCAGCAGGGAAACCGGGCGCTGCTGCAGGTGGCAGACACCGGCCGGGGCATCCATCCGGACCTGCAGGACACGGTGTATGACCGCATCCTGCATACGGAGCGTATGGACCCCCTGCCCCACGGACTGGGTCTGGGGCTGAGCCTGTGCCGCTGCTTTGCCGCGCGCCAGGGGGGCAATCTGCTGCTGCAATCCGAGGCGGATAAGGGTACCACCGTCACCGTCTCTCTGCCTGTGGAGCGCTGCGGCGCACACCGGGTGCAGGATGTGCCCTTCCACTACGCCGGCGGATTCCAGCCGGTGATGATGGAACTTTCGGACGCGCTGCCCTATGAGGGCTACAAGGAGAAATATCTGGACTGATACGCATGATGAACAGAAAGAAAGTTTTAGTGGCCATGTCCGGCGGGGTAGACAGCTCCGCCGCCGCTCTGCTGCTGCGCCGACAGGGCTACAGCTGCGACGGCGCCATGCTGCGCCTGTATAACGGCGAGGTGGAGGGCACCTGCTGCTCCGCCGACGATGCCGCCGACGCCCGGAGCGTGGCCTACGGCCTGGGCATGAAGTTCTACGTTTTCAACGAAACGGAGCGGTTTGCCCGAGATGTGATGGATCACTTCGTGGCTGAATACTGCGCCGGCCGCACCCCCAACCCCTGCATCGACTGCAACCGCTGCCTGAAATTCGGCGCGCTGCTGGAGCGGGCGCTGCTGCTGGGATATGACTACCTGGCCACCGGGCACTACGCCCGGGTGAAGCTTGACGAAGCCTCCGGCAAATACCGCCTTCTCCGGGGCCGGGACCGGAGCAAGGATCAGAGCTACGTTCTCTACCAGGTGGGCCAGCACCAGCTGGCCCACCTGCTGCTGCCCGTGGGCGAATATGACAAGCCCTCCATCCGCCGGAGCGCCCGTCAGGCGGGCCTCATCAACGCCGACAAGTCCGACAGTCAGGACATCTGCTTTGTGCCGGATGGAGATTACACGCGGTTTTTGCAGGAGTACGGCGGCGTAAAGATGATCCCCGGTGATTTTGTGGACCGAGCGGGTCATGTGCTGGGCCGGCACAAGGGGCTGCCCTGCTACACCACCGGCCAGCGCAAGGGCCTGGGCGTTTCTGCCGGAAAGCACGTTTATGTCCTGCGGAAAAATGCCCAGGACAACACCATTCTTCTGGGAGACAACGAGGAGTTGTTCACCTCCGTCCTTACGGCGGACCGGGTAAACTGGATCAGCGGCGAAACGCCCGCCTCTCCCCTCCGCGTCACCGCCAAAACCCGCTATAGTCAGACGGAGGCGGCAGCCACTGTGCATCCCCTGCCGGATGGGCGCATCCGGGTAGAGTTTGATGTGCCCCAGCGGGCCATCACCGCCGGGCAGGCCGTGGTGCTCTACGATGGGGAGCAGGTTTTAGGCGGCGGCACTATTGACTAATAAATTGTATCATCGATTGACAAAGGCAGACCGGCCCGGGCCGGTCTGCCTTATCCTATCGTTCACTCTCCCGCCACTCGTCCACATAGATCATGTCATCCACATCCCGCTGTTCTTTTTCCTCCACGGTATATCCCCCCTCCGATTATATACCTGTTATTCTATGTGCCGGACCACAGAAAAATTCCTTGCGGCCCCATTTTTTTCATGGTAAGATACAATCACGGCTCTATCGGGTGAAAAAAGTCGAAGCGGCATGTCCGCTGCTGCCATCCGACAATAAATACCCCACGGAAAGGTTGTGCCCATATGTCTCCCTCCCGCAAGCATACCGTAGCTGTGATCACCGCCTGCGTCGCCTTTGTGATCTTCGGTTTCAGCTTTATGTTCTCCAGCATTGCCCTGTCCATCGCGCCCACCACGGTGCTGCTGTGCTTTCGATTCACGGCGGCGGTGCTCACCCTGTCCTTGATAGTGGCGGCCAACGCTCTGGTGGGCCGCATCCGGGGCAAGGCGTGGTTTTCCTTTTCTCTCCGCGGCAAGCCCCTGGGCGGTGTGCTGCTGCTGGGCCTGGTGCAGCCGGTTTTATACCTGGTGTTTGAAAACAGCAGCATCCGCTATACCTCCTCCGCCGTCACAGGCACGGTGCTGGCAGTGGTGCCGGTAATCTGCATTTTGGCAGATGTATTCATCAGCCACGAATCCGTCACCAAGCTGCAGATCCTGTGCGCTGTGGCCTGCGTGGGCGGCGTGGCCCTGGTGGAGACCGGCGGCGAAACCCGCATCAGCCTGCTGGGCTTTGTGTGCCTGCTGATGACCTTGGTATGCGATGTGGGATACTATGTGCTCAGCCGCCGGGCCTCCCGGCAGTTCAGCCCCCTGGAGGTCACCTTTGTCATGTTCCTCATGGGCATGGTAGTCTTTGTCCCGGCGGCACTGATCCAGGGGCACGGGCAGATGGCAGAGCTATTCCTTCCGGCTATACAGTCAGCTCCCTTCTGGGGCAGTGTGTTTTTCTTGGGTGCAGTGTCCTCCGTGGGCGCCTACGGCCTGCTGAACTTCGCCAACGCCACCCTCACCAATTCCGAGGCGTCCCTCATCGGGAACGTAGGCACGGTGGTATCGGTGCTGGCGGGGGTGCTGCTGCTGAAGGATCCCTTCACGCCCCTGCAGGCAGCGGGCGTTATGATCATCCTGGTCTTCGTGACCCTGGCCAACCTGCCCAAAAAGCAAAAATAACTTTTTTAAAAAGGAGAAGCCCCAGCGGTTTCTCTTTTTTTATAGTCGGTCCTTATAAATAATAAGGAACCACGGCCCCCTGGGCCGTATAATAAGTGAAAGGCTCCCGGGCGGGCCTTTCCACCAAAGGAGGAAAGTAACATGGACGCCGCTGCCAACAGCTACCGCCGTTTTCTGGACGGCGACGAGAGTGCCTTTGAGGAGATCATGCGGGAGCTGTTTGGCGGGCTGGTTTTCTTCATCAATGGCTTCGTACACGATCCCCACGCCGCGGAGGACATCGCCATCGACGCCTTTTCCGACCTGGTGGTACATCGGCACCGCTACAACTTCCGGGTGAGCCTGAAGACCTATCTCTACATGGTGGGCCGCAGCCGCGCCCTGGACTACCTCCGCCGCCGAAAGCTCCTCCGCTTCACGGAGCTATCCGAGGCCCACGGCCTGGCGGACGACTCCGCCGCCCTGGAGGAGCTGGCCCTGGCCAATGACCGCCAGCGCCGGGTAAACGCCGCCCTGGCGCATCTGCCCCAGGACATGGCCGCGGCGGTGCGGCTGGTCTACTTTGAGGAGATGACCTATGCCGAGGCCGCCCGGGTCATGGGCAAAAAAAGCAAGCAGGTGGATAACCTGCTGTACCGGGCCAAACGGGAGCTGCAGAGCATTTTGGGAGAGGAGGGGATGGAGCTGCTATGAGAAGCCTGCAGGAATGTCAGGCGGAGGTGTTCCGCCGCAGCGAAAAACGGATCCGGGCCCGCCGGCGGGCCATCCGCGCGGTCATGGTCTGCGTGCCGCTGGTCCTGTGCATCACGGCCTTCAGCCTGTTTGTGCTGCCCGGGCCGGCAGACACCTCTGACGGATCCGGGGCGAAAAACGATGCCGCGTCCCCTCCCCCGTCCATCTGCCGCATCGATGTCAGCGGAGTGGGCCAGGTCACATCCATTACCGATGAGGGACGCATCTGCGCCATCACCGACGCCCTTGCGGCGCTGAATAATTCCCCCGGCGCGGAGCTCTCCGACGGCAGCGACACCGCCGGGGCGGAGGGCCGCACCATTACCCTGCTTGCCCCGGACGGCCCCCAGGCGGTATACCGTCTGACCGATGATACCCTGACCAACGTGACCACCGGCAGCGCTATGGCTCTGACCCGGGAGCAGAGCGCGGCGCTCTTTGCGCTCCTGGCCCCGGAGGCCGCAGAAAATCCATAAAAAGGAGGTCCCCCTATGAAGAAGAAAATCCGGCTTTGGATCGCGGCAGGCGCGCTGCTGCTGATCATCCTCTTTGCCCCCATTCCCGGCAGCCCCTGCAAGGACGGCGGCACCCGGGCCTACTCGGCCCTGACCTATAAGATCGTCAAGTGGCAGCGGGACACCGGTTCCGACGTTTATAAGGCCACCAAGGTCTATTGGCTGCCGAACAATTTTAAATCCATCGACGAGCTGTGGGCCGGGGAGGAGGCCTATGCGCCCCACCACTTTACGGCCACCGTTCTGGAACTGGAGGGCGGCCACGCCCTGGTGCAGCCGGTGGAGGGGGAGATGGAGGAGCGCGTTGGCAGCGCGATCTCGGTGGATACCGCCGCCCTGGAGGACATCGGCGCCCAGGTGGGCAGCGACGTGGAGATCTACTACACCGGCAATATCCTGGAGACCTCCCCCGCGCGGCTCCAGCCCACCAAGTGGGAGATGGCCACGGATCTGCGTCACCGGGCCTACACCGATTTCTGGCTGGATCCGGAAACCGCCCAGCCCATAGACGACATGGCCGATCCCGTCATCATCTCCCGGATTTACTCCGACTGCTTCTTCGCCCGTCCCGTGGTCCCCATGCCCTATGAGATCAAGTTCAACGGCGAGCTGCCCCCGGAGTGGTGCGTGGGCGACCAGGTGACCTGCACCTGCGAAAACATCCTCTACGACCAGGATAACCAGCGGATGGAGGCCGATTTCATCAGCCTGGCCCCCAGTGACTGGCAGATGGACCCCAACGAGGACTATAAGCCGGTGATCTACCTCTACCCTGAGGAGGAGACGCAGGTGTCCGTGCAGTTGACCCTAGACGGTGACCTCACCTGCACCTATCCCGCCTACAAGAATGGCTGGACCGTCACCGCCGCCCCCGACGGCACCCTGACGGACAGGCGCGGCCAGACCTACAACTACCTGTACTGGGAGGGCGAGACCTATGCCCGGTGGGACATGACAAGGGGCTTTTGCGTAAAGGGCGAGGACACGGCGGCCTTTTTGGAGCAGGCCCTGGCGCAGCTGGGCCTCACCCGCCGGGAGGCCAACGAGTTCATCGTCTACTGGCTGCCCCTTATGGAGCAGAATCCCTACAACGTCATTTCCTTCCAGGCGGATGCCTATACCCAGGCGGCGCAGCTGCACATTGACCCGGCGCCGGACACCCTGATCCGGGTATTCATGGTCTGGCAGAGCTCGGACACCTTCGTAAAGCTCCCCGCCCAGGAGCTCACCGCGCCTGTGCGCACGGGCTTCACCGTGGTGGAGTGGGGCGGCACAAAAATCTCCTGACACGCATAAAAGTCGGCACAGCCCAAAGGACTGCGCCGACTTTTTGAATTTGGATCTGTTTTATGCCCGCCTGAGGATGCGCCCGGCCTTCACGCCGGTGTATTTGCCCTTTTCCACGGCCACGGCGCCGTCCACCAGTACATAATCCATGCCCTGAGCCAGGACGCAGGGGTTTTCGTAGGTGCCGGGCTGGTGCAGCCTTTCCAGGGCGAAGACGTTGATGTCCGCGTCCATACCCGGGGCCAGGACGCCCTTGCCGGAAAGGCGCAGGACCTGGGCCGGCTTTTGGGTCATTTTATGCACCGCCTGCTCCGCCGTCAGCACACCCCGCTCCTTCACAAAATGCTCCAGAAGATGCACGAAGGTGCCGTACACCCGGGGGTGCAGCATCCCATCCGTGGGATAGGTGGAGTCGGAGATGACGTTGGAGAGGGGGCTTTGTAGAATGGTCACGATGTCCTCCTCGGAGGCCATGAAGTCTACCATGGTGATCTCGCAGTGCTCCCGCACCAGCAGGTCGCAGCAGCAGTCCAGGGGATTCTGCCTCCACATAGCCGCAATTTCCGCGATGCTCTTGCCCTGGTAGGGGTGGTCCTCCGGGCAGTGGAGGCTTGTGAGGCGGATGCCGTCCCACCCGGCCAACCGGGCGATGTCATCGAAGCCGTCGCCCCGGCGGATGCGCTCCGCCAGCTCCCGCCGGGCCCCTTTGTCCTGCAGGCGCTGCACCACCGCCTCCATGCCGCCGGTGAGAAAGTCCGGAGGCAGAATGTGGATGAGCTGGGTGGAGCCGGCGGTGTAGGGATATACGTCGCAGCCCACGTCCAGGCCCTCCTGCCGGGCCTGCTCCAGCATGGAAAGCGCCCGGGGAATCTTTACGCCCCAGTTGTCCCGGCCCATGGCCTTTAAGTGGCTGATATGCACGGGGATGCGCAGAGCCCGGGCCACGGCGAGCATCTCCTCCAGGGCCTCCAGCACGCCGCCGCCCTCCTGGCGCATATGCACCGTTACGGGGATGTCCTGCCCCGCCAGGGGCTCCAGGGCCCGGATCAGCTCCTGGGTAGTGTAAAAGCACTCCGGGGCGTATCCCAGGCCCAGGGAAACGCCCAGGGCCCCGTCGGCCAGGGCCTGCTCCATGGACCGATGGATAGCCTTATAGTGCTTGTCCTCCAGATGCTCCAAAGCGTAGCCCGCCGCGCCGGCCCGCAGCACTCCCGCACCCACCAGCATGCCGGTGTGCAGCGGTGCCTCCGGCTGGCCGGCGAAATAGTCCGCCAGGGAATCCATGGGCACCTGTTTGGGCATCTCCCCGCAGATGGGCTGCAGGTAGGCGGCGATCTCCGCCCGTCTGGCCCGGCGCATGGGCGCGGCGGACAGGCCGCAGTTGCCGTTTACGATGGTGGTCAGCCCCTGGCGCAGCTCCAGCTGGCCGAAGCCCGGCCGGTAGGCCGCCAGGTCCGCGTGGCGGTGGATGTCGATAAAGCCCGGGGTCACCAGCTTCCCGTCGGCGCTGATGACCCGCCGGGCGTGGGCCCCGGGCAGGTCGCCCACCTCCACGATCTTTCCGTTTTCCACCGCCACATCGGCGGCATAAGGGGCGCTGCCGGTACCGTCCACCACGGTACCGCCCCGGATCAGCAGGTCTAACATTCCTCTTGTCCTCTTTTCACAGAATCATTTTTCAGCAGAGGCAGCGTCACGGTAAACCGCGTCACGCCCTCCGCGCTGGTGCAGCCGATGCTGCCGCCGTGGGTCTGCACAATGCTCTGGGCGATGGCCAGACCCAGGCCGAAGCCCTCCCCGCCGGTGCGGGATTCGTCCGCCCGGTAGAACCGGTCGAACAGGTGCGGCAGCTTTTCCGCGGGGATGGTCTCCCCCCGGTTTTCCACCTGCAGGAGGGCGCTCCGTCCCTCCCGGCGCAGCAGCAGGCCCACGGTTGTCCCCGCCGCGGCGTATTTCACGGCGTTGTCCAGCAGAATATCCGCCAGGCGGCGCAGCTGGGCGGCGCTGCCCCGCACTGCCAGCTCCGGCTGGATGTCGTAGGTCAGCGTCCGGCCGCTTTCAAAGGCCACCGGCTCAAAGGCCAGGGCACTCTCCAGCACCGTGTCCGACAGGTCCACGGCGGTCATGGTCTGCTTTGCCCCGCTCTCCGTCCGGGCCAGGGTCAGCATATCCTCCACCAAGGCCTTCATCCGCAGGGACTCGGCCCGGATGCCCTCCACATACTGCCGGGTCTTCTCCGGGTCCTGCTCCCCTGCCGCCAGCTCCGTGGAGGACAGGATCACCGTCAGGGGCGTTTTCAGCTCGTGGGACGCGTCGGACACGAACTGCTTCTGCTCCTGCCAGGCCCGGCGCACCGGCCGCACCGCAAAGCCCGCCAGCCAGTAGCTCAGCCCCGTCAGCACCAGCAGGGCCGCCAGCGTGACCAGTCCGCTGCGCAGCAGGAGGCTGCGCATGGTGGCCCGCTCCATGGAGCAGTCGGTGAAGGCGATGCGCACCGACACGGCCCCTGCCCGGCGCATATACCGCAGGGAATAGTCCTTCAGCACGCCGCTGTCTTTCTTTTCCTCCAGGGCCGAGCGCACGATGTCCAGCACCAGGTCCTGATTTTCCAGATTATAATAGCTGCTGCCGGAGAGGCGTATGGTCCCGCCGGTAAATATCTCCGCCACAAAGCAGGGCTGGCCGCTGCTGCCGGGCAGCTCATTCTTGTCGGTCTTGCCCTCCAGGGCGGCGGCGAGATGACTCTCGCTGCTGCGCACCATCTGGCTGTGGGTGGACAGAGCCAGGACCACCAGGGCGCTCAGCAGCACCGCCGCCACCGTTACCAAGCTGATGCCCACGATCTTCAGCCGTAATTTCCGGATCATTCCTTCTCCTCCAGGCAATAGCCCACCAGGCGCACCGTGCGGATCCGCATGTCAGAGCGCACCAGCTCCAGCTTCCGCCGCAGGAAGGAGATATATACCTCCACGTTGTTGTCCTCTGCATTGGACTCATAGCCCCAGGCCTTGAGCAGCAGCTGCTCCTTGGACAGGATCTGCCCGCCGTTGCGCATGAGCATCTCCAGCAGGTCATATTCCTTGCGGCTGAGCCGGGCGCTGCGCTGGCCGCAGGTCACCTGAAACGTTCCCGGGTCCAGCACCAGGTCGCCCCGGCGGATGCAGTCGTCCCCGCCGCTCTCGCCGTTGCTGCGCCGCAGCAGCAGGCGCACGCAGGCCAGCAGCTCCGGGGTCTGGAAGGGCTTGGTCAGGTAGTAATCCGCCCCCTGGTCCAGGCCCCGCACCCGGTCGCTCAGCTCGCCCCGGGCGGTAAGCATCAGCACCGGCAAATGGCTGCCGCTGCCCCGCAGCCGCTGCAGCAGGGTGAAGCCGTCCATCCCCGGCAGCATCACGTCCAGCACCAGCAGATCGTAGATCCCCGACAGGGCGTTATCCAGGCCCGAGACGCCGTCGTTGCTCACGTCCACGGTGTAGCCCTCCCGGCGCAGCAGCTCCTGCAGATTCTGCGCCAGTCTTTTTTCGTCCTCCACCACCAGGATCCGCATTTTCCCGCCTCCCGTTCGTTTTTCCTCTATTGTATACCGAATTATCCACCGGGGCAATCCCCAGTATGGCAGTATGGTAATAGTCGATGCTTTAAAGAAAGTTAAAAAAGCAAGTTTTTGGCCGCCCCGCGCCCAAAAAACCGGGAGAGCGGCCCATCCGCCCTCCCGGTTTGCGTTTTTTTATAGATTCTCTCGGGTCATGCGCCCAGGGTCAGCAGATCCAGCAGCGCCTGGGCCGTGGCCGCGGACACCTTGAAAATGGCGGGCACGTCGTTATACATGGCGAAATAGCCGTCCTCATACGCCAGGCCGATGTAGACCGTGAAGCTGTCGGCGCTGCCGGTGGCAGTCAGATAGCTGACGGTAACGGTGACTGCCGGGTCCGTCAGCCCGCAGATGGGCAGCGCGCCGGAGCTGGGGTTATAGTCCACGCAGGACTCCAGCTTCATGCCATCGGCCAGCAGGGCCGTCAGGGTCGCCATGCGGTCGGACACGTCCGCGCCGTTGCAGAGCCAGCTGTCGCCCTCACCCCGGGCTACGGTGACGTCCAATCCGCCGCCCCGGGCCTGGATGCCTGTGATCTTGTCCGCCGTCAGGGCCGGCAGAACGGGCATCTCCACCAGCTCGTAGATATTCCGGTCCATGAGCTGCACCAGTGCATCCGGCACCACATAGATCTTGGTGGTGTCTCCATCCCGGCACATATAGTAGCCGCCGCCCTCCGCCGCCGTGCCGATCTGCAGGGACAGGCCGGAGCCGTCGTCGTTCTTGACCTCCAGGGTGCGGTCCGGCGCGTCCAGGTCATAGGCGGTGATGTCGCCGGGGTTTTCCAGGGGTGTCAGGGTGTTCAGGGCGCTCACCTGGTCCAGCAGCTGCTGCATCAGCGCCTGGTCCAGGGGCAGGGTGGTGTCGTCCTTCCACTGCCAGTCTCCCTCCGTGTTTTTGGTGAAGCGCAGGGTGTAGCTGCTGTTTTTGTAGATCATCTCCTGGGTGGAGGCCGTGACCAGCCCCTGGCTGTCCAGGGTGTCGGACGGCTCCTGCTTTTTGCCGCAGGCCGTGCACGTCAGCAGCAGCACAGCCGCCAGGATCACAATATATTTCTTCATGGAATTAGCTCCTCGTTTATCAAATTGACCCGATTATAACAGATTTCTGCCGAAAAAGAAACCCCCTCCGGGAAAATGCAAAAAAGGAGCGGCCAAAGCCGCTCCTTTCAGAATGCCGATTTCTTACAGATGGGACACAAACGAGCTGTTCACCGCCACCGTGCGGCTGATCTCCGAGGACTTGATGCTGGCGAAGATGGTACTCATAATGGTCAGAGCCTTCTTACCGCTGACCTCCGGCTCCCGGTCATGCTCCAGGGCGTCCACAAACTCGTCGATAACGCCGGAGCGGGTGGTGGGCTCAAAGCTGTAGGAAGTGGAGGTGTTGCTCATATCCCGCACCACAATGGGGGCGCCGGGATCGCTGTAAATGAGCATGATGCCCTTGGTGCCGTAGAGGCAGGTGGAGTTGCACTCCTTGCCGTAAACCGTCCAGCTGGCGGCCATGGTGCCCACGGCGCCGCCGTTCATGCGCAGGATGCACAGGGCGTTATCGTCCACGCCGATGAAGTGGCCGTGGTCGTCGTGCTTGTTCAGGGTCATGACCTTGGCGGTGGTCTCTATGACCGTCTGGCCGGTGAGATACTGCAGCAGGTCCAGCTTGTGGATGCCCAGGTCGCTGAGAGCGCCCATGGCGGCCTTGTCCTTATCGAAGAACCAGGCGTCCCGGTCCGGGGACCACCCCTCGGGCCCGGCGTTGCCGATGGTGGTGCGGAAGGTGATGATGTCGCCGATGACGCCCGCCTTCAGCAGCTCCTTGGCCCGGCGATGCACGGGGTCAAAGCGCATATTGTGGCCCACCATCAGGTGCTTGCCGTTAAACTCGGCGGCGGCCACCATGGACTCGCACTCCGCCAAGGTCACGGCCATGGGCTTTTCCACCAGCACATGCTTGCCGGCATAGAGGGCGGCGTTTGTGATCTCGGCGTGGTTGCGGTTCTCCACGCACACGGACACCGCGTCGATCTCCGGGTCGTTTATCAGATCGTAATAGGAGTCATACACCTTGCCGCCGTATTTCCCCGCCATCTGAGCGGCGCGCTCGGCGATTTTGTCGTAATAGCCCACCAGCTTGGCATCGGGGTTGGTAGCGTACTCCGGCAGGTGCCGGGTCTGGGCGATCTTGCCGCAGCCAATGATACCGATCTTAATCATAGTAGCGCCTCCTTGTGAACCTCTCGCAGATCTATTTTGAAACACAGATTATTATCTATCATGGATTATAGCAAAAATTTGGGCCCAGTGAAAGACTTTTTTTATATTTTTTCTGCTTTTTTCCATTTTGATCCTTTCTGCCCCCTTAGCAAAAAAAGCCTTGCTATTTTCCCCGGGCAAGGGTAGAATGGCTTTGATTGAGATTAGGAGGATATTGCCCATGGTTTCCATCGTTGAAGTGACCACCCGCCGCCAGCTGCGCCGGTTCGTGGACTTCCCGAATCAGTTATATAAAGATGTACCCCAGTTCGTCCCCGCCACCTACAGCGATGATATGGAGGACTGGGACCGGAAAAAGAACCCCGCCTTCTCCTACTGCCAGGCCCGCTGCTGGCTGGCCATGCGCGGGGAGGAGATCGTGGGCCGCATCGGCGCCATACTCAGCCACAAGTCCAACGAGAAGTGGGGCACCAACCGCCTGCGCTTCACCCAGGTGGACTTTATTGACGACTTTGAGGTCTCCTCCGCCCTGTTTGAGACGGTGGAGAACTGGGCCCGGGAGCTGGGCTGCACCGCCGTCCACGGTCCCCTGGGCTTCACGGATATGGACCGGGAGGGCATGCTGGTGGAGGGATTTGACCGCCGCAGCTGCTTCTTTACATATTACAACCACCCCTATTATATGCAGCACATGGCGGCTCTTGGCTATGTGAAGGACGTGGACTGGGTGGAAAATCTCATTTCCGCTCCCGACGATGAAAAGACCCTGGCCCGCTGGGCCAAGCTCTCGGCCTATGTGCAGCGGCGGCAGAAGCTGCACATTCTCAAGGTCCGCACCCGGCTGGGCTATTTCCCCCTGCTGAAGCCCTTTTTCCACCTGGTGAACGAGGCTTACGCCCCCCTCTACGGCACCGTGGAGCTGACCCCGGCGCAGATCAAAAAGTACAGCATGAAGTTTGCCCCCCTCATCAACCCCAAGCTCACCTGTTTCGTGCTCAACGAGCAGGATGAGTTGGTGGCCTTCGGCGTCAGCGCCCCCAGCATTGCCGAGGCGCTGAAAAAGAGCCGGGGCCGGCTGTTTCCCACGGGCTGGGCCCATGTGCTCCACGCTTTCCGGAAAAACGACACCATCGACCTGCTGCTCATCGCCGTGCGGCCGGACCTCCAGGGCAAGGGCGTCAACGCCATTATCCTCAGCGAGGTGATGCAGGGCTGCCAAAAGATGGGCATCCGCCACGCCGAGACCGGCCCCATGCTGGAGGAAAACGAAAAAGTGCAGACCCAGTGGCAGAATTTCCCCCTGGAGCAGCACAAGCGCCGCCGCTGCTGGGTGAAGGAGCTGGACGCCGTCCCCGCCGCCGCAGCGCCCCGGGAATCCGCCTGCCAATAACGCCGTACATCTCTACATACCTCAAAAGGAACCGCTTCGGCGGTTCCTTTTTTATAGCCTCGCAGAGTTCGCGTCCGCAGACGCGAAAAATTAAGATCATTTTCTCTCGCGACATGTGCGTGAGAGAAAATACCGCTCAGGCTGCCAGTGTGGAATTTTTGCGCCCCGCGCAAAAATTATGCGCGCAGCAGCCTGCAGGCCTTTTGTCGGAAAATCCGATGGATTTTTCGACAGGCTTCTCTCCGCACCCTCTCCGCTCCGGCGGCATAGTATGACCACGGAGAGTCATTTCTCTCAGCAAAGGAGGCAGATCAAATGATTCATCTTCGCGGCGCGTCCTTTGTGTATCAGGCGCCCGACGGCGAGGTGGAGGCTCTGCGGCGGGTGGACATGGACATCGCCCCGGGGGAGTTCTGCAGCGTGGTGGGCCCCTCCGGCTGCGGCAAATCCACGCTGCTGTCGGTGATCTCCGGTCTGGAGCCCCTTACCGCCGGCACGGCGGAGGTGGACGGCGCCCCCGTCTGCGGCCCCTCCGAAAAGATCGGCTTCATGCCCCAGCGGGATCAGTTGTTCCCCTGGCGCACCATCCGGGACAACGTGACCCTGGGGCTCACCGTCACCAAAAAGCGCACCCCCGAGGCCCTGGTCTATGCCGACACGCTGCTCCGGCGCTACGGCCTGTGGGAGTTTGCCGGCAAGCGGCCCTCCCAGCTCTCCGGCGGCATGCGCCAGCGGTGCGCCCTCATCCGCACCATGGCCACGAATCCGAAGATCCTGCTGCTGGATGAGCCGTTTTCCGCCCTGGACTTTCAGACCCGGCTCTCGGTATCCTCGGACATCAGCCGTATCATCCGCCAGGAGGGAAAAACCGCCCTTCTGGTCACCCACGACATCTCCGAGGCCATCAGCCTCTCCGACCGCATTTTCGTCCTCAGTGCCCGGCCCGCCGTGGTGAAAAGCGTCCACGACCTGACGGCCCTGCAGGGGCTGTCGCCCCTGGAGCGCCGGGACACTGAGGCATTTCACACCTATTTTCAGGCCATATGGAAGGAGCTGGATCACCATGAATAACGCCTCCCCTTCCCCGGCCCGGCAGGCCTATCTGCTGTCTGTGCGGCGGCAGAAGCGGCAGGTGCATCTGTGGCAGGCAGCTCTGCTGCTGGGTCTGCTGGCCCTGTGGGAGCTGAGCTGCCGGGTGGGCCTGTCCGACGGCTTTCTCACCAGCTGCCCCAGCCGCATGGCCGCCACCTTCTTGAATCTGTGCCGCAGCGGCGACCTGTGGCGGCACATCGGCGTATCCTGCGGCGAAACGGTCATCGGCTTCCTCTCCGGCACCGCACTGGGCACGGTGGTGGCCATCTGCATGTGGTGGTCGGGAAAGCTGGCCCGGATCCTGGACCCCTACCTGGTGGTGCTCAATGCCCTGCCGAAAACGGCTCTGGGGCCCATTTTCATTGTGTGGATGGGAGCCGGCCAGGGAGCCATCATCGTCATGACCCTGGCCATTTCGCTGATCGTGACCATTCTGAATATGTACCAGGGGTTTCTCTCCACGGACGGGGAGAAGATCCGTCTCATGCGCTCCCTGGGAGCCAGCCGCTGGCAGATCCTGTGGCTGCTGGTGTTCCCGGCCAACGCGCCCACCCTGTTTGCCACCCTGAAGGTAAACGTGGGGCTCTCCTGGGTGGGCGTCATCATGGGTGAGTTTCTGGTCTCGCAGGCCGGGCTGGGGTATCTCATCGTCTACGGCTCTCAGGTGTTCAACATGGATCTGGTCATGACCAGCATCGTGATCCTGGCAGCGGCGGCGGTGGTGATGTACCGGCTGGTGCTGTGGGTGGAAAAATTTTTGAATCGTTTTTGGGGGAAAGGACTATGAAAAAACTGCTGACATTTCTGCTGGCTGCCCTGATGATCGTGCCGGGGCTGTGCGCCTGCGGCCAAAAGAGCACCACGGTGGTGCGGCTCAACGAGGTCACCCACTCCGTGTTCTATGCACCCCAGTATGTGGCCATGAGCCAGGGGTTCTTTGCGGACGAGGGGCTGCAGGTGGAGCTGACCAACGGCGGCGGCGCCGACAAGGTCATGACCGCCGTGGTCTCCGGCCAGTCGGACATCGGCCTGGCGGGGCCCGAGGCCAGCATCTATGTGTATAACCAGGGCAAGGCCGACCACACCCAGATCATCGCCCAGCTCACTAAGCGGGACGGCTCGTTCCTGGTAGGCCGCTCCGACGGCGTCTTCTCCTGGGAGGATCTCCGGGGCAAGACCGTCATCGGTGGGCGCAAGGGCGGCGTGCCGGAGATGACCCTGGAATATGTCCTGCGGCAGAACGGCCTGACCCCCGGGGTGGACGTGACGGTGGACACCTCCGTGCAGTTCAACATGATGGCCGGGGCCTTCACCGGCGGCCAGGGGGACTATGTGACCCTCTTTGAGCCCACCGCCACCCAGGTGGAGGCCGCCGGCCAGGGCTATGTGCTCACCTCCATCGGCCAGGAGAGCGGCGAGATCCCCTACACGGCCTACTTTGCCAACCTCAGCTGGCTGGAAAATAACGCCGACACCGCCCAGCGGTTTGTAAACGCCATTGCCAAGGCCCAGAAATGGGTGGCCGAGCACACGGACCGGGAGGTGGCCGAGGCCATCGTGGATCAGTTCCCGGACACGAGCCTGGAGGAGCTGGAGGCCGTCACCGCCCGGCACCGGCAGATCGACGCCTGGAACGCCACGCCCATTATGGAGCAGCAGGCACTGGAACGCCTGGAGACCGTCATGGAGCAGGCCGGAGAACTGGAGCATAGCCAGTGGGTACCCTTTGACGAACTGGTGAACAACACCTTCGCCCGGTACGCTGTGGGCTGAATAACAGCAAAATAAAACGAGGCCCCGGGGCCTCGTTTTATTTATGAGCGCATTTTTCTTGGAGACAGGTCTGTTTTTGAGAAAGCATTCAGTCCTGGATGCCGGTGATGTTCTTGGCCAGCTGCTTCTTACCCTGGATGTTGCCCTGACGGGCGATCATGATGCGCTGGGCCTGGGGAGAACCCG
>CAMBKF010000006.1 GCA_945868085.1 uncultured Oscillibacter sp.
ATATGGCCACCCATACCGAGGCCCTGCTGGACGAGGCCATGGACATCATGGCGGAGGTGCTGGTCCATGAGTAAGATCGCTGTGGTCACCGGCGGCACCTCCGGCATCGGCAGGGAAACGGCCCTGTACCTGGCGAAAAACGGCTGCACGGTGTATGAGCTCAGCCGCCGGGCAGAGGGGGTGGCAGGCCTGCATCACATCAGCGCCGATGTGACGGACGAGGCCTCCGTCCGCCGGGCCGTGGAGCAGATCGTGGAGGAGGCCGGGCGCATTGATATCCTGGTGAATAACGCCGGCTTCGGTATCAGCGGGGCTGTGGAGTTTACGGATACGGAGGAGGCCAAGCGCCAGTTCGATGTGAACTTCTTCGGCATGGTGCGCATGAACCGGGCCGTCATCGCTGTCATGCGAAAGCAGGGCGGCGGCCGCATCGTGAATCTGAGCTCCGTGGCGGCCCCGGTGCCCATTCCGTTCCAGACCTACTATTCCGCCTCCAAGGCCGCCATCAATTCCTATACCATGGCCCTGGCCAACGAGCTGCGGCCCTTCGGCATCACCGTCAGCGCCGTCATGCCCGGGGATATCCATACCGGCTTTACCGCCGCCCGCCGCAAGGTGGCCGAGGGGGACGAAATTTACGGCGGCCGCATCAGCCGCTCCGTCAAGCGTATGGAGCACGATGAGCAGACCGGTATGGACCCGGCCAAGGCCGGGGCCTTTGTGGGCCGCGTAGTCCTGAAGACCGGCCATAAGCCTCTGTATACCATCGGCTTTGCCTACCAGGCGGCGGTGTTTCTGACCAAGATCCTCCCCGCCCGGGTGCTGAACTGGCTCATCGGAAAGATCTACGCCTCTTAAAAGTGCAATCAAAAAGAGCTTGCCGCCGCGGACGCGGGGCAAGCTCTTTTTTTGGTTTGAGGGATTACTTTTGGCTTTGCATTTCCTTTTCCCGCTGCCAGGCGGCGATGACCGCCTCCATGGCGGCGGAGCGGAAGGACATGGACTCCAGCTTCCGGACGCCGGCGATGGTGGACCCGGCGGGGGAGCACACGGCGTCCTTCAGCGCCCCGGTGTGCTCATCGCTCTCCAGGGCCTGGGTGGCCATGCCCAGGAGCATCTGGGCTGCCATGCGCTGGGCCTTTTTCCGGGGCAGACCGCACAGCACGCCGCCGTCCGCCAGCCCCTCCAAAAACAGGCAGGCGAAGGCTCCGCCGCACCCGGCCACGGCGCTGGCGGCGCCCATGAGGCTCTCCTCGATCTCCTCCAAAAGCCCCGAGGCGGCCAGGGCGTCCAGCACCGACTGCCGCTGCTTATCGGTCACTTCCGCCGAGCAGGTGTAGGTGGTCATGCCCGCGCCTACGGCGCAGGCGGTATTGGGCATGACGCGCACAACGGGATAGCGGCCCCCGGCCATGGCCTGCAGGGCCTCGATAGTCACGCCTGCGGCCATGGAGACCAGCACGAAGGGGGTCTCGCGCCCGGCCAGGATGGGCTGCAGGGGCAGGAGCATCCTGGCCATGGCCTGGGGCTTCACGCCCAGGAAGATCACGTCACATTTGCGCGCGATGGTCTCGTTATCCGACGGGTTTGCGCCCAGCTTCTGAGCCAGCGCCTTTGCTTTTTCCGGGCTGCGGTTGGAAAGAAAGATCTGCTGGGGGGGCACAGCCTTGGCACAGGCGGTGGCCAGGGCGCCGCCCATGCTGCCGGTGCCGATGAACCCATATATCATAGGACAGTCCTCCTTGTATTCTATAGTCAGGATTTTACCATGAAAAAGAGAGAATTGCAACCGAGTATGGCTTCTGTTATAATGGGGAAAATACGAAAATGGGGGAGAAAATATGCTGCGGACATTTACCGAGGCGGCGGCGGAATACTGCGCCGGGGCTGAAAAAAGAGTGGGCCAGAGCGCGGGAAGGCTGCTGGTTTTAGGCGCTTTGGCCGGGGCGTTTATCGCCTTTGCCGGGGTGGCCGCGACCATTGCGGGGACGGTGGGCGGCAAGCTGGCCACGGCGGCGGTTTTCCCGGCGGGACTGGCTATGGTCATTCTGGCGGGCAGCGAGCTGTTTACGGGGAACTGTCTTTTCCTTCTGCCGCTGCTGCGGGGAGATGTCTCCGGGGGCAGGGTCCTGGGCAGCTGGCTTGTAGTATACTGCGGGAACCTGATGGGCAGCGTTATCATAGCATTTGTCGTAGTACGCTGCGGCGTTTTGGACAGCATCGCGCCCGCGGCCATTGCCGCGGCTGCGGCCAAGGCGAGTCTGCCCTTCGGCACGGCTTTTTTGCGGGGGGTGCTGTGTAACCTCCTGGTGTGTCTGGCGGTGTGGATGGCCTTCTGCGCGGAGTCCGCCGGGGGCAAGGTGATTTCCTTGTACGGGCCCATCTTCCTGTTCGTCCTGTGCGGATTTGAGCACAGCATTGCCAACATGTTCTATCTCCCGGCGGGGATCTTTCTCTCCGGCGGGACGGAGGTGACCTGGCTGGACTTCGGGCGGAATCTGCTGCCTGTGACCCTGGGCAATATGGCCGGCGGCTGCGGCCTGGGCGTCATACTCTATATACTGTACGGGAAAAGAGCCAAATAAAAAGGAGGGCAGTCCTTTGGAGGACTGCCCTCAAAAATTTATTACAGGAATCGGCACAGCAGAATGGGGAAAAGCATAGCCGGCACCAGGTTCATCAGGCGGATCTTGGTGAGACCCAGCATATTCAGGCTGATGGCCAAAAGGAGCAGGGAGCCGATGGAGTTGATCTCCGCGATGACGTCTGCGCCCAGCACAGGTGCGAGCAGGGAGGCCAAAAGGGCGATGAGAGCCTCCCACAAAAACACCGGCACGGCGGAGCAGACCACGCCCACACCCAGGGTGGAGGCGAAGATCAGGGCGGAGATGCCGTCGATGACCGACTTGGAAAAGAGGATGGTATGGTCCCCCTGCAGGCCGCTGTTCAGCGCGCCCATAATGGCCATAGCGCCTACGGCAAAGACCATGGTGCCGTTGACGAAACCATCGGTGAACCGGCCCTTGCCGCCGGTTTTCCGCTGCAGCCAATCGCCCAGGCGGATCACCGCACTGTCCAGGTCCAGGAGCTCGCCCACCAGGGTGCCCAGCACCATGGAGAGGATGGGGACCAGGGGCTTTTGCGAGTCGCCGATGCCGGGAATGGCTATGCCGATGACCACCAGGGCCAAAGCGCACATCAGCGTCTTTTGCAGCCGGTCCGGCAGGAATTTGCCCGCGAACAGGCCCACAAGACCGCCGCCCGCGATGGCGGCCCCATTGACCACTGCACCTAATAAGATCATTGCTTTGCCTCCTTTTCCTTACACAGCTCCTGCACCACATAGCCCCCCAGCATCAGCCCCGCGCAGGAGGGCACCCAGGCCACGCTGGCCGGGACGCTGCGCCGGCCGGGATCGGGGGTATCCAGCTGGCGGGTCTCGGCGGCTTCCTCGGGGCTGAACACCACCGGCAGATGGCGGATGCCCCGGGCCTTCAGCTCCCGGCGCATGACCCGGGCCAGGGGACAGCCGGAGGTCTTGGAAATGTCCGAAATGCACAGGCGGGTGGGATCCAGCTTGTTGCCGGTGCCCAGGGCACTGATAATGGGGATGCCCCGGCTCTGGGCCTGGGAGATCAGGTCCAGCTTGCAGGAGACCAGGTCAATGGCGTCGATGATAAAATCATAGGGGGCGGTGAAAAACTCCTCCCGGTGGTCGGCATCATAGGTCTTGCAGATGGTGTGGACCCGGAGGTCCGGATTGATGTCCAGGCAGCGCCGGGCGGCCACCTCGGCCTTACGCTGGCCCACGGTGGAGTGCAGGGCATAGAGCTGGCGGTTGATATTGGAGGGGCTGAAGGTGTCCCGGTCCACGAGCGTCAGCTGGCCTACGCCGGAGCGGGCCAGGGCCTCCACGGCGTAGCTGCCTACGCCGCCCAGGCCAAACACCGCCACATGGCTGCCCGCCAGGCGGTCCATGGCATCGTCACCCAATATCATGCGGGTGCGCAGAAAAATATCTTGCATAGTTAAACCTCAAAAAAGCAGGCCGGCGAAGCGAATCGCCGACCTGCTCAGCTTTCAGAAAAATCTTGCCGGGGCTGCAGGAATAAACGGGGAAAAATCAGCCCACATACTTCATGCCGGAGCCCTCGGTGACGGTGTAGTCCTGCTGCAGGGATTCCAGCCACGCGTTCATGTCTCTGTTCTTCATGGTGTTGGTGACGCGGACCTGCCAGTAGGGGAGGTCCTGACCCACAAAGTATATAATATGGTAGCCATAGCTGGTCTCCACAATGTCGGTGTCGCCGGTCTTGCGGGCGGCATCAAAGCACCAGTCGTTGAAGGCGGTGACCATCTGGCCCTTATAAACCTGTTCATACAGGCCGCCCTTGGGGGAATCGTCGGAATACTTGTCGGCCAGCTCGGCGAAGGAGGCCTCGGTGGCGGCACCGTCCTTCCACTCCTGATAGATCTTTTCGGCCTCGGCCTTCTTCTGGCTCTTCAGGTCGGCCAGATCCTGCTCATAGGAATCGGCCTTGGTGTCCAGGGTGGAGGTATCCACACGGACCAGGATGTGGCGGACGTCTACGGTGTTATACTCCTGACGGCCCACGCTGTGGAACTGCACCACATAATAATTGGTGGTGTCATTCAGCACGGCGGTCTCCCCGGCGGTACGGGCGGCGTCAAAGGCCCAGGCAGAGAGGGTGTCGCCGTTGTTGGCGCCGTCGGTAACGGAGGAATAGGAGGCGATGTCATAATCCTTGGCGATGGTCTCCAGGCTCTCGCCGTTCTGGAAACGGGTCAGAGCGGTGTCAGCGCCGTCCTTGGCGGCGGCGATGGCGGCGTCCATCTGCTCCTGGGTGGCGTCTACGGTGTTGCCGTTTTCATCCTTGGTGGGGGAGGTGGAGCCATCAAAGCGGATGTAGTCATAGGCAGCCACATTGAAGGTGGACTGGTTCTCCTGATAATACTGCTCGATCTGCTCGTCGGAATAGTTCAGGCTATCGAGATAGTTGTTCTGGAAGGCGGAGAGCAGAACGGAATTTTTGGCCATATCCTCGAAAATGCCCGGGGTCACCAGGGTGCCGTACATGGCCTTGATATAATTCTTATAGGAGTAGCCGGCCTTCTTGGCGGCCTCCTTAAAGGTCTTGATGAGGTCGTCATAATCGGCCTGCATATCATCGTTCCAGGTAAAACCCTCTTTTTCGGCGGCGGCCAGCAGGGACTGGCTGGCGGCCAGGTTGGACTTTGCCTTGTCAAGCAGGTACTTATCCCAGGTGATGCCCTCGTCGGTAACGCCCAAAAGGGCCTTGGCCGTGTCGGACATGGTCTGGCCGGCCAGGGTCTTGCTGGTGTCGATGCCCATGTAGGCATAGTAATTGGAGGAGCGGACCTCGGTATAGGCGGCGTAATAGCTGTACTGCACCTGGGCGGCGGAATAATTCTCGTCCCCGATGGTCAGGGCAGTCTTGCCGCGCTGGATCACATTGGAGTTCCACAGCAGGACCAAAACGGCCACCACTACGAAGGCCACGGCAACGGCGCCATAGAGCAGGGCGGACTTGCGCTGCTTGGCCTTTTCCTCCGCGGCGCGGACGGCCTTGGGGTCTGCGGCACCGCTGGCGGCAAAGGCCTGGCGGTTCTTCTTTTCTCTGGATGCACTCATGGATGGTTCATTCCTCTCGTTTGGTGATATATCATTCGGGTCAATGGGAGTAACATTCCCTGTCATTATATAAGCTTTGCACTGTTTTTGCAAGAGAAAAAAGAAAAGTGGGAGAAAAAGTGGCGGCAGGGCCTGTGTGTCCGGCGGAGAATAAAAAAGGGCGGACGAGATCGTCCGCCCCTATGAGGGTTGAAAAATTAGAATTTTGTGGTAAATAGATCCCGTCCGCCGGGCAGCAGCCAAGTTATAACCTGCACCGAATCAGCAGGTGGGTTGTCTCCAACATGCTTCGTTGCTTCCAACTTCCAGCCGCAGACGGCAGCCGGGAGGCCTGCAGTTCACACATTGATCCGACATCCCCTATAACAAAATGTGAGGATAAACAGACTGCTGCCCGCCGGACGGGATCGACCGGGGGCCAGAGGCCGCCGGCAAGTTTATTGTAGCATATGCCCCGGGAAAAAGAAAGGGGTTTTCGGCGGAATGGGCAGGAAATTTTAGGGGCGGGGAAAAGCTGTCATTGCGAAGCCAGTGCGCACACTGGCTGTGGCAATCCGCATCCAAACCGATAAAATCCAATATTTTGCAGCGGATCAGGGACGAAAGAGTGGATTCCCACGGTCGCTGCGCTCCCTCGGAATGACAGAGGAGTTTATGCCGGTTATTATTCCTCGTCCTCCAAAAACTGCTGGGTGAACAGGTCAAACACCTCGTTCAGCTCCTCGTCGGTATCGGGGGTGGCCAGCAGCTCCTCGCCGTTTTCCATCACGGACTTCAGGATCACCAGGCCAAAGTCCTGGGCGCTCTCCGCCTCCTCCTCCGTGTCCGCCGTGGGGAAAAAGGCCATATAGGTCACACCGTTATGCTCCAGGGCGTCCACGTATTCCAGCTCGATGTCGTTGCCGTCCTCGTCGGTAATGGTGATGAAATTGGGGCCAAACTCGTCGCTCATAGGGAAATACCTCCTTACTTGTGGTGGGAAACACTATAATGCATTTTGCCCCGGATTGCAAGGACGGTTTCAGACAAAAAATGGCAAATCAGAAACATTTGAAGTGGAAAAAGTATTTTTCTCATATGATTTTTGCGGATTTCCATATATTTTCAACGAAAAAGTTCTTTTTTTCAGGTTGACAGCCATGGTAAAATGAAATTTATAGTGGGTTCTTATGAAAAAGATTCGAATCTAAAGAAAATATACGGAAATCCCAAAAGAAAGGAAGGTGCCCCGTTATGAGCCAACACAAGCGAAGCGAACATCGCCTGGAAAACGAGCTGAAGCAGAGCGCCGAAAAAATAAAAAAGTCCGCTGAAAATCAGCTGCACAAGATCCAGGGGGAGGGACACCCCAAGAAAAGCCCCCGGGAGGTCCAGGCCCGGCGGCGCAAGGCGTGGTTCATTGTGGGCACCATCTTTGCGGTGCTGCTGCTGACGATGATCTTTTTCTCCATTCTGTTCTCCATGTACATCAACCGCACCATGAAGAACAAGGTGGAGGTGGACCTGTCCGCCTACGACATGTCCCTGGCTACGGAGATGTACGCCAAGGAAAAGGGCAGCGATGACTGGGTCATGTATCAGACCCTTTACGACGGGGAAAACCGCATCCTGCTCACGGCGGACCAGATCCCCGAGAACCTGCGCAAGGCCGCCGTGGCCATTGAGGACAAGCGCTTCTACACCCACCACGGCGTGGACTGGAAGGGCACGCTCCGGGCGGTGCTGAGCACCGTCACCGGCGGAGGCGTGCAGGGCGGCTCCACCATCACCCAGCAGCTTATCAAGAACATCACCGGCAACGACGAGACCACGGTGAAGCGGAAGGTAACGGAGATTTACCGGGCGCTGCAGCTGGAAAAACGGTACGACAAGGACGAGATCCTCAACACCTATCTCAACACGGTGTGTTTCGGGGAGTCCTGCTACGGGGCCCAAACGGCCTCGAGAATGTATTTCGGCAAGGACGCCCAGGACCTGACCCTGGCCGAGTGCGCCAGCCTCATCGGCATTACCAATAACCCGTCTATGTATGACCCGCTTATCAGCGACTGGACCCTGGCCAACAACCGCAGCCGCCAGCTGCTGGTGCTGGAGAACATGTACAAGCAGGGGCTCATCGAGGACGAGGAGACTTACAAGGCGGCCTGCGATGAAAAGGTGGTCTTTACCAACGGATACACCTGCATGGGCGACTTGGTGGAGGGCTATGAGGCTCCGGCGGAGGAGACAGAGGAGACCGCCGAGAAGGTCACCAAGGCCAACAACTCCTATTTCACCGACCAGGTCATTGAAGACGTGGCGAAGAAATTCGTGGAGATCTACGAGCTGCAGGACAGCAAGCCCGACAGCGACGGCAACGTCATCAGCGCCTATGAGCGGGCCGTGGGCATGGTATACAGCGGCGGCTACAAGATCTATACCACCCAGAACCTGGCCTACCAGAAGATTGCCGAGGAGGAATTCGAGACCACGGAGTACCAGCAGCAGACCGACTCTTACGACCAGCCCCTGCAGATCGCTATGACGGTGATGGATCCGTATACCGGCGATGTGGTGGCCATGGTGGGCGGCACGGGCGTGAAGACCGCGGACCGGGCCTGGAACTGGGCCACGGAGACACGGCCCTGCGGCTCGGCGGCCAAGCCCATCAGCACCTATGCTCCGGCATTGGACAACGGCACCATTACGGCGGCTTCTATCATTGACGACTATCCCATCGACCTCAACGGCACCGCCTGGCCCAGAAACGTCACCCGCATTTACAGCGGCCTGACCAGCATGCGCGAGGCCATCGTGCAGTCTCTGAATACCTGCGCCGTGCGGACGAACCTGATGTACGGCACCTACAATTCCTATAAGTTCATGACCGAGAAACTGGGCTTCACCACTCTGACGGATACGGATTCCCAGCAGGTGGGCAACATGGCCCTGGGCGGATTTGAACACGGCGTGACTACCCTGGAAATGGCCGCGGCCTACAGCACCTTTGTAAACGACGGCATCTACACCACGCCCAGAACATATTCCCGGGTGGAGGATTCCAAGGGCAATGTCATCATCGACAACAACACGGAGTCCCATGTGGCCATGAAGAAGACCACGGCCTATCTGATGCGCAGCATACTGCAGGATGTCGTGACCCGCGGCTCCGGCGGCGGCGCGTACTTCTCCGGCATGTCCATCGGCGGCAAGACCGGTACCACCGATGACGCAAGAGACCGCTACTTCGCGGGCTTCACGCCCTACTACTGCGCGGCGGCCTGGAGCGGATATAAATCCAACGAGGTGGTGTATTCCGACACCAACCCCTGCTCGGCCATGTTCAAGCGAGTCATGAGCCGGATCCACGAGGGGCTGGAGGACCCCGGCTTCCACAGCTGTGACGGCCTGGTAGACGTGACGGTGTGTGCCGACAGCGGCCTGCTGGCTACGGAGGCCTGCGCGGCGGATTTCCGGGGCAGCCGGGTCAAGACGGTGCAGGTGGCGGCGGATACCGCGCCTACCCAGAGCTGCACCATGCACAAGATGGTGTCCTACTGCAAGGACGGAAAGCACATTGCCACCGCCAGCTGCCCGGCATCCTCTGTGATGCAGGTGGCCGCCCTGGACTATGACCGGGAGACAGTGTTTGACGTTAAGGTGCCGGATGACGCTTACCGGCTGCAGGTGCTGTCGGAGGGGGATTGCCCCGTCCACGGCGGTGCAGTGCAGAAACCGGAAGAGAAGCCAACGAAAGATCCGGTAAAGGATCCGAATGAGGACCCGGAGCAGAACCCGGATCTGCAGGAGGATGATGCTTTCGACGTACAGGGAGAAAGAACCCTGTTCACGCGATGAAACGATGAAATCAAATGGGAGAGAGCCGCGGGGGCGGCTCTCTCTTTTGCTGCGCATCGGGTACCATCGATTGACAAGGGCAGATACGGTTTTGCCGGGCAGAAATGCGCCCATGCCGCGTCACGCCCCTTGGAAATACGGCAAGTATTCCCTGCGGGTCCTTCCTTGCCTGGACACATTTCTGCGCGGCAAAACTGCTTCGCATCTGCCGGCGATGGATTTTCGAGGGATATTTGGCTTTTGAGCCGCAGACGGGCTGGCGCCCGCCAAGGCGAGAAGGACAAAAAACACCCCAAGGACGCGCTGGCAGGCGTGTTTGCCCTTGTTATTCGATGGTAAAAATGATTGACAGAACAGCACAGATATGGGATAATATTCAAATGACATTCTGCCGGGGCGCGGCTGCATCCCGGCGCGACAGTGAGGGAGAACAATGGGATTTATTGAGTTGCTGCTCATTGCGGTGGGCCTGTCTATGGACGCCTTCGCGGTGGCTATCTGCAAGGGTTTGTCCGTGCAGAAGCTGGGGTGGAAGCACTATCTGACGGTAGGCCTTTGGTTTGGCGGCTTTCAGGCACTGATGCCCACGGCGGGGTATCTGCTGGGCACTACCTTTGAAAAATACATCACCTCGGTGGACCACTGGGTGGCCTTTGTGCTGCTGTGCCTCATCGGCGGGAACATGCTCAAGGAGGGCCTGTCCCGGGACGAGGAGAAGGAGGAACAGGCGGAAAACACGTCTTTCGGCTTCAAGGCAATGCTCATGCTGGCGGTGGCCACCAGCATTGACGCCCTGGCGGTGGGCATCACCTTTGCCCTGCTGCCGGATGTGAATATTTTCAGCGCCGTGGGACTTATCGGCCTCACGACCTTCTGCCTGTCGGCCCTGGGGCTGAAGGTGGGTAACGTCTTTGGACTGAAGTATAAGAATAAGGCGGAAGTGGCCGGAGGTATTATCCTGATCCTCATTGGTCTGAAGATCCTGCTGGAGCATCTGGGCGTTATCAATTTCTGAGACAATTTCTGACGGAGGAGACGGGCATGGCGGATATTCGGGAGATCACGGATTTTTCGGCGCCGGAACTGGATATTTTTGCCCGGCTTCGGGAGAACCAGCTGGCGAATTGGGAGTGCGCGGAAAAGGGGATCTTCATTGCCGAGAGTCCCAAGGTCATCGGCCGGGCGCTGATGGCCGGGTACGAGCCTATTTCGTTTCTGATGGAGCGCCGCCATGTGGAGAGCCAGGGGAAGGAGCTGCTGGAGCGGTGCGGTGAGGTGCCGGTTTTTACGGCGGAGGAAGCCGTGCTGGCGCAGATGACGGGTTTTCATCTGACCCGGGGCATGCTGTGCGCTATGAAGCGCCGGGAGCTGCCTGACATAGCGCAGGTATGCGCCGGCGCCCGGCGGGTGGCGGTGCTGGAGCGGGTGATGAACCCCACCAACGTGGGGGCGATCTTCCGCTCGGCGGCGGCGCTGGGCATGGACGCGGTGCTCCTGACGCCGGAGTGCAGCGACCCGCTGTACCGGCGCTGTACCCGGGTGAGCATGGGCACGGTATTCCAGATCCCCTGGACCTATCTGCCGGAGGGAAGCTGGACGGAGAAAATGCACCAGCTGGGCTTTAAAACGGCGGCTATGGCCCTGCGGGAGGATTCCCTGCGGCTGGATGATCCGCGCCTGGCGGCGGCGGAGCGGCTGGCCATTGCCCTGGGTACCGAGGGGGACGGTTTGGCGGACGGCAGTATTGAGAGCTGCGACTTTACGGTGTGTATCCCCATGGCCCACGGAGTGGACTCGCTGAACGTGGCGGCGGCCAGTGCCGTGGCGTTTTACCAGTTGGGCCGGGTGGAAAAATAAAAAAACAGAGAATTTGCAGAAAAAAGTGTTGACAAATGCGCCGGAGTATACTATACTAAGCAAGTCGGCAGCCGAGGGCTGCAAAGTGAATAAGACTTGGGGGTATAGCTCAGCTGGGAGAGCGCTTGAATGGCATTCAAGAGGTCAGCGGTTCGATCCCGCTTATCTCCACCAAGTGAAAACACCGAGGAAAATTCCCCGGTGTTTTTCTTATGTACGGTACATAGGCGAACCGCTGACCTCTTGCATTTAAATCCCGGTCAGCGGAAGCCGCCGAGGGTGGCCGCGGAGCGGCCGGAGCCCTCAGCGGTTCAATCCCGCTTATCTCCAAAAAGTGAACTGCCCCGAAACCCTTGCGGTTTCGGGGCAGTTCTTGTTCTGCTGCGGGTGGAAAAACAGCCCGATTTCTAACACTTATCTAACAGGGGAACGATTGATAACGGGAAAGGGACGAAAAGAGATGAGATCAGGCGTTGGCGGCTTCCCAGGCTTTTTTGGCCATGGCGGGAATGTCGCCTACGCCGCCCAGAACGATGCTGGGACGATAGGCATAGGTCTTGAGCGTTTCCAGCGTGGATACGCCGGAGAGCACCAGCACCGTGGTCATGCCGCTCTCCATGCCGGAGATCACGTCGGTATCCATGCGGTCGCCCACCATCACCGCCTCGGCGGAATGGCAGTGCAGCATGCGCAGGCCCGTGCGCATCATCAGCGGGTTAGGCTTGCCGCAGAAATAGGCCTGGGTGCCGGTGGCCATCTCAATGGGCGCGACCAGGGCGCGGCAGGCGGGGGCAATGCCGTTTTCAATGGGGCCGGAGACATCGGAATTGGCACCGATGAGTTTGGCTCCCGCCAGGACCAGGTTGGTGGCCTTGGTCAGGGTGTCCAGAGAGTAGGACCGGCCCTCGCCCACCACCACATAGTCCGGGTTTACATCGTTCATGGTGATGCCCGCGTCATACAGGGCGTTGAGCAGACCCGCTTCGCCAATGGCAAACACGGAACAGCCCGGGGCCTGCTCCTTCAAAAAGGCCGCCGTGGCCAGGGCGCTGGTATAAAAATGATCCTCCGAAACATCCAGACCCATGCGCGCCAGCTTCTGCCGCAGCTCCAGGGGCGTATAGCCGCTGTTATTGGTCAGGAACAGGTACTCCTTCTTTTCATCGTGGAGCCACTGGATGAACTCCGCTACCCCCGGCAGGATGCGGTTTCCGTGATAGATCACGCCATCCATATCGCAGATGAAACCCTTCTTTTCGTTGAAAATGTCCATCTTTTCAGGTGCAATATCCATGGGACGACCTCCTTTTTTCTTTTTGCACAGACAGTATACCATTGAAGCGGAAAAGAAACCACCATATCTGTGTTAAATATTCATATTTTTTCAAAAGAGAAAAAACGTGCGCGGGGGAGCAGCGGAATGGGGTGGATTTTTGGGGCGGGATGCGTTATAATACGGAAAACGGTGGGACACGGCCGGAAAAACGGCGGCAGAAGCGAAAAAGGAGAATGACGATGAATATCACAGTATATCTGGGTTCCTGCGAGGGCAATGATCCGGCGATGAAAACGGCGGTAACAGAGCTGGGCCGATGGATCGGGGAAAGTGGAAACCGGCTCATCTACGGCGGGTCCAAAACGGGACTTATGGGTCTGCTGGCGGACAGCGTGCTCTCCGCCGGGGGAGAGGTGACCGGCGTGGAGCTGGAGATGTTTATGGAGGCAGGGTATCAGCACACGGGACTGACGGAGCTGATCGTAAAGCCGGACTTCCCCCAGCGCAAGGCGGAGATGATCCGGCGGGGGGATGCGTTTATCGCGTTTCCCGGCGGCACGGGCACCCTGGAGGAGATCAGCGAGATCATGTCCCTGGCGGCGCTGAAGCTGACCAAGGCGCCATGCATCCTGTATAACCTGAACGGATACTATGACCACCTGCGCCTGCAGCTGCGGCACATGCTGGACATGGGCCTGTCCACGCCCGATCGGCTGGAGAATATCCACTTTGCCGCCGGCCTGGCGGAGATCCGCCGCATCGTGGAGCGTGCGGGCTGAGCGATAAAACGAAACAAAGCAGACGGGTGCCGCGGCTATGGGCCGCGGCACCCGTCTGCTTTGCCTGTATATCTGCCGGCGTGTAAACGCAGGAAAAAGGAAAGGGGCAAAAATGTTAATAAAATGTGAAAAATCAAATTGAAATGCCGGGCGTTCTATGCTATACTATTTTTGCGATTTTCTGTTCAGCGGCCGGCGGCATTCAGCTGCCGGAGGAGCGGAACGGACGGGAGGGAGAAAATGCCTGTGGAAATGTACCTGCTGGCCGGCGGGATCGGCTTTGTGTTCGGGGCACTGGTAGCCTTCGGAAATATGCAGATCACCCGGTGCGGCCTGCAAAAAAACAGCGCCAACGCCGTAATGGCGGCCAGTATGCTGCGGATGCTTGTGAACATCGCGGCCCTGGCGGCGGTGTATTTCACCAGGAATCTGCTGCCCCTGCCGTTTTACGGCACCATCATCGGCACGGCTGTGGGCCTGTCGCTGGTGGGGATACTGCTGAACCTGAGACTGAGCAAAAAACAATTGCAGGACCCAACGAAAAATCCCGAGTCAACCGACGGTAGGAATTGAGGTGAGAGAAACAAACTATGGAAGCGACCAGTAATGTTCTATTTTCCATCGGCCCCCTGGAGGTGACGAAAACCGTTGTCACCATGTGGGTCATCATCGCTGTGCTGGGCCTGGTGTCATGGCTGGCTACCCGGCGGCTGAAAATGGTCCCCGGACCCATTCAGAGCGCGGCGGAAATGGCGGTGAGCAAGCTGCAGGATTATTTCACCGGCACCATGGGGCGCGATAACGCCCGCCGGTACTTCCCTGTGATGGCCACCTTCTTCATTTTCATTGTTGTGAGCAACTACTCCGGCATTCTGCCCGGGGCGGGCCACGGCTTCGCCGTGCCTACGGCCAACCTGTCCACCACGGCGGGCCTGGCGATCATCGCCTTCTTCACCACCCACATCGTGGGCGTGAAGCGCCGGGGCGTGCTGGGGTATCTGAAGACATTCATTTCCCCCTTTGTCCTGATGCTGCCGCTGAACCTCATCGAGCAGGTGGTGCGGCCGTTTTCCCTGGCCCTGCGACTGTACGGCAATATGTACGGAGAGGAAATGGTCACCGAGCAGCTCAAGGGTATCTTCCCCCTGCTGCTGCCCCTTGTCATGCAGGTGATGAGCCTGCTGTTCTGCCTGATCCAGGCGGTGGTGTTCACCATGCTGCTGTCCATCTATATTGAGGAAGCTGTGGGCGAGGAACACTGATACAACTGATACTTACTATTTATAAATTTTGGAGAAACTTTGGAGGAAAGAATTATGACGGCATCCGCAATTATCGCACTGGCAGCCGCTTTGGCTGTGGCTCTGAGCACCATCGGCCCCGCTATCGGACAGGGCCTTACAGCATCCAAGGCCATGGAGGCCATGGCCCGTCAGCCTGAGGCTGCCAGCAGCATCCGTTCCAGCATGATCATCGCCCTGGCGCTGATGGAGGCCCTGACCATTTACGGCCTGCTCATTGCCTTTATGCTGATCGGCAAGATTTGATCGACCCCCTGAGAGAAAAAGTAAGGAGGCACACGCATTGAGCATTAATGTGTCAGAAGTGATTTGGACCATCGTTTGCTTTTTCGCGTTGCTGTTTGTGCTGAAAAAGTTCCTGTTTGACCCGCTGATCCGGTTTATGGAGCAGCGCCAGGCGGCCATTGACCAGGGCCTTGAAAAGGGCCGAGATGCTCAGCGGAAAAAGGACGAAAACGACGCCGCGCTCCGGGAGAGCTGGAAGGAGCGCAGCGTGGAGGCCAAGCAGCTTCTCGCGGAAGGGAAGAAAACCGATGATCAGGAACGCGCCTGGGTGCTGGACAGCGCACAGAAAGAGGCGAATGAAGCACTGCAGGAGGCAAACAAGCGCATCGAGCAGGAACGCAGGCAGGTGTGCGCGGATGCCCAGGAGCAGCTGCCGCAGCTGGTTTCCGTCCTGACGAGGCAGCTTTTGAGCGGCGACGCCGGCGGAGAGGAGCGGTGAAACGGAAATGCATTTGAAAGATATTCTGTTTGCGGTCGCAAACTTTCTGATTCTGTTCGGCGCCCTGTTCTTTATCACCCGCAAGATGATCATCCGGATGTTCCGGGAGCGCAAGGAAAAGATCGCCGGAGAGCTGGACAAGGCGAAAAAGGCGGAGGAAGATGCCGCCGCCCTGGAAAGCCAGGTCGACCGGGACAAGGAACAGGCCCGGCAGCAGGAAAAACAGCTGCTGGAGGACACGCAGCGGCAGGTGGAGGAAAACAGGGTCTGCGCCGCCGGCAGCAGCCAGGAGGCAGCCAATGTGCTGCGCCAGAGCGCTGCGGAGCGGGAGCGGCAGCTGCGGGCCATCATGCACGAGGAGGTCAGCGCCCAGGTCGTCCGCCAGGTGGCGGAGGAGACCGGCAAGGCCCTGCGAAAGGAAGAATACGCAGCCCGGCGCGCGGCGCTGGCGGATGCGTTCATTGAAAAGGCCGGGAAGATGGTCACGGCCCGGCCCAGCGACATCCTGACCCTGGCGGAAGGAAAGAAGCTGGCGGTCACCGTCACCGGCGCGGAGCCGCTGACGGAGGAGCAGACCGAAAAGCTGCACCGGACCCTGACGGATGTGTTTGCCGCTGCCTGCAAGGAGGCAGGGGAGGATGCACCCCGGGGAGAGATCGTTGACCTGTATAGCGAGACGGACGAGAGCGTGATCGCCGGCGTGCGCCTGCGCGTAGGTGACACCGTGTATGACGGCAGCGCAGCCCGCTGCCTGGAGCGCCTGGTACAGCGGGCGGAGCAGAGCGGTGACGAGAGCGGCCGGTCCGTGCTGGACGGCGTGCGCGGTTTGCTGTCTTCGGCCGACGGGTCCGTGGATATTTACCAGGTGGGACAGGTCATCAGCGTGTCCGACGGTATCTGCCGGGTGTCCGGCCTGGCCGATGTAATGGCCGGAGAAATGCTGGAATTCAAGGGCGACCTCCGGGGCATGGTCATGGACCTGGATCAGGACAACGTGGGCGTTGTGCTGCTGGGCCAGTTCGCCGGCATTCAGGAGGGCGATCTGGTGCGCCGCACGGGCCGCATCATTGAAGTGCCCGTGGGCGAGGGAATGCGCGGCCGCGTGGTGGACGCTCTGGGCCGCCCGGTGGACGGCAAGGGACCCATTACGCCCGACGGCTATCGGGCTGTGGAGAGCCCCGCCCCCAGCGTGCTGCACCGGCAGGGTGTCACCGTGCCCCTGCAGACGGGCATCAAGGCCATCGACGCCCTGGTCCCCATTGGCCGGGGCCAGCGCGAGCTGATCATTGGCGACCGCCAGACCGGCAAGACCGCCATCGCCCTGGACGCTATTGTCAACCAAAAGGGCAAGGATGTTCTGTGCATCTATGTGGCCATCGGGCAGAAGGAGTCCACGGTGGCCAACGTGGTGCGTAAACTGACGGAGATGGGCGCCATGGACTATACCACCGTGGTGTGCGCCTCCGCTTCGGAGCCGGCGCCCATGCTGTACATCGCGCCCTATGCCGGCGCGGCTATCGGCGAATATTTCATGTATCAGGGCAAGGATGTGCTCATCGTATACGACGACCTGAGCAAGCAGGCGGCGGCCTACCGCGAAATTTCCCTGCTGCTGCAGCGTCCCCCCGGACGCGAGGCCTATCCCGGCGACGTGTTCTACCTGCACTCCCGGCTTCTGGAGCGGGCGGCGCGGCTGGATGAGGCATCCGGCGGCGGCAGCATGACCGCCCTGCCCATTATCGAGACCCAGGCGGGCGACATTTCCGCCTACATCCCCACCAACGTCATCTCTATTACCGATGGTCAGATCTTCCTGGAGACGGGCCTGTTCCACTCCGGTATCCGGCCGGCCATCAACGTGGGCCTGTCCGTGTCCCGTGTGGGCGGCGCGGCTCAGATGCCGGCTATGAAACAGGTGGCGGGCCGTCTGCGCACGGACCTGGCACAGTACCGGGAGCTGGCATCCTTCGCCCAGTTCGGGTCCGAGCTGGACGCGTCCACCCAGTCTACCCTGTGCCGCGGCCAGCACATGACGGAGCTGCTGAAGCAGAATCAGTTTGCCGCCATGTCCGTGGAGGATCAGGTCATTGCCATCTTCGCCGCTAACGAGGGTTACGCCGACGACGTGGCTTTGAGCGACATGCCCCGGTTCGAGCGGGAAGTGGTGGAGTTTGTGAAGCAGGCTATGCCGGAGCTGGTGGACGTCATCTGCGAGGGCAAGAAGATCCCCGGCGATATGCTGGAGAAACTGCGCGGCACGCTGAAGCGCTTTAAGGAGTCCTTTTGAGAGAGATTAAATTGAGAAAGGGGAGAGAGCGGAATGGCCAATATGCGTGAGATCCGGGCGCGGATCAAAAGCGTGAAAAATACCCAGCAGATCACCAAGACCATGAAGATGGTGGCCTCAGCCAAGCTGCGGCGCACCCAGAAGGGCCTGGGCGGTATCCGCAGCTTCGCGGAGAGCAGCCGGCATATTCTCGGCGAACTGCTGGCCGGGGAGAACGCCGGATATGAGAACCAATTCCTGCTTCCCCGGAGCGAGATCAAGAGAGTGTGCTATGTCCTGTTCGTGGGCAACCGCGGCCTGTGCGGCGTGTATAACCACGCGGTGCTGCGCTATGCCCAGGAGCTGGTGCAGGCGGAAACAAGACCCTGTACGGTGGTGGTCTGCGGCAGCTGGGGCAAGGATGTCATCCAGCAGTCGGGCCTGCCGGTGCAGCATACCTTTGACGCCGTCAGCGATACGCCCGGCATGGCGGAATCCCTGCCGGTGGCGGATTATCTCAAGCGTATGTACCTGAGCGGCGAGGCGGACGAGATCCACCTGGTGTATCAGCAGTTCCGCTCCGCCTTGCAGCAGGTGCCCGGGCAGGTGCAGCTGCTGCCCGCCCAGCTGGACGCGGAGGAGCGGGAGGAGCCGGCCAATGACTACATCTTTGAGCCGGATGCCCGGAGCGTGCTGGAAAACATGGTGCAGCTGTACCTGAACAACATGGTCTTTTCCGTTTTGCTGGAGGCCAAGGTCAGCGAGCAGGCCTCCCGTATGGCCGCCATGAGCGCGGCCACCGACGCCACCGGCGAGCTCATCAGCAGCCTGAGTCTGCAGCTCAACCGGGTGCGCCAGGCGGCCATCACCACCGAGATCGCCGAGATCGTCGGCGGCGCCAACGCCTTGAAAAAGGCAAAAAAGTGATAGGAGTCAACTATGAAACATGGTATTGTCAAAAGGGTCACAGGCCCCGTGGTAGATGTGCAGTTCCCTGCCGGACATCTGCCTGACATTTACAATGCAATCGAGATCCAACTGGAGGACCGCAAGGTGGTCATGGAGGCCATGCAGCAGCTGGGTTCTGACACCGTGCGGTGCGTGTCCCTGTTCTCCACTGACGGCATCTCTCGGGGCTGCACCGCCGTGGACACCGGTTCTCCCGTGACCATGCCCGTGGGCGAGGCCACCCTGGGCCGCATGTTCAACGTGGTGGGCGACCCCATCGACGGCAAGGGCCCCGTGGAAGCGGAGCGGATGCCCATCCATCGGGGCGCGCCGTCCTTCACCGACGTGATGCCCTCCACGGAGATCCTGGAAACGGGCATCAAGGTGGTGGATCTGCTGGCCCCGTATTCCAAGGGCGGCAAGATCGGCCTGTTCGGCGGCGCCGGCGTGGGCAAAACGGTGCTCATCCAGGAGCTGATCCGCAATGTGGCCTATGAGCACGGCGGCTACTCCGTGTTTGCCGGCGTGGGCGAGCGTTCCCGGGAGGGCAACGACCTGTGGAACGAGATGACCGAGTCCGGCGTCATCAGCAAGACGGCCCTGGTGTTCGGCCAGATGAACGAGCCCCCCGGAGCGCGTCTGCGGGTGCCCCTGTCGGGCCTGACCATTGCGGAGAACTTCCGCGACACCAGCGGCCAGGACGTGCTGCTGTTTATCGACAACATTTTCCGCTTTACCCAGGCGGGCAGCGAGGTTTCGGCCCTGCTGGGCCGTATGCCCTCCGCCGTGGGCTACCAGCCCACCCTGGCCACGGAAATGGGCACTCTGCAGGAGCGCATCACCTCCACCCGCAACGGCTCCGTTACCTCTGTCCAGGCCATTTATGTGCCTGCCGACGACCTGACGGACCCGGCTCCGGCCACGGCCTTTGCCCATCTGGACGCCACCACGGTGCTGGATCGCGGCATTTCCGAGCTGGGCATTTACCCGGCGGTGGATCCCCTGGCTTCCACCTCCCGGATCCTGGAGCCGGATGTGCTGGGGCACCGGCACTACAGCACGGCCCGGGCCGTGCAGAGTGTGCTGCAGAAGTACAAGGAGCTGCAGGACATCATCGCCGTGCTGGGTATGGACGAGCTGAGCCTGGAGGATAAGGCCACGGTGAATCGCGCCCGGCGCATCCAGCGCTTCCTGTCCCAGCCGTTCCATGTGGCGGAGAACTTTACCGGCATGGCCGGCAAGTATGTGCCGCTGGAGGAGACCATCCGGGGCTTTGAAATTATCCTGGGCGGCGAGTGCGACGATATTCCGGAGCAGGCGTTCCTCATGTGCGGGACCATCGATGAAGTGCTTGCCAAGCGCAAGGGGATGTAAGAGGTGCCTATGAAAGACGGGATCCATCTGGAGATCGCCACCGCCGGCGGCAGCGTGTATGACGACATGGTCAGCTATGTGGAGCTGCCGTTTTCCGGCGGCAGCGTGGGTGTGCTGAAAGACCATGCCCCCATGCTGGGCGCCATTGAGGACGGCGTTGTCACTGCCCGGAAGGAAGACGGCACGACGGAATTTGTGGCCGTGGACCTGGGGGTGGCGAACATCGTGCACAACGAGGTGACGCTGCTGGTCCGCACGGCGGAACGGGCCGAAAATATCGACCTGCCCCGGGCAGAGGCGGCGGAGCACCGCGCCCGGGAACGCCTGGCCGACAAGGGCGGCGACTGGGATATGAAACGCGCCCAGATCGCGCTGCACCGGGCTATGGCCCGGCAGGCAGCCGTGCGCATGATGAAAGGCCGATGACGGCCGCGCGAGACGGCACAAAGCAAAAGCAGATAAAAAGAGCCACCGCATCGGCCGATGCGGTGGCTCTTTCGCGTGGGCATGGGAGACGGATTGCAAACCCGTGACATCGGGCACTGGTTCGCAATGACAGGAGTTTGCGGGAGGTGCGGCAGTTGGCGGCGGGGTGAGGGCACCCCGCCCTACGGATGACATGGGGTGCGTGGGGGTGGGCCGATGTGGGCATCGGCCCCTACGGACGGAGGGCAGGAAATGCGGTGCGCGGCGGGGCGCATGGGCCCCAGGCTGCGAGGGATCTTGCGTTGATGGCGGGCGGACAGGGGTGTCCGCCCCTACGGGGGAGGATTGGGGGCAAAAGAGAAAAAACCAAGAGGATGCCGAAGCATCCTCTTGGTTTTTAATGATAGGGTTTGAATCAGAAGTTCTTGATGATCTCCACGATCTCAGAGCCGATGCGCTTCTGGGCTTCCATGGTGGCGGCGCCGATATGTCGGGGCGTTTAGAAAATGTGCCGGTGGCACATTTTTAGCCTCCGACCGCAGCGGCTATGCCGCGAGGACGCCGGATATTGGCGCCGGGATTGGCTCAGAAGTTCTTGATGATCTCCACGATCTCGGAACCGATGCGCTTCTGGGCTTCCACGGTGGCGGCGCCGATATGCGGCGTGCAGGAAACCATAGGATGGCTGTACAGAGCCTTGTTGGTGGCGGGCTCGTCGGCGTACACGTCCAGGCCGGCGGCGCGGACCTTGCCGGACTCCAGAGCGGCCAGCAGAGCGTCCTCGTCCACGTTGGTGCCGCGGGAGGTATTGATGACGACCACGCCGTCCTTCATCTTGGCGATGTTCTCGGCGGAGATCAGAGCGCCGCCATCCACTGCGGGAGCGTGGACGGAAACAAAGTCGGACTGGGCCAGCAGGTCATCCATCTCCACATAGGGGATGCCCAGCTGCTCCTCGATGCCGGGGATGTGGAAAATATCAAAGGCGACGACCTTCATGCCGATGGCCTTGGCCATGACACCCAGGTGCTGGCCGATGCGGCCGAAGCCCACGATGCCCAGGGTCTTGCCCTGCAGCTCGATGCCCTTGCCGTAAGCCTTCTTCTCCCACTTGTCCTCACGCATGGTGTGGCCGGCGATGGAGAGATAGCGGGCGCAGGAGAACATGTGACCCATAGCCAGCTCGGCCACGGACTGGGAGGAGGCACGGGGGGTGTTCTTCACGGTGATGCCGCAGGACTCGGCATACTTGACGTCGATATTGTCAACGCCCACGCCGCCGCGGATGATGAGCTTCAGCTTGCCGGTCTTGGCCTCGTCGATGTGGTTGGCGCGGACCTTGGTCTTGGAGCGGACGACGACAGCGTCGAAATCCTTCAGGGCGGCGCCCAGCTGATCGGGCTCATAGAACTGCTCGACCACCTCGTGGCCCATTTCACGCAGCTGCGCCATGGCGGTCTTATCCATACCGTCGGTAACCAGAATACGCATAGTAGTAATCTCCTTATAGTATATTTTTTGATGGGGATGCGGATTGCCACGCCAGTGACATCGGTCACTGGCCCGCAATGACACGTACAAGAAGTGCGGTGTGCGGCGGGGCACATGGGCCCCGTCCTGCAAAGCTTTTGCATTAGACGGCGGGCGGGGTTGAACCCCGCTCCTACGCACATTTGCAAGGGGGACTGTATAGGTCCGGACGGGGCGATGTTGGCATCGGCCCCTACGGGTGCGGTTTGGAGGGTATAGGGGCGGACGGAGGCGTCCGCCCCTGTACCGCTTATTTATTACTTGTGCTCGGCCTCGAACTTCTTCAGGAACTCCACCAGAGCCTGGGCGCCCTCGATGGGCATGGCGTTATACACGCTGGCGCGGAGGCCGCCCACGGACTTGTGACCCTTGAGGTTGTCGTAGCCGGCGGCCTTGGTGGCAGCCACCACTTCGGCGTCCAGCTCGGCGGACTCGGTGACGAAGGGGATGTTCATCAGGCTGCGGAACTGGGGCTCCACGGTGCCGTTGAACATCTTGGAGGAATCCAGGAAGTCATAGATGACCTTGGCCTTGGCGATGTTGCGCTTGTGCATCTCCTCCAGGCCGCCGATGCTCTTGAGGTACTTGAACACCTTGCCGCAGCAGTAGATATCCCAGCAGTTGGGGGTGTTGTACATGGAGCCGTTGTCGGCGTGGGTCTTATACTTCATGTAGATGGGCATCTTGGGATCCACATCGTCGCGGATCAGATCCTCGCGGATGATGACGATGACCATGCCGGCGGGGCCCACGTTCTTCTGCACGCCGGCGTAGATCAGACCGTAGTCGGAGACGTTGCAGGGCTTGCTCAGGAACATGGAGGACTGGTCGGACACCAGCACATGGCCCTTGGTGTTGGGCAGCTTGTTCCAGGTGGTGCCGTTGATGGTCTCGTTCTCGCAGATGTAGACGTAGTCGGCGTCGTCGGGAATGTCCAGATCGGAGCAGTCGGGGATGTAGGAGAAGTTCTTGTCGGCGGAGGAGGCAACGATCTGCACCTCGCCGTACTTCTTGGCCTCGGCAATGGCCTTCTTGGACCACGCGCCGGTCTCCACATAGCAGGCCTTGCCGTTCTTCATCAGGTTCATGGCCACCATGGCGAACTGCAGCGTGCCGCCGCCCTGAATGAACAGCACCTTGTAGTTGTCGGGGATGTTCATCAGCTTGCGCAGGTCGGCCTCCGCCTCCTCGGCGATCTGCTGGAACACCTTGGAGCGGTGGCTCATCTCCATGACGCACATGCCGCTGCCGCGGTAGTTCATCATCTCGTCGCGGATCTCCTCCAGAACGGGTTCCGGCATCATAGCGGGGCCGGCGGAAAAGTTAAAAGTCCGGTTGTACTTCATTTGATAATACCTCCTGTTTATGTGTTGTGGTCAGGGTATACAGCTTTTACAAATGTAGTATAGAACATTCCGTCGGGAGAATCAACCATAAAAACAACAAATTGTCTGATTATCTAAAAAATTTTTAGATTCGCGCTAAAAGAGAGAGGAGCCGGCCTGGGCTGCTTGCCCTTGCGGCGGGGCGGGATGTGTGATAGAGTGAAAAAAGAGGGCATAACACCAGGGCGCACACAAAGTCAGGAAATGGCCCGGGATTTTTGGTAGACTGCAGTCACAGTACAGATCGGGAGTGAGAAAAATGAACTGGATCCAGGGCATGCAAAGAGCCATCGACTATGTGGAGGCGCACATCACGGAGGAGATCGACGTGGAGGAGGTGGCCGGGCAGGCGTATTCCTCGCCGTTCCACTTTCAGAGAGTGTTCGGGATCCTGTGCGGCTTTTCCCTGGGCGACTACATCCGCATGCGCAGGCTCTCCCTGGCGGGAGAGGAGCTGGCCGGCGGCAGCGCACGGGTCATTGACGTAGCGCTGAAGTACGGGTATGACACGCCGGAGAGCTTTTCCCGGGCCTTTACCCGGTTCCACGGCATTGCACCCAGCGAGGCAAAGCACAGTGGACATGTCAAGATCTTTACTCCCCTGTCTGTGAAATTAACCTTAACAGGAGGCAGTAAAATGGAGTACAGAATCGAAAAAAGAGATGCTTTTCAAGTGGTGTGCAAGAGAAAGCGGGTGGGCAAGCCCCAGTCTGCCAACGCCACCGCCGACATCACCGCCCTGTGGCAGGAGTGCGGCGCGGACGGCACCATGGCCCGGCTCATCGGCTGCATGCCCAAGGAGCCGGTGATGAAGGGTCTGCTGGGTATCTGCTTTTCCTCGGAGCTGGACGGGAAACACTTCCCCTACGGCATCGGCGTGGAATACGACGGGCGGAAGGTGGACGATGACCTGGAGATCGTGACCATCCCCGCCGCCACCTATGCGGTGTTCACCAGCAAGGGGAAGATGCCCGAGGCCTTTGTGGAGACCTATCACCGGGTGGTGACGGAGTTCTTCCCCCAAAGCACCCAGTACGATTACGCGGAGAACGTGGAGTTTGAGGTGTACGGGTCCGAGAATGTCACCGACCCCAACCATCGGTGCGAGATCTGGATCGCCGTGAAGGAAAAAGCGGAATAACAGAGGAGCGGGCGCTATCCGGCGCCCGGGCCCACAGAAGAAGGAACGGACCCTGCCGATGTGCGGCGGGGCCCGTTCTTTGCATATGCCCGGCCCTTGCGGCGGGGAGGGGCGTGTGGTAAGATAAGAAAAATAAGGAAGGCGGGGATGATGAAATGAAAGTACAGCAATATGTCATGGCTTACGAGGCGGAACAGGACCGGCTCCGGGCACTTCTGCCCGATGGGTTCGTGTCGCTGCGCCCGGTACTGCGGATCAATGCCGAGATCCGGGACGACGCCAGCGGATATGTGGAACTGAATACCCCTGTGGCGCACGGGGAATGCAGAGGCTGGCTCAACGTGGGCCACTGGGAGAACGTGTCCTTTACCCGGCAGGGGAAAAAGGTGACCTTCCGGACGGATTTCCTGGAAATTTCCTTTACAGGCGTGGGAATCCAGGGCGGCTGCCCGGCGGAAAAGGACAACGACGGCTGCTTCTTCCTGGAGGAGGGCCTTCGGATGAGAAAAGCCGAGAGAATAAGCGGCAATAAGGAATTCTGCGACTGCGCCTTCCGGTGGAGCTTTGCGCCCGGGGATGCCCACGGCGTCAGCCAGGGGAAGACGCTCCCCGCCTATCCCACGGAGTGCAAAGCGGTGTATCCGCGGGAGGCGCTGACTCCGGCCAACGCGGCGAAGATCTCCTGCGGGCAGGTGCTGGGCGCCTATACGGTGGCATTTGACAGATAAAAAATGGGCCTTGCCGGCGGGCAAGGCTCGTTTTTTCTGCAAAAAAAATCTGAGATGCGGCGATTGACAGGGGGGAGTAAAGATGATATAAAATAGGGAGAATTTTGGCGGATCTACGGGAAAGGACGGCGGCACACGGTGGAAAAATGGAGCAAATTCATGGCGCATACGGGGATGTACCCGGCGGCCCTGGGAAAGTGGCTGGCGGTGGGGGGGCTCATCGGCGGCATCGGCGGCGTGATCGGATCGCTGTTCCACATCGGCGTGAACTATGCCACTCAGACCCGGGGCCAGCACCCGTGGATCCTGTATCTGCTGCCGGTGCTGGGCCTGGTCATCGCGGGGCTGTACCGGGTGACGAAGGTGGAGGGCAAGGATACCAACGCCGTCATTGAATCCGTGCATTTCGGGAAAAATGTGCCGGTGCTGCTGGTGCCGGTGATCTTTATCGCAACGGTGCTGACCCACCTGGGCGGCGGCAGCGCCGGCCGGGAGGGCGCGGCCCTGCAGATCGGCGGCGGCATCGGGCACACCACCGGGCGGCTGCTGCACCTGGGGGAAAAGGACCTGCCCCTGGCGACCCTGTGCGGCATGAGCGCGGTGTTCTCGGCCCTGTTCGGAACGCCCCTGACGGCGACGGTCTTTGCCATGGAGGTCATCAGCGTGGGGGTATTTTACTACGCGGGGCTGCTTCCGTGTCTGACGGCGGCATTGGTGGGCTATCTGGTGAGCCTGCTCATGGGCGTGCCGCCTACGCGATTCACCGTGGCTGCCCCGGGGCTGAGCGCCTGGACCATGGTGCTGGTGATCCTGCTGGCCATCGGCTGCGCGGTGGTGAGCATCCTGTTCTGCCGGGGCCTGCAGGAAACAGGCCGCCTGGCGGCGAAGCTTCTGCCCAACCCCTTTGTGCGTGCCTTTGTGGGCGGCGTGCTGGTCATCGGGCTGACGCTGCTGGTGGGAAACGGCGACTACAACGGCGCCGGCATGGAAGTGGTGGAGCGGGCCGTGAGCGGCCAGGTGCGGTCCTGGGCGTGGCTTTTAAAGCTGCTGTTCACCGCCGTGACCATCGGGTTCGGCTTCAAGGGCGGCGAGGTGGTGCCGTCATTCTTCGTGGGCGCCTGCTTCGGATGTGTGCTGGGGGGCTTTTTGGGTCTGCCGGCGGGCTTCGGTGCGGCCATCGGACTGGTGGCGGTATTCTGCGGCGCGGTGAACTGCCCCATTGCGTCGGTGTTTTTGAGCATTGAGCTGTTCGGCACCGGGGACCTGCTGTATTTTGCTATGGCCTGCGCCATCAGCTATCTGCTGTCCGGCTACTGCGGCCTGTACAGCAGCCAGACCATTCTCTACTCCAAGCTGCGGGCCCAGTTCATCAACATCCACACCAATGAAAATGAGGATCGGCACGGATAAAAACAACTGGCGAAAATTCCTGCGGAATTTTCTGCCAAAAGGCTTGCAGTCTGCTGCGCGCATAATTTTGCCGCTTGCGGCAAAATTCCACACTGGCAGCCTGAGCGGTATTTGTCCCCACGCGCATGTCGCGGTGAAAAATGATCCCAATTTTTTGCGCCTGCGGGCGCAAACTCTGCGAGGCTTTTTGGATAAAAAATGATCTCCCCGGTCATACTGAAATTAAGTATGGTTGGGGAGGTATTTTTATGGATCTGCTGCGGGTGGCCGTGACGTCGCTGGCGTCCCTGGCGGCTATGTTTCTGCTGACAAAGCTCATGGGCAACAAGCAGGTATCGCAGATGAATCTGTTTGACTATGTCATCGGCATCACCATCGGCTCCATCGCCGCGGAAATGGCCACGGAGCTGGACAGCCCGGAAAATTCCCTGCTGGCCATGGCGGTGTACGCCGTGGCGGCAGTGTGCATCTCACTGCTGACCAATAAATCCCTGCGGATCCGGCAGGTGATGACGGGCAAGCCGCTGATCCTTATGGATGGCGGGGTCCTCTACCGGGAGAACCTGAAAAAAGCCAAGATGGACCTGAGCGAATTCCTCATGTACTGCCGCATCGGGGGCTATTTTGACCTGAGCCAGATCCAGACGGCTCTGCTGGAGCACAACGGCACGGTGACCTTCCTGCCGGTGGAGATGCAGCGGCCTGCCACCCCGGCGGACCTATCCATACAGCCGAATCAGACAATGCTCCAGACCCCGGTGATCCTGGACGGGGAGGCGCTGCCGGGCAATCTGCAGCGGGTGGGCAAGGACATGACCTGGCTCATGCGGCAGATCCGAAGCCAGGGCTATCAGACGCCGGAGGAGGTATTCCTGGCCATGGCGGACGGGAACCAGCTGACGGTTTTCCCCATGGAGAGCAAGAAAAAGCCGGCGGACCTGACGGATAAATAAGAAAACAACTTCAAAGCGGAGGCCGGGTGGCCTCCGCTTTTAGACTGGCAGAAAATTCCTGCGGAATTTTCTGCCAAGGGGATTGCAGTCTGCTGCGCGCATAATTTTTGCGCGGAGCGCAAAAATTCCACACTTGCAGACTGAGAGGTATTTTTCCCCACGCACATGTCGCGGTGAAAAATGATTGGAATCTTTCGCGTCTGCGGACGCGAACTCTGCGAGGCTTTTTTAAAAAGTTGGGAGCAGAGGCGGGGACGCCTTAGAACAGGCGCTGCTTTTTGGCGATGACCTGGCCGTCCACCCGGAGGATCTGCTTGCCGCCGGGGGTAAACTCCGTTTCAATGGCGTGGCCGCCCACCCGGGCGCCGATGGTATAGCCGGACTCCACAACGCCTTCCTCACGGCCATAGACCTTGCCGTCCACAATGAGCTCCGTGAGGCCGTAGCTGCGGCGGACCTCAATCTCGTGGCTGCCGTAGACGGCGGACAGGAGAACGCGGTGCTTGCCCTCCGCCGGCTGGCCCAGGGCGGGGGTGTTGGGAACGTCCCCCTGGGAGGCATCGTAAAATTCCGTGTTCATGGGCGGGGGCTCCGGGGCGTCGGCCTCCTCCATCGCTTCCCGGCTCCGGCGCACGCCGGCGATGAGGATCCACAGGACCAGGCCGTGGAATACAAAGTCCAGAATGTCCGTCAGAATGTCGGCCACGGACAGCTCAATAACATAATAAAGGAGCATGACGGCGGTGTCCACGGAGAACAGCACCAGGGCGGCGATGAGCCAGCCGCGCTTCTTTTTGGACAGCAGGCAGCACAGGAGATACACCACCAGTATTACCAGGGCGATGAGAATGCCTATGACCAGGTAAACAGGGTCCCAGGTATAATCATAGAACACCCGGGCGTACACCGCTGCCAGGTACGAGACAAAGTTTGAGAACAGAAAATAGGTGTCCGAGCCCAGCAGAGCGAAAATTACATTGACTGCGGACAGGGCCAGCAGGATCCACAGATCGGCGCGGGCGGTTTTGTAGGCGGCGAGAGGGCTTTTCTTTTTCATGTTGTTTCTCCTTGTTTCTATTTATTTTAAAGGGGAGACGGGGGGACGGATCGCCACACCAGTGACGGGGGGTATTACAGGGGTACGGCACTTTGCCGGGCAGACGGGATCAGAGGAGCTTTCCGGCCAGGCGGCCGCTGGACCAGGCCCACTGGAGGTTATAGCCGCCGCAGTCGCCGTCTACATCCAGCAGCTCGCCGCAGGCGTAAAGGCCCGGCACCAGGCGGCTCTGCATGGTGCGGGGGTCAAATTCCGAGGTGTCCAGCCCGCCGGCGGTGACCTGGGCCTGATCGAAGCCGCAGGTGCCGGTGATGGGCAGGGCAAAACGGGTGGCCTGCCTTGCTATGCGCCGCAGGTCATCCCGGGTGAGCCCGGCCGCCCGCTGATTGGTAAAACCGGCGGATTTGCAGATCATCTGCCCCAGGCGGGTGTGGCAGGAGCCGGTAAGGAGGGTGGAAGCCTCGTGGGCGGCCATGGCCGCCTGCCGCTGGCAGAGCCAGTGGAGCACCTCCGCCTCCTCCCAGTCGGGGAAAAAATTGAGCAGGCAGGTGAGATCGCTTCCACCGGCGGAAACGCTGCGGGAGAGGTCGAAAATGGCCGGGCCGCTGACGCCGTATTCGGTGAAAAGCACCTCGCCGCTATTGCGGGCCAGCACCTGGCCGCCCCGGCAGATGGAAATGCCGCACTGGGCCTTCACGCCCTTCAGAGCCCGGGGGTAGGTGGGATCGGTTTTCAGCTGCACTAGAGAGGGATAGAGAGCCGTGCGGTGGTGGCCCAGGCTCTTGGCCAGGCGATACCCATCCATGACGCCCCCCACCTTACTGCCGGCGGCACCGCCGGCGGCCAGGATAAGGCGCTGGGCGGAATAGGTATCCGTCTCTGTTTTTACGGAAAAGCCCTCCGTCGTTTTCCGGACGGCCGTGACCGTCTGGCCGGTTTGCAGGTCAATCTCCGGGCAATCCAGGGCATAGCGCAGAACGTCCAGCACGCTGCCGGCCATGTTGCTCATGGGATAGATCCGGCCGCTGGCCTCCGACACGGTCAAAAGGCCCAGGGAGGCAAAATACTGCAGCGTGGCGCCTACGTCAAACTGTGACAGGGCAAAATCACAGAAGCTGGCCCCGCCGTGGTAGTGCGCGGGGGATGCGTTATAATTGCTGAGATTGCAGCGGCCGTTACCGGTGGCCAGCAGCTTGCGCCCAACGCGGCTCTGCCGCTCCAGCAGCAGGACGCGGTGGCCGTCTTCGGCCGCCGTCAGGGCCGCCAGCATCCCGGCGGCACCGCCGCCGATGACACATACATTCATGACTCCGCCTCCAGTCGCCGCCGGGTGAGGTAGCCCTCCAGCATGAGGCTGGCCGCCACCGCGTCCACGATCTTCTTGCGCTGCTTGCCGTTTTTGCCGCCGGCGAACAGGATGGCGTGGGCCTCCACGGTGCTGCGGCGCTCGTCCCACAGCACCAGGGGCAGGCCTGTGGCCTCCTTGAGGATCTCCCCCAGGGCGGCGCACTTTTCCGCCCGGGGACCCAGGGTGCCGTCCATATTCTTGGGGTAGCCCAGCACCAGACGCTCCACCCCATGCTCGGCGATGAGGGCCCGGATCTGCGCCACCACCTCCTCCTGGCGGCGGGTGTTGATGACCGTGGTGAACCCGGCCAGGGTCTCCAGGCGGTCGGAGATGGCGATGCCGGTGTGGGCGTCGCCATAGTCAATGGCCATAATTTTCATGGATCGATCCTTTCAAAAGCCGCTGCGCGGCCGCTTTTTTGCTATCATACCACCCATGAGGGGGTCATGGCAACAATTCCGAGGATTTTTCCGCAAAAAAATGCGGAATTTTTGCAAAAAACAGGTTGACCGCATGGAAAAAGAGTGATAGAATAAACATTACCTGTGAGTAGGGCTTTTCTTTTTGCGCGCTTTTCGCTTCGGCGCGGGAGAGAGGGGCCCGCAGAGCAGGGAGGCAAACGGCTGATCCCGGTCCGCCGGGCAGCCCAATCTAATAAGGAGGTGCCGTTAGATGCGCGTGAAGATTACTTTGAGATGCAACGAGTGCAAGCAGAGAAACTACAACACGATGAAGAACAAGAAGAACAGTCCTGATCGTCTCGAGATGAACAAGTATTGCCCCTTCTGCAGAAAGCATACGGTTCACACCGAAACCAAGTGATTGGATGAAAAGAAAGGTTGTGTAACGATGGCAGAGGTTAACAAGGCGAAGAAAGATCGCGGCAAGTGGTTCCGCGAGATGAGAAGCGAACTGAAAAAGGTCGTTTGGCCCGATGGCAAGACGACGGCGAAGAACACCGGCACGGTGATCCTGTGCTCTCTGGGCGTGGGCGTGTTCATTTGGGTGTTTGACGCAGTGGCCGTTCTGGCCGTAAATACCCTGGTCGGCCTGTTCGCAGCTTAAGGAGCGGAGCATGGCTGATAACGCAAAGTGGTATGTACTCCACACCTATTCCGGCTATGAAAATGCGGTGAAGGCCGCCATCGAAAAGTCTGTGGCCAACCGCGGCCTGGAGGATATGATCCACAAGATGGAGATCCCCATGGAGACCGTGACCGAAGTCACCGAGTCCGGCGTCATGAAGGAAGTGGAGCGGAAGGTATTTCCCGGTTATGTGCTCATTAAAATGGTGCTGACCGATGATACCTGGCATCTGGTCCGCAATATCCGCGGCGTCACCGGTTTCGTGGGCGAGGCCAACAAGGCCATCCCTCTGACGGAGGAAGAAGTGGCCGCATTGGGCGTGGAAAAGCACGAGATCGTGGTGCTGTACCATGTGGGCGACACCGTGAAGATCACGGAGGGGCCCCTGGCCAGCTTCACGGGCACCGTGGAGGAGATCGAACCCGAGAAGAACAAGGTCCGGGTGGTGGTTTCCATGTTCGGCAGAGAGACCCCGGTGGAGCTGGAGCTCGACCAGGTGGAGGTCCTGCCCTGAGGCGCAGCAGACTCTGCGCGCAGGCCGGAGCATGACCACTCCGGCGCAAGTGGGAGAGACGCATGGGCGTCTCGCCAAGAGCGAGGGCGGCATTAGGCCCGTCGCTACCACATTATGAAAAAGGAGGTGCCTGTTATGGCACAGAAAGTCGTTGGTTATGTAAAACTGCAGATTCCTGCAGGTAAAGCAACTCCCGCACCCCCCGTTGGCCCCGCTCTGGGTCAGCACGGCGTGAACATCGCCGCTTTCACCAAGGAGTTCAATGAGCGGACGAAGAACGATATGGGTCTCATCATCCCCGTGGTCATCACGGTGTATGCCGACCGTTCCTTCTCCTTCATTACCAAGACTCCCCCCGCAGCCGTCCTCATCAAGAAGGAGTGCAACATTGAGTCCGGTTCCGGCGTTCCCAACAAGGAGAAGGTCGCTACCATTTCCAAGGCCTCCATTCAGAAGATCGCTGAGCTGAAGATGCGTGATCTGAACGCTGCTTCCCTGGAAGCCGCTATGAGCATGATCGCTGGTACCGCACGCTCCATGGGCGTTGTCGTCGGTGAATAAGGAGGGTGTAAGGTATGTTTAGAGGTAAGAAATATCAGGAGAGCGCCAAGCAGATCGATAAGGCTGCTCTGTATGATCCCAAGGAAGGTCTGGAGCTCATCTGCAAGACCGCTTCCGCCAAGTTTGATGAGACCGTCGAGCTGCATGTGAAGCTGGGCGTGGACTCCCGTCATGCTGACCAGCAGGTCCGCGGCGCCATCGTGCTGCCCAACGGCACCGGTAAGTCCGTGCGCGTGCTGGTGTTCGCCAAGGGCGACAAGGCCGAGGCTGCCAAGGCCGCCGGCGCCGACTATGTGGGCGACATGGATCTGGTGGAAAAGATCCAGAAGGAAAACTGGTTTGACTTTGACGTGGTGGTCGCTACTCCCGACATGATGGGTGTGGTGGGCCGTCTGGGTAAGGTCCTGGGCCCCAAGGGCCTGATGCCCTCTCCCAAGTCCGGCACCGTGACCCCCGACGCCGCCAAGGCCGTCACCGAGGCGAAAGCCGGTAAGGTGGAGTATCGTCTGGACAAGACCAACATCATCCACTGCCCCATCGGCAAGGTCTCCTTCGGCGCGGACAAGCTGTTTGAGAACTACAGCGCTCTCATCGGCGCCATCATCAAGGCTAAGCCCGCCGCTGCCAAGGGCCAGTATATCAAGTCCTGCGTGGCCGCGTCCACCATGGGCCCCGGCGTGAAGATGAACGCCAACAAGCAGCTGTAATTTCCGCAGCACAAGGATATTTAAGGCTTGACAATCGCGCAGGCTTTAGATACAATATATGATGCGTTCCAAAGACAGCAGGTGGACTTGTCCGTAAGTCCTGCCGAGGATGGCAAATCGATTCTGATTGCTTTACCCCGTCCTTGTGTCTTTTGGCACAGGGACGGGTTTCCTTTTTTGAACGCACCGACAATTCTCATGGAGGTGAAATCAAAGAATGCCCAACGCAAAAGTTCTGTCTGAAAAGCAGGCAATCGTAGCCGCTCTCACCGAGAAGATCCAGAATTCCGGCGCCGGTGTCATCGTGGACTACAAGGGCATCACCGTGGCAGAGGATACCGCTCTGCGCGCTGAGTGCCGCAAAAACGATGTGGAGTATTCCGTCATCAAGAACACCCTGCTGCGCTTTGCATTCAACAACTGCGGTCTGAACGAACTGGACGACCAGCTCAACGGCACCACTTCTCTGGCTATCGCCGCTGACCCCGTCGCTCCCGCCCGCGTGATCGCTGAGTTTGCAAAGAAGCTCAATGGCCGGTTCGAGATCAAGGGCGGCTTCCTGGAAGGCAAAGTTGTCCCCATGGAGACCGTGAATGCTCTGGCATCCATCCCCGCACTGCCCGTGCTGCAGGCTCAGGTCCTGGGTACCATGCTGGCCCCCATTTCCGGCCTGGCTTGCGTGCTGAAGCAGATCGCCGAGAAGCAGGGCGCTCCTGCCGAGGCTGCTGAAGCCGCTGAGTAATCAGCAATTCCCCCACTGGGGCGCAGGGCGTCCCGCCATTCTCTCAAAAATAATCTTACAATTAGGAGGCTAATACAATGTCTGAGAAAGTTACTGCTATGATCGAAGAGATCAAGGGTCTGACCGTTCTGGAGCTCAGCGAGCTGGTTCACGCTCTGGAGGAAGAGTTCGGCGTTTCCGCCGCCGCTATGGCCGCTCCCGCTGCCGGCGCTGCTGCTCCCGCTGCCGAGGAGAAGACCGAGTTTGACGTGGTTCTGGTTGGCTTCGATGCCGCTCAGAAGATCAAGGTCATCAAGTCCGTCCGCGAGATCACCGGTCTGGGCCTGGCCGAGGCCAAGAAGGCTGTCGAGGAGACTCCCACCACTCTGAAGGAAGCTCTGTCTAAGGACGACGCCGAGACCATGAAGAAGGATCTGGAGGCCGTTGGCGCCAAGATCGAGCTGAAGTAATTTCTGACTCTGCTATAAAAAAGAGATACCGCTGTGCGGTATCTCTTTTTTTGTTATAGAAGTGCGGAATCAAAGAGTGGTGCCTATGATAAAAGTTGTCCCCCGCGCCCTTTGGCGCGGGGGACGACTTTTCATGATCCTTACTTTTTGAAGCTGTCCTTCAGGGAGACACTGCGGTTGAAGACCAGGTGATCGGCCGAGCAGTCCCGGTTGTCCATGCAGAAATAGCCCGTGCGCATGAACTGGAAGGTGGGGGCGTTGGTACCGGTGCGGTTTTCCCGCTTGTCAAACTCAGCGGCCACAGCGGCCATGCCCTTTTCCACCTTGCATCCGGTGAGGATGGACAGGGAATCGGGGTTCAGGCAGTCCAGGAAGTTCTTGTCCGGGCCGTCGGGCTGGGCGTCGGAAAAGAGGTTGTCATACAGCCGCACCTCAGCGTCCAGGCAGTTTTCCGCGTCCACCCAGTGGAGCGTCGCGCCCTTGACCTTGCGGCCGTCGGCAGGATCGCCGCCCCGGGAGTTGGGATCATACTCGCACAGGACCTCGGTGACGTGACCATTTTCGTCCTTGACGCAGCCGGTGCATTTCACCAGGTACGCGCCCTTCAGGCGGCACTCGGGGCCGTCCGGGTACAGGCGCTTATACTTGGGGATGGGCTGCTCCATAAAGTCATCGGCCTCCATCCACAGGTGGCGGCTGAAGGTGATCTCATGGGTGCCCTGGGCGGGATCGGTGGGGTTGTTTTCCACCTGGAATACCTCGCTCTGCCCCTCGGGATAGTTGGTGACGGTGAGCTTCACGGGCCGCAGCACGGCCATGGTTCGCTCAGCGGTGGCGTTCAGATCCTCCCGCAGGCAGTGCTCCAGGAAGCCAAACTCCACCACGTTGGGGGACTTGGCCACGCCGATGCGCTCGCAGAAATTGCGGATGGAGGCGGCGGTGTAGCCCCGGCGGCGCAGGCCGCAGAGGGTGGGCATACGGGGATCGTCCCAGCCGGAGACGCGCCCCTCCTCCACCAGGGCCCGGAGCTTGCGCTTGGACATGACCGTGTGGTCGATGCCCAGGCGGGCGAACTCGATCTGACGGGGGTGGGCGGGCAGCTCGCAGTGCTCAATGACCCAATTATAAAGGGGGCGGTGGGCCTCAAACTCCAGGGAGCAAAGGCTGTGGGTGATGCCCTCCAGGGCGTCCTGAATGGGATGGGCAAAGTCGTACATGGGGTAGATGCACCACTTGCTGCCCTGGCGGTGGTGGCTCATGTGGTTGATGCGGTAGATGACCGGGTCGCGCATGTTGAAGTTGCCGCTGGCAAGGTCAATTTTGGCCCGCAGGGTCATGGCACCGTTGGGGAACTCCCCGGCGCGCATGCGCTGGAACAGGTCCAGGCTCTCCTCAATGGGACGGTCCCGGTAGGGGGAGACGGCGGGGATACCGATGTCGCCCCGGTTGGCTTTGAACTCCTCCGGGGTCAGCTGGCACACATAGGCCAGGCCCTTTTTGATCAGCAGCACCGCCTGGCGGTAATCCTCCTCAAAATAGTCGCTGCCGAAGAAGAACCGGTCGCCCCAATCGAAGCCCAGCCAGTGGATGTCTTGCTGGATGGCACCCACAAACTCTTCGTCCTCCTTGGTGGGGTTGGTGTCATCCATGCGCAGGTTGCACAGGCCGCCGAACTTCTCGGCGGTGCCGAAGTCGATGCACAGGGCCTTGCAGTGGCCGATGTGCAGGTAACCGTTGGGCTCCGGGGGAAAACGGGTGTGGATGGTCATGCCCTCGTACTGGCCGCCGGGGGCCAGGTCTTCGGTGATGAAATTATCAATAAAGTTGCTGCCCTCGGTACGCTCGGGCTCGCCAGCGGCGATGACTTTGTTTTCCTCGCTCATATTGTTTTACTCCTTATAGTAAATTACTGCAAAAATACCATATTATTATAGCGGCTGCATACGGAAAATGCAAGAGTTCCGTGCTATATCAGTTCACTTTCCGTGGGGATCTGCCGGGCCAGGGCGGCGTTGCTGAAGCGGCGGTCGCCGGTGAGCTCCCGCACCACGGTGATGCCGTCCGGAAAGCGGAAGGGGGCATCCTCCCGGGGCAGCTCGATCTCCATGACGGCGTAGCTGGGCCAGAAGGGATAGAAGTCGATCTCAAAGGTGTACGGCCCCTCCGGCAGGCAGTAGCGGGTCTTGCGAATGGTCTCGGTCATGGGATCCCGGCGGGTGAGGTAGGCGTCGTAGGCCTCGAGGGTGATCTCCTCCTCCTGCTCCAGGCGGGTGATGGCGCTGCGGTCGATCTTCACGGTGTGGAAGAAAGCCACGCCGTCCCGGCTCTCCCGCCGGCGGACCCGCTCCGTCTGGTGGGGCGGGGAGAGGAGATAGGTCTGCTCCATGTGATAGACGTGGCTGCACCGGGCCGCCAGCTCCGGCTCCGATGGGCGGAGAATAAGGAAGCGGCGCTCGATCTCCAGAGAATTACTGTTCATAAAATTCCTCCCGGCTCATCAGCAGATTCAGTGTTTCCAGCATGGCGTTGGGGGTCAGGTGCTCCGGCAGGTCCAGCTTTTTCAGCAGCTGCTGCCGCTTTTGGACGCTGTCGGGGCCGATGAGACCCCGATCCAGCAGGTCGGCCTTGGTGATGGGATCTGCCGCTGGGGGGGCGGTCTCCCCCGCGAAGGTGGCGCCGCCCCGGCACAGGGCCTGCAGGAGAATTTCAGGGGTCATGCCCTCCACGCCCAGCTTGCCCTCCTTCCCGGCTTTGCGCTTGCGGCGCTCCTTGCCGGGGATGTCGGGAATGTAGGCCTGCTTTACCTGCTCCTTTGGAATGGCGCCCTTGAGATAATTGCGGATGACAAAGCCTGCCCCGTCGGAGTCCGTCAGCAGGATCAGGCCCCGCTTTTGGGCCAGTTTGCGCAGAAAGGCCAGCTTCTCCCGGTCGTTGAACACGGAGAAACCGCCGGTCTCCACAACGGTGGCATCCACCACCTGAAGAAGCATATTTCGATCGTAGCGGCCCTCCACTACGATGACTTCTTCAATGCGTGGCTTACTCATTGCTCCGCCAGCTCCATGACAAATCGCACCAGCTCGCCCTCCCGGTCAATGTTTTTTTCGCTTTTCATGCGCCGGTCCAGCAGCTGGCAGGCAGCCAGGGAGCGCTTGCACCACTCATGATCCACCCGCCGGGCTGCCTGGAGGAGGAGTTTGGCGGGATAGTCGCTGCGCATCTGCCACAGGTCCATGAGCCAAAAGCGGTCCTTGCCGCCGTCCAGGGCCATGCGGGCGGTATACAGCCGCCGCAGCTCCTTGCCGATGGCGCCCAGGATGACGATGGGCTCCGTCTGCATCCGCAGCAGGTCCCCCAGCACGGCGGCAGCCTTGTTATAGTCCCGGGCGGAGATGTGGTTGGTCATGTCAAAGATCCGGGCGTCCAGCACCGGCTCCGCCACGGCGGCAATATCGGCGGTGGTGACCTGCTCGGCCTTGGCAAAGGCCGCCACCTTGTTCACCTCGCCGATGAGGTTATCCATCATGGAGCCGCAGTAAAAGAGCATGTAGTCCGCCGTTTGCTGGTCGATGCTGCGGCCCAGGGCGCGGAAGCGCTTTTGCAGCCACCGGACCAATGCGTCCCGGGACTGGCCCTGGAACTCCACCACCTCTACGTTTTTATCCATAGCGGCGGTGAGCTTTTTCATTTTCCGGTCCGGCTTGTAGGGCACGGTGTCGTAGATAAACACCACCGTGCAGTAGTCCGGCAGATCCTCCAAAAGCTCGATGAGCTGGCTGCGCTGACCTTCGTCCAGCCTGAAAATGTCCCAGTCCGTCACCGTGACCAGGGTGCTGGGCGCCATCATGGGCATGGATTCCACGGCGTCGGCCACATCCTGGGCTGTGACGCGGCCGCCGGAGAGCCGGTGGAGGTTGAAATCCTCGCTGCCCTTGGGGATGAGCAGGTCCTGCAGCTGCTGCACATAGGTCTGGCGTAGGTAGCTCTCCTCCCCGTAAAACAGGTAGGCCCGGGCGGGCGTTTTTTCTTTTATGGCCTTGCGCAGCCGGTCGTAGGCGGCGTTTTTGCCTGAGGTTTTGCTCTTTTCCGCTGCCATAGCGTATGGCTCCTCTCGTTAATGATAATGTACGGTCACGGTAACGCAGCCCTGGGTATCGGTGCGGTAGACCTCCGTGCCCACGGCCTCCAGCCGGGAGATGGCTGCATCCGTGGGGTGGCCGTAGCTGTTGTCTCCCACGCTGATGATGGCGGCCTCCGGCGTGATGGCGGCCAGGAAATCCTGCTGAGAGCTGTATTTGGACCCGTGATGGCCCACCATAAGGACCTCCACATCCGGCAGGTCGTACTGCCCGATCAGTGCCAGCTCCGTCTGCCCGGACATATCGCCGGTGATGAGCAGATCAAAATCGCCGCTGCTGCACAGGTAGGTCAGACCCTGCTCGTTGGGATCGCCCGATCCCACGGGCGGGAAAACCGTAAGGCTGCACTGCCCCAGGGGAATGGACTGCTGCTCCGTGACGAACTGCACCTGGGTGCCGTGCTCCTGGGCCAGGGCCACCAGCTTATCCCGCACGCCGTAGTCGTCTTCGATCTGCGGCAGGTAGAGCCGGTCGATCTCCACCCGGCCGAACAGCTCCGCCAGGCCATTGGTATGGTCGGCATGAAAGTGGGTCACGGCCACCGCCGACAGGCGGCGTACCTCCATGCTGCCCAGCTGCGAGAGCACCTGCTGGGCCGGGTGCTTGTAGCGGTTGCTGCTGCCGCAGTCCACCAGGACGGCGTCGTCACCGGACAGCAGCAGGGTGCTGGCCCCCTGGCCCACATCCACGGCTACGGCTGTCAGCTCGCCGCTGTGAAATTCTGCCGTGCGCAGGTTGATGCACAGCACCAGGGCCAGGAGGGACAGTACGGCGGCCAGGGCGTATTTCCGGGGCCGGTCCCGGGTCAGAACGCACAAAATGAACAGGACATATACGAACACCAGCCACCAAACCAAGAATGGGTTGGTATCCGTGTAGAGCGCATGATAGGGAATGGAGACGGCCAGGTCCACCACCAGCAGAAATAGTTTGCTCCGGGCCCAGCTGACGTATCCCAGGATCCGGGCGGCGGGCAGCCAGATGAAGCCTACCAGCACCGTCAAAAATCCGGCCATGAAATTGCCGGAGGCCAGGGGGATGCACACCAAGCTGGTCAGCGGCGCCACCGTGGAAAACACGCCGAAATAGTAGGCCGTCAGCGGTACGGTGAAGACCATGGCTCCCAGGGTGGAGGAGAGGGTGCCAGTCAGGAAGGTGCAGGCCCTGGCCGCGAGCTTTGCCTGGGGCTGCTTCTTTGCCTGGAAGAACCCGTAGATCCGGGGCGTGACTAAAATCAGCCCCAGCATAGCGCCGAAGCTGAGCTGCAGGCTCACACTGGCCGCGGCGTAGGGATTGACCAGCAGAATGAGCCCCAGGGCCGCCGCCAGGGAGGTGATGGGGTCGGCATCCCGCCGGAGCAGGGGCGCCAGCAGCAGGAAAAACTGCATGATGCACGCCCGGACCACCGAGGGTGTAAGCCCCACCATAAACATATAAAATAGCAGAACGATAGTGCCCACCGCCGCCAAAAGCCGCCGCCGATGCCCCACAAGCAGGCCCAGCAGCGTCAGCAAAAAGGCGCAGTGCAGCCCGGAAACCGCAAACAGATGGCTCACGCCCGCCTCGGAAAAACGGTCGGACATTTCCTCGGAAATGCCGCTGCGGTCGCCCAAAAGCTCCGCCTGCAGGAGACCGGCCACGGTGCCGTCGTGCTCCCACACCCGGGCGATCTTGTCCCGGAAGGCTTTTTCCATCCGCTGGGGCAGGTACCGCAGGGAACCGGCCTGGCCCTGGGCTACCGTGGGCATCTCATCGCAGTACAGCAGGGCGAAGATGCCCCGGGAGGTGAAGGTGGACAGCTCCGTTCCCTTGATGACGGAGGCGTCCTGCCAGTAGGCATTTCCCAAGAGGGTCTGCCCCGGCTCCAGGAGGGCGGCGGATTCGTCGCTGAGATAGCACTCGGCTTTGGCACCCCGGGCATCCGCCAGGCGCACCATGACCCGCCAGCCGGAATCCCGCTGCTCCGGCCAGTCACACACCGTGGCGGAAAACAGGTGGCTGCTGCCGCACTTTTCCTGCACGGGCTGCGCCACTAAGGCGCTCCAGCCCCGGCCATACAGCAGACCTGCCGCCAGGGACAGGGTGATCAGGGCCAGATAGACCCGCAGCCGCCGGCGGGACCGCAGCCGGGGCAGCAGCAAAACGGCTCCGCCGGCCGCTGCCAGAATGCCCGCCGCCCAAAAGGCCCACTGCCCTGCCGGCAGCAGGCACAGGGCCAGGATGGCCGCTGCAAAGGAAAACGCGATGGCCGCCAGTGAACGCATGGCCCTGCCCCCTTTCGATCTGCTTCGATTATACCAAAGTCGGCCGCCGATAACAAGAGCCGCACCCGGCGACAACAAAAAAACTGCCCCCTCCGCCGGAGCGGAGAGGGGCAGGGAAAAATCGCGTCAATCCTCCGTGGGAAGCTCCACGTTGGTATAGCCGGTGAGCTGGTTGAAAACGGACTGCTTGCCCTCCTCCACGGCGTGGTGCAGCATCTTCATATCCGGCTGCACGTTGTCCTGGCACACCAGGGAGCCGCAGGCCATGTCCATCTCGTAATTTTCCAGGATGGTGCGGGCGGCGGTGACCCGGGAGCGCAGGGAGCAGTGGCAGTGAGCGGTGAACATCTGCAGCAGAGAGTACCAGGGGCTGCCGTGGCGGCCGGCCATGAGATACAGCATCTCCCGCTTTTCTACCGAGGTCATGTTCTTCACCAAAAACAGCAGGGCCTGCTCGATCTCCTGGTCGTCGTCCTCGGGCTTGATGCCGTCAAATAGCCAGGGATACAAAAACGCCAGGTAGTAGGGCATGGGGTTGGTGCCCAGCACGCGGAACCACTCCGACCCCTCGTACAGGTCGGGAGCGCTGGCGCCCTTTTCCCAGTTCTGAATGGTTTTTTTGCTGACGCCCAGGCCGTTGGCCATGAATTCCTGGGTCTTGCCTGCGTCGGAACGGGACAGGCTCCAGATCCGCGCAAAACGCTTGTTTCTATCCGATTTGGATTCCTTGTGCAGCATACGATCACCTGCTTACTGAAAATTCTTTTTGCTTGCTGGATTTTTTCGCAAAGGATAGTTTATCAGCATAAGAGAGAAATGTCAACAGCAAAGGCAAAAAAATTAGCGCATGAGTGGGTCCTGTGGATAAATTATCTACCACGGACCCGGGTGCCGCGGCAAAAAGCGGTTTGTACCCGGGCTGCCGGGCGCATTTTTTTATCCGTATAGGGACTGCCTGTGGGGGCATAGGATGGCAGGGAAAGGGGAGATGCATATGCTGTCTGCAGCACTGTTTCTACTGGCCAACAGCCTGTTTCTGACTTTGCGCCTAACAGGGGATACCGGGTCGTTTCCCAAGCCTTTGAGCGCCGGGGAGGAGCGGATGTACTTAGAGCGCAGTCTGGCCGGGGATCTGGAGGCCCGGAACATTCTGGTGGAGCACAATCTGCGCCTGGTGGCGCACATTATTAAAAAGTACTATACCCAGGCGGCGGAGCAGGAGGACCTGATCTCCATCGGCACCATCGGGCTCATCAAGGCCGTGGACACCTTCCGACCGGACCGAAAGATCCGCCTGGCCACCTACGCCTCCCGCTGCGTGGAGAATGAGGTGCTCATGTATTTTCGCAGCCGCAAAAAGCTGCAGGGGGAGGTGTCCCTGTCCGATACCATCGAGCCCGACGCCGCCGGGGGCGCCCTCAGCCTCATGGATGTGGTGGGCTGCGACGACACCATGCTCTCGGATATGGCCGACCGGGAGGAGCGCCTGCGCATCCGGGAGCTGGTGGGCCGCTGCCTCACGGACCGGGAGGCGGAGGTGATCCGCCGGCGGTACGGACTATCCGGCCGCCTGCCGCAAACCCAGCGCCAGGTGGCTGCGGCCTTCGGCATCAGCCGCAGCTATGTATCCCGCCGCGCTTACTGTAAGCACCCGGAGAGACTCGGTTTGATGCTGAAAATCGTTTCTGCTGCAAAAAACGATCGACCGATAATAAATTTTGCCTGCCCCTATTTTGACTACAAAAAATTCCAGTATCTTACAATTATTTACAAAAATATTGCTTTTTTTGCTGCAAAGGAAAATTCTTTCAAATTTTTATTCAAAATTTCGTTTTTAGCTATTGCATTTTGATGTGCATTGTGCTATAGTTTGTCTTGACATTGAATTGCGTATTGGGCTTATCGCACAGGAGATAAGCTTTTTGCGGCTTTTACGGCTGCGCCGTCCGGCCAACGCAGAATAATCCCCGGGAGTACATATTATAATGAGTCATTCGCTGAAAAAAGTTTGGAATGTAGTCAGCACAGTGCTGGTGGTGCTGGTGGTGCTGCTGGCTGTGGCCCTGGTGGGCGTCCGGCTGGTGGGGCTGAATACATATGTCGTCCTTTCCGGCTCTATGGAGCCTACTTATCACACCGGCTCCATGCTCTATGTCAAGAAGGTGGACCCCCAGGACCTCCAGGTGGGCGATCCCATCACCTTCATGCTCAATGAGGATACCGTGGCCACCCACCGCATCATTGAGATCCTGCCCGACGAGGAGGACAGCTCCGTCCTCCGCTTCCGCACCCAGGGCGACGCCAACGACGCCCCGGACGGTACGCCCGTGCATTATAAAAATGTCATCGGCAAGCCCGTGTTTTCCGTACCCTATTTGGGGTATTTTGCAAACTTCGTGCAGAACCCGCCGGGGCTGTATTTTGCCATCGGCTTTGCCGTGGTGCTGGTTCTGCTGGTGTTCCTGCCCGACCTGCTGGATGACAGCGGAAAAAAGGGCAAGCGCGTCGCGGAGGATCCCGCGGCCCATAACTAAGGGGGTAACGCCGCAAGGCTCCCATATATATTATTCTTTATCAGGAGGTTTTTGTGATGAAAGCAAAAACAAAGACAAAGGCACTGCTGATGTCTCTGTGCGCGGTGTTGCTCGTGGCCGCTTCCGTGCTGGGCACCATGGCGTATTTGACGGACAGCAAGGATGTCAAGAACACCTTTACTGTCGGTAATGTTGCCATCAAGCTGGACGAGGCGAAGGTTGACGAGAACGGCAACCCGGTGGACAAGGATGGCAAAGTTGTCGATAAGACCGAAGCTCCCCGCGTCACCGAGAACAAGTACAAGCTGCTGCCCGGTCACGTCTATGTGAAGGATCCTACTGTTACGGTGGTGGCACCCAGCGTGGAGTCCTATGTCCGCATGAAGGTCACCTTCAACAATGCTTCTGAGCTTATCAAGATCTGCACGGATCCTAAATATGCGGATGAAGTGACCGGACTGGAAAATGCATTTCCTGAAGTCCGCATGCTCAAGTTCAGCACGAATTCTGAACTGTTCTGGATTTCTCCGCTGCATCCTGAAAACGGTACGTTCGACATGGAGGACGGCATCGACAATCCCAAGTACTGCATCTATGATCAGAAGGCCGACACCCTGACCTACATCTTCTACTATGCAGACGAACTGGGCGGTACTGATACTGTTACTGCTGCTGACACAGATGTCGTGCTGCCTACTCTGTTCGATGAGATCACGCTGCCTGATTGGGTGGACGGCGATCAGCTTGCCAAACTCAAGGATCTCAAGATCACCGTGGTGGCCGAGGCTATCCAGGCGGACGGCTTTGACGATGCTGACGAAGCCTGGGCTGCCTTTGATGCGCAGATGGCCAGAACCAACGGCTGATAACTCCCTGCTGACTTCGTTTCCGACAGATAAATGGAGTTCAGGCTCCGGCGTCTGTTGAAATAAAATTCATTACAAGCATTTTAAGGAAAGGAAGAAAAAATCATGAAAAAGAAAGTAATTTCTATCGTGGCAGTCGTCCTGGTGCTGTGCTGCGCCATCGGCGGCACCCTGGCTTGGCTGGCAGATAAGACCGACTCTGTGGTGAACACCTTTACTGTCGGCGACATCAACATCGACCTGGACGAGAGCAAAAATCTTGACCTGAAGATGGTGCCCGGCAAAACCATTACCAAGGACCCGTTTGTCAAGGTTGAGGCTAATTCCGAGGCCTGCTGGCTGTTCGTGAAGGTGGAGAAGTCTACAAACTTTGATGACTTTATGACCTATGCTATTGCAGACGGTTGGACCGCACTTCCCGGTGTGGATGGCGTTTACTATCGTCAGGTAGCTGCTACTACTGCGGCTGTTACTTTCCCTGTACTGGCGGGCAATACCGTAACCGTCAAGAACGACGTTACCAAGACGATGCTGAACGATTTGACTGCTGCCACCTATCCCACTCTGACCTTCACGGCTTATGCTGTGCAGAGCGATGGCATTACCGATGTGGCAACTGCTTGGGCTGAGGCACAGAAGGCGGTCTAAATCTCCCCGCATTTCCCCAGTTTATTCAATTACATAAATGAAAGGAAAAAAGAATCATGACTAAGAAGAAGATCGTATCTCTGTGCCTGGCGGCTGTGCTGGTCGTTATGGCCATCGCCGGCGCCACCGTGGCGTATTTCACTGACACCGATGCTAAGGACAATACCTTCACCGTTGGCAATGTGAAAATCGAGCTGCTGGAGTCCCAGTACCACCGCGTCAATGCTGGTAAGGGCAATGCCGTTGGTCAAACGGAACCTTTAATGGGCGGCTATCTGTGGGCAGCTGACGTGGATATGCAGGGCACTCCCGATAACACCCCCAACTACGTTACCTCCGGCGAGGTTTGGGATGGCCAGTACTTCTCCGATGCGCAGATTGAAGCCGATGCCGCAGCCTACAAGGAAGGCTACTTCCAGGAGCACAGCCAGAACATGGTTCCCGGTGCTAACGTTCGCAAGAACCCCTATGTGAAGAACATCGGTGCCAACGATGCGTATATCCGCATCCGCACGCTGATTCCCGTATCCCTGTTTGATGTCATCGACAAGGGCCCTTCCTATTGGACAACTACCGCTATGAACGAGGGTCAGGTCACCTCAAAGGCTGTCACCGCTTATAATACCGCTGGTGCAACAGATGTTAAGCAAGTTGAGCGCGATGGCATTATGTACTATGAGTATGACTTTACCTTTGTAAAGCCTGTAAAGGCCGGCGAGTTGACCTTCTGGAACGTCTGGGGCAACATTGCTATCAATAAGGATGCAACGGCTGAGGATCTGGCAAATGTTGAATCCTTCGACGTTCTCTTCGAGGCTGACGCCATCCAGGCCGAGGGCTTCGCAGACGCTGCCGCTGCTTTCGCCGCTTTTGACGCTAAGTAATTCCAAATCACCCCGGCCCTGCACCCCTTCGGGGGTGCAGGCCATAGGAGAGTACCCGGCACAGTGCGCCGGATATTCTCCTATGACCTCAATACTGGAGAATGAGGAGTGTAATTATGAAGAAAAGAAGCCTGAAAACCAAGCTGCTGGCGCTGTCCGTGGTGCTGATCCTGGCGGCGCTGTCGGTCTACGGCACCCTGGCCTATTTCACGGCCCAGGGCACCGCCCGGAACGTCATCACCACCGGCGATGTGAAAATCGCCCTGGAGGAGCGGATGCTCACTCCGGACGGTGAAAAGACCGTGCCCTTTGAGAATCAGCTGGGCGTTATGCCCGGCAGCGATGTCTCCAAGATCGTCACGGTGACCAACACCGGCGGCCAGCCCGCCTGGGTGCGTGTCTCCCTGGACAAGGCCATTGAGCTGGCCCGGGGCGTGGAGGGGGAGGCGGACCTTTCCCTGGTCACCTGCGATCTGAACACGGAGAACTGGACGGAAAAGGACGGCTATTACTATTATAACGCCGCCCTGGAGCCGGGCCAGACCACCGAGCCGCTGTTCACTGCGGTCCACTTCGCCGAGACCATGAGCAATATGTACCAGGAGAGCCGTGCCATTCTGCAGGTGAACGCCTTCGCCACGCAGACCGCGCACAACGGCGCCTCTGCCCTGGACGCCGCCGGCTGGCCTGAAGCCTGAGAAGGGAGGAAACGCATATGAAACTGAAAAAAGTCCTGTCCCTGCTGCTGGCGCTGGTCATGACCGTCAGCCTGCTGACCTTGCCCGCCCACGCGGAGGATGCCGGGGCCGAGGAGACGGGTACCACCGCCGCGGCAGACTATGCTGATGTTGCATTGTTCCGTGAGCTTTTGGCAGCGAAGCAGAGCGGTTCTCGGCTGCTCCGTGCACCTCGTGTTGCAGCAGCTCAAAACAATCCGGAAGGACTGGAACTGACCAAGTCTGTGACGGATAATCAGGACGGAACATATACGATCAATCTGGAAGCCTATACCACTGGCGAGATTACGACCAGCACTGGTGTGAAGCCGGTTGACGTTGTGCTGCTTGTGGATATGTCAAGCAGTATGAACAATAGTTTCTCTGAAGGCGGCTGGGTATATACGGAGGTTTATGAATTAAACAGAAATAGTATATACTATGTCCGATCAGGGTCTAGTTATAAAGAGGTCGAATGGTGCAGTACATGTAAGACTTGGACAAATGGTTGTTGGACTGGATTGCGTCACCATCCTGGAACAGAATACACGCCTATGGAATCTGCAGATGATCCTACCAGCGACAGTGTGCAGTTTTATACAAGAGAATACAGGCAGAGCATGACTCGCTTGGAAGCTTTGAAGCAGGCTGCAACCACCTTTATTACGGATGTCGCAAAAAAGGGCGGTAACCGTATGGCAATCGTGGGATTCCATGACTACGCTGTTTCACTTACCAACGGCTTTCTTGATGCGACTGCTAATGAGAATGCATTGAAAAATGCTGTTAATAACATTTCGATTGGAAAAAATTACCCTTACCCTGCAACCGATCATGACGATGCGTTAATTGAAGCAGAGGATTTGTTTAAAAATTCGGATGCGAGCGCGAAGGAACGGGAGCGCGTAGTTGTTCTGTTTACGGATGGCGAACCGGAACCGTACGACAGCAGCACCTGGAGCAGTACTACGGTAAAGAATGCGGTTGAATCGGCCTATCGGTTAAAAAATACCTATGAGGCAGCTGTATACTGTATTTCTGTTGCACCCGGAACGGATGCCGAGAGCATGTCTTCTCCGATGGATAAATACATGAGCTATGTGTCCTCCAATTACCCGAACGCGCATTATACAGGACAGACAATCAACAAGCGCAACTGGGAGAGTAATGACGATTTCGAGCGGCGCGTGGTGCAGCAGATCACCCCGGGCGCACAGGCGGACATCTCGAAGGGCAGCTTTTACCTGTCGGCCGGCAGTATAAATGCGTTGGAGAACATCTTCAAGCAAATCGCTGATCAAACGGGTGGCTCCAGCATTTCGCTTGGAAGCAGTGCTGTGGTTAAAGACGTTGTTACACCGTACTTTAATATGCCCGATAACGTCAATGACGTTACAGTACAGGAAGTTGACTGCCTGAGCTACAATACGGCTACCGGAGAGGCCACATGGGAAACGGCTGGCACAAAGCTGGAAGACGCAGTGACAATTGAAGGTTCGCAGGTCAACGTAACCAAATTTGACTTCAACCAGAATTTTATTTCTGAAAAAGGACGTGTTGAAGGCGATGTTACCCAGGCGGGTGACTTCCATGGCAGAAAGCTTGTAATTTCCTTTACTGTAACTCCGAAGGATGGTTTCCTCGGCGGCAACGGTGTGCCCACCAATGAAAGCGCTGGGATTTATGTGGACCCAGATGCAAAAGAGCCTCTTGCTACGGCCACGGCGGATCCGGTGGATGTTAAAATTGGTGAGGTTAAGGTTTCCGACATCCAATCCAATGTATATTTGGGCGGCTATTACAGTGAGACTGTACCTGCGGAGCAGATTAAGGATCAAATGACTGTCACCTGTGGGGATGTAACGCTGGATTTGACGAAAGAAAACTTCGGTTTGGAAGACTGGCAGCACGAATATGTGGATATTGTCGTCACTGTGAAGGACGCAAATGGAAATGATCTGACTGGCGGTATTGATTCTCTGACGGAGGATGTTGCGTATACAGTGACCGTAACCGTAACGCCCAAACACACAGAGGGGAACGCTAAGGAACAGTCCGGTTCCGGAACAGATACGATTCATGTGTTTAAACCGGAACTGACCTTCGCCGACGGCGAGGGCTACTATGGTGAAACCGTACCCGCAGCGTTTGACGGTAATCTGAAGAATACTAGATGGGTTCACTACACCAATGGTTCGGTTGACAAGGTCGCTGGCGACGAGGGCGTTTCTATGCTGAACGATCGACCCAACTTGGCATTGACCTACACACTGGACAGCGACAAAATTGCTAACGGTAAGTACACCAAGGAGGATGTTCCTGTTGATGTGACCGTGAAAATCGGCAACAGGGATGTGACTGACTACACCACATTCCTGCACACAAATTGTGACGGTAAGATTTGCAATGTTCCCGAGGGTAAGGCGTTCCTGGTCCACATCAAGACCTGCACGCTGAGCATCACTAAAAAGGGCGGCGAGGGCGATGAGACTTATGTGTTCGATGTTTACAAGGACGGCGAGAAGTATTCCGAAGTGACCATCCAGGGCAATGGCATCGAAACGCTGGTGGAGCTGCCTGTGGGTACCTACACCATCCAGGAGGACACCAACTGGAGCTGGCGATATGGTACCCCCACTTACTCCGTTAAAGACGCTAACTTGAATTCGACAACGCCTATCGGCACTATCACCTGCACCAATACGAAGACTGTGGACAGCTGGCTCAACGGCTTCAGCACTGTGGTCCGCAACATCTTTGGTAAGAACTGAGAAAGGAGGGAATGATGATGTATAGAGGCAAACACGAAGCCCGGCGCAGCGGGAAAACAGCTCGCAAGGGTCGGCTCACCGCTATGATCGTTTCTGTGGTGCTGATTTTGGCACTGGCTATCGGCGGTACCATCGCATGGATGAGCACCAAGACAGATTCGGTCGTCAACACCTTCAATCCCTCCCAGGTGACCTGTAGAGTTGAAGAGGAGTTTAACGGTGAGACCAAAACCAACGTGAACGTGACGAACACAGGAGACATCTCCGCATTCATCCGCGTCAAGCTGGTGTCCTACCGCACCAATGAGGCCGGCCAGCACATCGGCGGCGTAGCGGAGGCCCCTACAGTCAATTTTGGCTATTATTGGACCTATTTTGACGGATATTACTATTACACCAAACCGGTTGCTCCCGGTGCAACGCCTGCAGCTAATTTGGCTGAGGCCATTGAGCTTGTTAAGGACTATGCGGATGCTGATGGCGGCCACCAGTCTATCGACGTCATCGCAGAGGCCATTCAGGCAGGTCCTGAGGCGGCTGTCCAGGCGGCATGGGGTAATAACTTCTCGATTAAAGCTAATGGCGAGCTTTCCGTGACCAGTGGTAATTAAGGGGGGTGGCGAGATATGAAGAAAACTTGTAAAGCAATTCTTTCGCTGGCCCTGACGCTGCTCATGCTTATGGGCCTCGCGACCACCGCCTTTGCTGACGGGCAGGTCACTTATGACGGCAACGCCCGGGAGTTCATCTTTGCACCCGGCAGCGAGTATTCTCCCACCGACCTGTTTACGGATTTCAAGAATGTCATGCCCGGTGACTCTATCACCCAGAAGGTCACCATTGACAATAAGGTGGAGAAGAACGTCAAGATCAAGGTTTACATGCGCGCCTTGGGCGCGGTGGAGGGCTCGGAGGAGTTCCTTTCTCAGATGAATCTGATCGTGAAGCTGGACGGCAACTCCCAACTGTTTGCCGCTCCCGCCGACCAGACCGCGCAGCTGAGCGACTGGGTCTGCCTGGGTACCGTCTATTCCGGCGGCAAGATCGACCTGGATGTGACGCTGAATGTGCCCATCACCATGGAGAATGATTTCCAGGCTTCCGTGGGCTATCTAGATTGGCAGTTCAAGGTCGACGAGCTCCCGGTGGAGCCCGATGATCCCACCCCGCCTCCCACGGGCGATACCTTCAACGCGACCCTGTGGGTGATCGTGATGGTGGCCAGCCTGGCCGTGATCGTGTTCCTGTTTGTGAACCGCAAGCGGAAGAACAAGGCCGACAATTAAACAAGGTAATGCAGCCACCGGCTGCAGCAGAAAGCGTCCGCATGGAACCCCATGCGGACGCTTTTTACACAATGGGTCTGGAGGACGGCCTCCAAAATGAGACAGGCGGGGACAGATTCAACGGACTGAAACACTGCAGACAAACAGCGGAAATAAAAGCAAAAAAATAGCGGACTGTGCCATTGACACAGGTCACGGCAACATTTTTGATGCAAGTTGACAACCTCTCGCTCATACGATATGATCCGGGAGGTGGCATATGAAAAATAAGAGCATTGTGGTTCGATGCAGCTACTCGGATACCGGACCGGCGCTGGAGGAGCTGGTCCGGGATTCCTTTCGGGTCTATCTGAAAAAGGAGCTGTCGCGCCAAGGAGGATACAGGGGCACACAAAAGGCGGATGCTGCTGGGCAAGGACCCAGGCCGGGTGAGGATGCATGTTTCAGGAGATAAATGACCCCGCGAATTACCGCGCGGCGCTGTATATCCGGCTGTCCAAGGAGGATGAGAGCGTGGGGCCGTCCCAAAGTGTGACCAATCAGCGGTCCATTCTGGATGAATTCGTGGAGAAACATCATTTGCAGGTCTATGATACCTACGTCGACGACGGTTGGAGCGGCACCAACTTTGACCGACCGGCGTTCCGGCGTATGATCGATGACATCGAGGCCAAAAAGGTCAATATGGTCATCACCAAAGATCTCTCCCGGCTGGGCCGAGACTACATTATGACCGGCCATTACATGGAACGGTATTTCCCGGAGCACCGGGTGCGGTACATCTCGCTCTTAGACGGCATTGACACCGGTGTGGATTCCAGCGCCAATGATATTACGCCCTTTCGGGCTATCATGAACGACATGTATGCCAAGGATATTTCCAAGAAAATCAAGTCCGTTAAGCGGGATAAGCAGCGCAAGGGAGAGTTCATCGGCGGAAAGCCGGTGTACGGGTACAAAATGCACCCCACGGAGAAGAACCGGATCGTCATCGATGAGGAGGCCGCGCCCACGGTGCGGCGGATTTTTTCTATGGCACTGGAGGGCATCAGCTGTCGAAAGATCGCCGCCGCCTTGAATGAAGAGGGCGTGCCCGCACCGTCTGTTTACTGCGGCTGGGATGCAGGGCACAAAGGCCCTTATGCAGGACAATGGAGCAGTGAGCGTATTTCCGAAATGCTGCGCAACGAAACATATATCGGCAGTATGGTGCAGGGCCGGCAGGTGAAGATCAGCTATAAATCGAAAAAATGCCTGCACCAGGACCGGGAAAACTGGGTCGTGGTGCCCCATACCCACGCACCGCTGGTTGATGAGGAGACTTTCCGCAAGGTGGGGCTGCTGGTCAGCAGCCGCAGGCATACTCGCTGCCGCACCTATGATTTTCTGCTGAAGGGATTGATATTCTGCCATGAGTGCGGCTATCCCCTGGCGGTGCTGAACCGACCCAACGCCAGGGGGGAGGATGTGCTGTACTTTGTCTGCCGGACGTATCAGCGCTTTACCAAGAGCGGCGTCTGCACGACTCACTATATCAAGGAAAAAATGGTGACGGATGCTGTGGTGGCCAAGGTGCGGGAGATTTGCACAGACCGCCTGAATAGCCAGGTCTTCCTGGCTATGGCGGAGGAAGCGGTCGAGGAAACAGTCCTGGAGAATGAAATCACAGCGGAAATGGCTGTTCTGCAGGAAAAAATAACCGAGTTGACAAAAAATCTCGACCGGATGTATACGGACCGGCTTTCCGGGCTGCTGCCGGAGGCGGACTTTCGGCGGATCTTTACCCAATTGAAAGACCAGCGGGGGCGGCTGGGGGAGCGCCTTCAGAAATTGGAGCAGGAGCAAAAATACCCGGTCAGTCAGAGAGACAGAGCGCTGGAATTGACCCGGCGATACAGGGAAACGGCCTGCACCGGACGGGAGCTGTTGGTGAGTCTGATCCAGCGGATCGAGCTGACGGAGAACCGGGAGGTGCTCATTCAGTTTCGCTTTGCAGAGCCGAAGAAAACGGATGCAATCACAAATGGGGTATGTTATGCATCGCTCCCTGTGGCACAGCTTGAGCCGGGAAACTCCTTACAGTAGCCGCGGCGCTATGTATCCCGCATTGAAAAGCGGGCGCTGCAAAAGCTGGAGGCGGCGCTGACGGAGGAGACGCCGCCAAGAAACAATAAATAATTACAACCGTGCAAATTAATTTCGCACGCCCCCCTTGCGCGCACTGGATGGAAATGGTATAATACAGAATAGAAAAGTATACAAGGAACAAGGAAGGTACACGCATGAGAAACATATACTGCGGAATTGCGGATATTCGCAAGCAGGTTTTTGCGGAGGTGGCAAAGCTTGCCTACGAGGGCGGCGACTATCATCGGGTGGATAAGCTGCCCCATAAGATATTGCCGGCCGATCCGGGCAACGAGAGAGATTCTATTTTTTTAGAGCGGGCCATTGTGGCGGAGCGTATCCGCCTGGCCATGGGTCACAGCCTGCGCTCCGCATCCCAGCAGGAGCCGCTGTCCGACGCAGCAGATAAAACCGCTATCCGGGAGCGCTACTACGAGCCACCCCTCATCAACATCATCAAGTACGCCTGCCACGCCTGCCCTGACACCCATTACGAGGTGACCAATGCCTGCCAGAGCTGCCTGGCCCACCACTGCTCCAACTCCTGCCCCAAGGGAGCCATCAGCTTTACCCATGGCCGGGCGGAGATCGACCAGAGCAAGTGCATCAAGTGCGGCAAGTGCAAGGCGGCATGTTCCTACCAGGCCATCATCCGCTTTGAGCGGCCCTGCCAGGAGGCCTGCGGCATGGATGCCATCGGCAAGGACCAGTACGGCCGGGCGGAGATCAACCACGATAAGTGCGTCAGCTGCGGCATGTGCCTGGTGAACTGCCCCTTCGGCGCCATCGTGGATAAGAGCCAGCTTTTCCAGCTCATCCACGCCATCCGGGGGGGTGACAAGGTCATTGCTGTGATCGCACCGGCCTTTTGGGGCCAATTCGGCGATGGTGTGACTCCGGGACAGATCGTTTCGGCTATGAAGATCCTGGGTTTCCAGTCCGTGGAGGAGGTCGCCGTGGGCGCGGATCTGTGTGCCATCGAGGAAGCGGAGGAGTTTATGCGCTATGTGCCGCAGATGCAGCCTTACATGGCCACTTCCTGCTGCCCGGCGTGGTCCGTGATGGCCAAGAAGGAGTTCCCCGGCGCCGCGCCTTACATATCCATGACCATGACCCCCATGGTGCTCACGGCCCGGCTGCAGAAAAAGCGGCATCCTGACTGCAAGATCGCCTTTATCGGCCCCTGCGCCGCCAAAAAGCTGGAGGCCTGCCGCCGCTCCGTCCGCAGCGATGTGGACTTTGTGCTGACCTTTGAGGAGCTGCGGGGAATGCTGGAGGCCAAGAACATCGACTTTGCCGACATCCCCGATGTGCCGGCCAATTACGAGGCATCTGCCCCCGGTGTGGGCTTTGCCGCCTCCGGCGGTGTTGCCAAGGCAGTGGAGGACGTGATCCATCGCCTGGACCCCGAACGGGAGGTAAAAACCGTGTATGCCGAGGGGCTGCGGGAGTGCCGCAAGATGCTGCGTATCGCCCGGACCGGGAAGTATGACGGCTACCTGCTGGAAGGCATGGCCTGCCCGGGCGGCTGCATCGCCGGTGCGGGTACTATCCAGCCGCCGGAGAAGTCCCGGCGTGTACTGGAGCAGTACAAGGCCAGCGCGCCCAAGGCCAATCCCCTGGATTCGGACTATAAGGATGACCTGTACCTGCTCCACGATGGCGAAGATGACTGGAGCTTCGTGGGCAGACATTGAGAGGATACCAATGAACGAACTGATCCTGTTATGCATGGAGATGGTGGGCACTGTGGCCTTTGCCCTGTCCGGTGCCATGACGGCCCTCCGGCGGCAGATGGACCTGCTGGGCGTGATGATCCTGGGACTGATCACCGCTGTGGGCGGCGGTGTGCTGCGGGATCTGCTGCTGGGCATCACACCCCCTAAGATCTTTGGAGACCCCCTGACGGTGTGCGTGGCGCTGGCGGCTTCCGCAGCGGCGTTTTTGCCGCCGCTGCGCGGCTTGCTGCTCGGGAGCACGCTGCTGTTTGATCGGCTGCTGCTGTGGGCGGATTCCATGGGCTTGGCGGCATTTACCGTGGTGGGCGAACAGATCGCCTACAGCCATTTGCCGGAGGGAAGCTGGTTCGCCGTGGCTCTGCTGGGCACCATCACCGGCGTGGGCGGCGGCGTGGTGCGGGATTCTCTGGCGGGAAACGTGCCATACATATTCCGCAAGCATATCTACGCCCTGGCGGCCTTGGCAGGTGCCGTGGTGTGGGTGGTGTGCCACCTGTATTGGGATGACACCGCCGCGCTGCTGCTGGGCAGCGTGGTGGTGGTGGCCATCCGACTGCTGGCGGCCCACTTCCGCTGGAGCCTGCCGAAGGCGAAAGTTCCGGAGGAATAAAGAGCCAACCCTCCAAATATATTTGTCTTGATTTGGTATGAAAAGATCCCTCTGCCTATGGCAGAGGGATCTTTTTATTTGATTTTTTCATCTGTGGAACAGACCGTGCTTTTCGTAGGGCTTGGACTCTACGCTCTTGACCTCATAGCCGGTTTCGGCAATGGCCTTGCGCAGGGCTTCCTCGTCCAGGGGGTCCGGGGAAATGATGGTGGCCGTGCCTTTGGAATGGGACGCGCTGACCTTCTTCACGGTAAACTTGTTGCGGATCACGTCGCACACATGGCTCTCGCACATGCCGCACATCATGCCGTCGATCTTCAAAATGGTTTCTGTCATATACTTATGCCTCCTTAGCAGATTTATCTTTCTTCTTGAGCGGGAGATCCAGCTGCGCCAGTACCACGGCAATGAGCATCAGCACGCAGCCTAAAAGCTCCTTGCCTGTCATGGTCTCATGCAGGAAGATGGCCCCGGACACCGCACCAAACACGCTCTCCAGGCTCAGCAGCAGAGCCACGATGGTGGGGTTAGAGTCCTTTTGCGCCAGGATCTGCAGGGTGTAGGCCACACCGCTGGAGAAAACGCCCACATACAGGATCGAGCCCATGCAGGGGACGATGTCCGCCCAGGTGGGGTGCTCAAATATCAGCATGAGTATAGCCGAAAGAATGGCGCATGTCAAGAACTGGATGCAGCTCATTTTCACGCCGTCCACCTTTTGGGTAAAGTGATCGATGACCAGGATATGCAGCGTGTAGCCGAAGGCGCACAGCATCACCAGCAGGTCGCTGGGGGCGATGGTGAAGTTTTCCTTAATGCACAGACAGTAAAGACCGGCCACGGCCAGCAGGACGCTGACCCACACGGTGGGGGAGAGCTTTTTCTTCAGAAACAGGCCGCAGATGGGCACCAGCACCACATAGAGCGTGGTGATGAAGCTGGTCTTGCCGGCGCTGGCGCCGGCCACCATGCCCAGCTGCTGCAGGTTGCAGGCCAGGGCCAGGGCAATGCCGCAGCAGATGCCGCCTAAAATCAGGTTTTTTCGCCCGGCTTTTTTCTCCGCGGCGGTCTGCTCCACCGGGGGCTCCTTGCGCAGCATTTTAAAGATCTGAACCACTACCAGCAGGGCCAAAAAGCCCACGAAGGATCGGGCGGCGTTGAAGGTGTACGCGCCCACATGCTCGGTGCTGGTGCTCTGGGCAACGAAGGAGGAGCCCCAGATCATGGCGGTGATGACGGGGAACACCACCTGGCGAACCTGATTGTGTTTCATAGTGATTTCCTTTCTCTATTCCGAATCGTTATCGTCGGTATTTATGGGATTCACATGCCACTTGAATTTATTTTCTGTGCCGTGCAGCAGGCGGCGGATGTTCTCCCGGTGGCAGAAGATGACCAGGGCTGCCACCACTGCGCACAGAGCGGTCAGCAGCGGGTCATGGTCAAAGACAAAGAACGCCGACACCGGCATGCTGGCTGTGGCCATGATGGACCCCAGGGACACATAGTGCGTCAGGAGCCACAGGAGGACGAACAGCCCCCAGGCGACAAGGCCCATGCGCCAGTCCAGCATCCACACCAGCACGCCGCCGGAGAGGATGCCCTTGCCGCCCTTGAGCCCGTAATAGGCCGGGAACATATGCCCCAGCTCGCAGCCGATGCCCCCCAGCAACACGCCCAGGGTCCAGCCGCCGTTGGTGCAGAGCATCAGATACCCGCCGATGAGGCAGGAGAGCAGGGTCTTGCCCATGTCGCAGAGGATGACGATGAGGGCGAATTTGGCGCCGTAGGTGCGGTAGAAATTGGTGAGCCCGGCGTTGCCGCTGCCGTGCTTGCGCACATCGTCCCGGATGATGAAGTGGGAGGTGACCACCGAGCCGTTGAAGCAGCCCAGCAGATACGACACCAGCAGCGTCAGCCCCACCACAAAGTAGATGGACAGCTTAATTCTCATCGTCCCCCTTCTGCCGGATGGAGAGGATGATGGGGGTGCCCTCCAGGCCGAATACGCTGCGGATCTGATTTTCCAGATACCGCTGGTAGGAGAAGTGGAACAGCTTCTTGTCGTTGCAGAAAATGACGAAGTGGGGGGGCTTGATGCCCACCTGGGTCATATAATAGATCTTCAGCCGGCGGCCCTTGTCCGTGGGGGGCTGCACCCGGGTCTGGGCATCCGCCAGGACGGAGTTGAGCATGCCCGTGGTGATGCGGGTGGAGGCCTGGTTGTTCACATAGTTGATGAGCTCAAACAGCCGCGTCACCCGCTGGCCCGTGAGGGCGGAGATGAACAGAATGGGGGCGTAGGTCATGTAGCTCAGGTCCCGGCGGATGTCCTCGCGCATGCGGTCCATGGTCTTGCCGTCCTTTTCCACCATGTCCCATTTGTTCACCACGATGATGCAGGCCTTGCCTGCCTCGTGGGCCAGGCCCGCGATCTTGGTGTCCTGCTCGGTCACACCGTCGTTGGCGTCAATGAGGATGAGGCACACGTCGCTGCGCTCAATGGCCATGGTGGCCCGGAGAACGCTGTATTTCTCAATGGCATCGTCCACCTTGGACTTTTTGCGCATGCCGGCGGTGTCGATGAAGTTATATTTGCCCGTCTCGTTTTCAAAATAGGAGTCGATGGCATCCCTTGTGGTGCCCGCCACATTGCTGACGATGACCCGCTCCTGGCCCAGGATGCGGTTGGTGAGGCTGGACTTGCCCACATTGGGCTTGCCGATGATGGCCACCTGGATCACGTCGTCGTCTTCCTCCGTCTCGTCCTCCGGGGGGAAGTATTTCAGGCACGCGTCCAGCAGGTCGCCGGTGCCGTGGCCGTGGATGGCGGACACGGCGATGGGATCGCCCAGGCCCAGGTTGTAGAACTCATAGAACTCCGGGTCCACGGTGCCGGTGGCGTCCATCTTGTTCACCGCCAGGACAATGGGCTTTTTGGAGCGCTGGAGCATCCCGGCCACCTCCTGGTCGGCGGCGGTCATGCCGGTCTTGATGTCCACCACCAGGACGATGACGGTGGCGTTGTCAATGGCGATCTGCGCCTGCTGACGCATGAAGGACAGGATCTGATTGTCGGTATTGGGCTCAATGCCGCCGGTGTCCACCAGGGTGAATTTGCGGCCGCACCAGTCGCTCTCGCCGTAGATGCGGTCCCTTGTTACGCCGGGGGTGTCCTCCACAATGGAAAGGCGGCGGCCGATGAGTTTATTAAACAGCATGGACTTGCCCACGTTGGGCCGGCCCACGATAGCGATCATAGGTTTTGCCATAGATATTCCTCCTTACAGTTCGAAAACGGCGTCGCACAGATCGAAGCCGTCAATGCCCACCACCTGCACAGGCGTCTCCAGCGCCTGGGAAAGCTGAGGCACGGTCCAGTCATCCAAAAATACGTCCTCCGCGTGGCGGAGCATGTGCAGCGGGATCAGCACCCGGCCCAGGGGCTTATGCGCCTGCAGCTGGGCGGCCAGGTCCTGCCCGGTCAAAAGGCCCGCCACATCAATGGTATGGCCGAAAAAGTCGTTGTCTATCCCGATCACCTGGCCCTGCACCTGGGGAAAGCGCTCCCGGATCAGGTCCAGCAGGTGGCCCATGAAGCCCTCGGCAGCCCGGCCGGTGGCAATGGTGAAGGGGGAGGGAGTGGGCGCGTCGTCCATGAGGTCCATGGCCCGGAGCAGGTCACTCTCCAGGGAGCGGAGCATGCCCACGCCGTTTTCCAATTGCCGGTAGCCCTCGTAATAGTCATCCCCGGGCAGCTCCCGCCCGGCCCGGAGGAACAGCTCGTCGGCGCAGAAAAACCGCCGTGTGCCGAAGCGACGCAGATTTTCCCGGCCAAATTCCTCGGCGATGTCCAATATTTCCCCCGCGCACTGGGCGTCCACGGGCTTCAGCTTGGCCAGGCCCTGGCGATACTTGGTGATGCCCACGGGCACCAGGGAGCAGGAGGAGAACTCCATTTCCGTTAGGTCCCGGAGAGTGCGGCGGAGTTGATCGCCGTCGTTCCAGCCGGGGCAGACCACGATCTGCCCGTTCATAACGATGCCCGCCTTGCAGAAGGCGCGGATATAGTCCAGGCTGCGAACAGCGTTTTTATTGCCCAGCATGGTGCAGTGGAGCTGCGGGTCTGTGGTGTGGACGGAGACATTGATGGGGCTGATGCGCAGGTCGATGATGCGCTGGGCCTCCCGCTCGGTGAGGTTGGTGAGGGTGATGTAGTTGCCCTGGAGGAAGCTGAGCCGGGCGTCATCGTCCTTAAAGTACAGGGTCTCGCGCATGCCCGGGGGCATCTGATCCACAAAGCAGAAGATGCAGTGGTTGGCGCACGAGCGCATCTCGTCCATGAGATAGGTGTCGAAGTTCAGCCCCAGATCCTCCCCCTCGGCCTTGCGGATGGTGAGCTTTTGGGTGGAGCCGTCCTCGTTTTTCAGAGCCAGGTGGCTCACGGGATCGTACCCGTAGAACCGGTAGTCCAGCACATCCACCACGGTGTGGCCGTTGATGGACAAAAGCTGCTGGCCCGGCCGCAGACCTGCCCGCATAGCGGGGCTGCCGGGATCTATGGAGGTAATGATGGTGCTCATAGCTGCGTCCTCTCTCAAAAAACGGCATACTGCCTCATGATAACTATACAATTATAGCCGCTTTTTGGGTGGCACGCAAGCATTTTCTATATATAATAGTATAACCCTGTATAAGCCAAAAGTAAAACGAATCATTCTTATGGTTTTAATGAATGAAATCGATGGACAAAAGCGGGCTGCTGCGGGTGCTTTGCATCTTCGCGATGGCAGAGTTTGCAAGAAGTGAGGCAGTTGGCGGCGGGGTGAGGGCACCCCGCCCTACGGATATTACGAGATTTGACGCCAAGGAGCCATCGGGGACGCCGGCTCCACCGCAGCTCTTGTGAAAACGGATGTCATTCCGAGCCAGTGCGCACTGGCGGGGGAATTTTTCACGCAAAAAAACAAGAGGGAAGCCACGCTTCCCTCCTGCAAGGACACAAAAGATATTACTTATCCGCGGCCACGGACTTGACGACCTTGACCTCACGGCCATTGTAGGTACCGCACTCCGGGCACATTCTGTGAGGCAGATGCAGCGCACCGCACTTGGGGCATGCCACCAGACCGGGAGTCGCCAGCTTCCACACGGAGCTGCGTCTCTTATTGCGTCTTTGCTTGGATACTTTTCCCTTAGGTACTGCCATGTTGACACCTCCTTGGTCTTATACTGCCTGAGCAGTGAATTTATTGATAGTGTTTATGTTTCCTCCCGGTCCAGGAGCTTTGCCAGGGCGGCCAAACGGGGATCTACCTGCTTTTTGCAGCGGCAGGTTTCCCGGTTCAGATTCACACCGCAGCCGGGGCACAGGCCCTTGCATTGGGGGGAACATAAAAAGACTGTGTCCATGTCAAGGATAAACGCCGTTCGGGCAAGGTCGTCCAGGTCCACCTCGTCGTGGTCCAGGAGAACGATGTCGTCGCTGTCCTCGAATTGCTTTTCCTCTGCCAAAACACAGGAATAGTCTGTGGTTTTCGGCAGATCAAAGCTCTCCAGGCACCGGCTGCACCGGCAGCGAAGCGTTGTGGATGTCTGAAGCTCCAGCAGCAGCACACCGGCCTTGTTTTTCACCCGGCCGTCCACAACAACCGGATGGGTAGCAGGCTTATCACCGCCGAATTCCAGGTCGGAAAGGTCCATCTCAAAATGGAAATCCTCGCTGGCATCCGGGGTATGCAGTACTCTGTTTACATTCAAACGCATGGCACACCTCACAATGACACGAATTGTATTATAGAGGAAGAATGCCGGCTTGTCAAACATTTTCTGCTAAAAAATTGACTTTTTTCAAAAAACCGCTACAATAGCACTATATGACCTAAGGGGGGAAGCGGATGCGAGAGCTTACCGTGGGAAAAAATGACGCCGGGCAGCGGCTGGATCGGTTCGTGGGCAAGTCCCTGCCCCTGCTGCCCCCGGCCCTGCTGCAAAAGTACATCCGCATTAAGCGCATTAAGCTCAACGGCCAGCGGGCCGCCCGGGATCAGCGCCTGGCCCAGGGAGACGTGCTGCAGCTGTATATAAACGACGAGTTTTTCGACCAACCGAGGGAGGAAAATATGTTCCTCACCCTCTTTAAGCCCAGCCTGGACATCGTGTATGAGGACGAAAACCTCATGCTGCTGAACAAGCGCCCGGGCCTGGTGGTCCACGCGGACGAGACGGAGAAGGTGAACACCCTCATCAATCACATCCAGGCCTATCTCTACCAGAAGCGGGAGTGGAATCCCCGGTGGGAGAACGCCTTCACCCCAGCCCTGTGCAACCGCATCGACCGCAACACCGGCGGCATCGTTATCGCCGCCAAAAATGCCGAGACCCTGCGCATCATCAACGACAAAATACGTGAGCATGAGCTGACCAAGCGCTATCTCTGCATCACCCTGGGCGCGCCCCAGCCGCCGGCGGGGGAGGTGGAGAATTTCCTGCGCAAGGACGAGAAGAAAAAGCAGGTGTTCGTGTTCCACAAGCCCGTGCCCGGGGCCAAGACCGCCGTGACCCGGTACAAGACCTTAGAGCGCCGGGGGGAGCTGTCCCTGCTGGAGATAGAGCTGCTCACCGGCCGCACCCACCAGATCCGCGCCACCATGGCGGACCTGGGCTGCCCCTTGCTGGGGGACGGCAAATACGGCAACGGCGAGAAAAACCGCCGCTACGGCGAGACCCGCCAGGCCCTCTATTCCTACAAGCTCACCTTCGACCTGCCCACGGACGCGGGAATTTTAAACTATCTCCGGGGCCGGACCTTCCAGGTGGACGGGGTGCCGTTCCGGGAGAAATATTTCGGCTGAAGTCAAAAGGGACTGCCCGTGAGGGCAGTCCCTTTAGCGTGTCGAAAAAGGCTTTTCGCCCCGCTGCCTAAGTTTTTGAAACTTTAAAAAAGTTCCAAAAACGATTGATTTGAATGGTGAGGGAAACCCTTCTTGGGTTTCCCTCACACACCCTTCCTTACCGTTATCGCGCCGCCGTCCCCCCCTCCGGGGGGGCAGGGGGGGCATTAAATCC